>NZ_JBHYVM010000013.1:11460-51263 GCF_042750105.1 Streptomyces sp. NPDC059443 | reverse complement strand
CTGCCGCCCCCGCCCCGCCCGCAGCTGGGCGGGCGCCGCCCCCGGTGGTGTCCCCCGCGCGCGCCCCCGGCGGCGGCGGGGCCCCCCGGGGCGGTGTTACCAGGTCGCGAGGCCCGGTACCGCAGTGTCGATCTCCTCGACGATCTGGGCGGCGATCAGATCGATCTGATCGTCCCAGTAGAAGTGCGCTCCCGGGTAGAGGTGTTCGCCGAGCAGCTGGTCGGCCCCGTCGGACCAGGCCGCCAGCTGGGCCGGAGTCACGACGTGGTCCTCCTCGCCGCCGAAGAGGGAGCAGGGCACGGGGATCCGGGAGCGTCCGGCGGGGCGGGGGCGCCAGCTTTCCACGAGCTGGAAGTCGGCGCGCAGGCGGGGCTCGTAGAGGGCCCAGACCTCGTCGTCTTCCAGGATGGCCGGGGGCAGTCCGCCCATGGCCGCCAGTGCGGTGCGCAGGTCCGGACCGGCCATGGTGTGCAGGGGCTCCCGGGCACCGGGGGGCTCCTCCTCGAACGGGGTCTCGCACGCGGAGATCCCCAGCCAGACCGGAGGTTCGAGGCCTCGCTCGACGGTCTGGAGCGTCAGTTCGTACCCGACGAGCGCGCCCATGCTGTGCCCGAAGAAGGCGAAGGGCGCGTCCATCCAGGGGAGCAGGTCCTCCAGCAGGTAGGCGGCCAGGGCCTCGGTGCTCACCTGTGCCGGCATTCCGCTGAGCGGGCCGCGACCGGGTGCCTCGACGAGGCACACGTCCCAGTCGGCGGGGAAGTGGGAGACCCAGGGGGTGTAGGCGAGGTGGGATCCGCCCGCGTGGTGCAGGACGAACAGGCGCAGTGCCGGGTCGTCGACGGGGCGGGGCCGGATGACGGCGGATACTCGGGTCTTCATCGGGCGGACCTTTCGGTGCGGATCGCGCGCAGCATGCGGGTGAGGACGGTGCTGTCCCCCAGTTCCTCGAACACGGTGTCCGGGTCGGTGTCGAGCAGGGCCTCGACGGTCTGCCGCCACAGCACCGGGTGGTCGATCTGCTCCGCGAGTACGCCGGCCAGCTCGCCGGCGGAGTGCGGGCGGGCCGTGCGGTTCGCGATGACGGGAAAGGCCGGGGCCGCGAAGGGCGTGCGGCTCAGCAGGCGGCCGAACTCCTCGGCCGCGGCGGACATGTGGCCGGTGTGGAACGGGCCGCTGACCGGCAGTCGGCGTACGCTGCGGGCGCCGGAGTCCTTGAGGAGGGCGGCGGCCGTGTCCAGCTTGGCGACCGGGCCCCCGATGATGGTCTGGTCGGCGGTGTTGTGGTTGGCCACCTCGACGGCTTCGAGCCCGGCCCGACGCAGCAGCAGCCGGATCACCGCCTCGTCCATGCCGATGACCGCGCACATGCCGCCGCCCGCGACCCGGGACATGGCTTCGGCCCGGGCCGCGACCAGGCGCAGTCCTTCGGCGAAGCCGAACACCCCGGCCGCCGCGAGGGCGTTGTACTCGCCGAGGCTGTGGCCGACGGCGGCGTCCGGAGCGGGCTTGCCGTCGGCGCGTGCGGCGGCGTAGGCGAGCGCGTTGACCACGTAGACCGCGGGCTGGGTGAACCTGGTCTGCCCGAGCCTCTCCTGCGGGTCCCGCAGGCACAGCTCGCCGACGGAGTATCCGAGGACCCGGTCGGCTTCGGCGACTTGGTCGGGGAAGCGGGCGAAGAGCTCGCCGCCCATGCCCACGCGCTGCGAGCCCTGGCCCGGGAACATGTACACGAGGGTCACAGCCGCCCCTCTCGTGGCGTGAACGCGCTGTCGGCGAAGGTCAGCGCGGGCCGGTCGCAGAGCACGCCGAACGTTTCGACGCGGCCCACCAGCAGGGTGTGGTCCCCGGCCCGGCGGGCTTCCTCCACCGCGCAGTCGAAGTAGGCGACGCCGTCGAGGAGGATGGGCGCGCCCGAGTACGGGGCGGGTCGCCAGGGGCGGCCGGTGAAGGCCTCGGCGCCGGCCGGGCGGGCCGGGTTGGCGAACCAGCGCGCGTCGTCCTCCTGGGTGTCGGACAGCACGCTGACGGTGAAGGCCGAGGACGCCAGGATCTTGTCGTGCAGCCGGGAGCGGCGCCCGAGGGCGACGAGGACCAGGCAGGGGTCCATCGAGACGGTCGTGAAGGAGTTCACCGTCGTACCGTGGGGCCGGCCCTGGTCGAGCGTGGTGACGACGGTGACGCCGGTCGGGAAGCGGCCCGCGGTGCGCCGGAAGCGGCGGCCGGGCGCCTCGGCGTCGGGACCGGCCGCGCCGGATGCGCAGGTGGTGGATGTGGCGGGGCGGGATGCGGAGTGGGGCTTGTCGGCCACCGCCGAGAGCGGTCCTTGGGCGGTCATGCGCTGATCCTCCGGAGCTCATCGAGGGTGTCGAGCCCGTCGAGGACCACCTTGGCGGGCAGGCCGAAGTCGATGAGGCAGGCGATCTCGTCCACCCCGAGGTCCTTCAGCCGCTCCACGACCCGCGCGGCCTTGGGGACCGTGCCCAGCAGCGCGCCGTCCTCGTAATACCGGTCGAAGGCCCGCGCGGCAAGGAAGTCGAGGTCCTTGTCGCGGAGTTTGGCCGGGTCGACGCGGCGGGCACTGCCGTGCGCCTGTGAGCCGAGGAGCAGGTTGACGGAGGTGCGCAGGTAGGCCGTGAGCGGATCGCGCACGAGGGTGCGAGCGGCTTCCTCGTCCTGGTCCAGATACGTGTGGGCCATGACCACGACGTGCCCGGTGGACCCGTCCGCGCCGGGACGGGCCGCGTACGCCTCGCGGTATGCGGCGATCTTGCCGGCGAGCTCGTCGATGTCCTGGCCCAGCAGATGGGTCAGGATTCCCGCGCCCAGGGCGCCGGCGTTGCGGAAGGTCTCGACTCCTCCCGCGCTGGTGATCCACACGGGCAGCTCGGACTGGACCGCGCGGGGGAAGGAGCGGACCCGCTGCGGGGCGCCGCTGCCGTCGAGCACCTCGATCTCCTCTCCGCGCCACAGTCCGCGGACCGTGCGGACGGAGTCGAGGAGCACGTCGCGGCGGTTCTCGTAGGCCTCGGGGCGCAGCGCGAAGTCGGTGGCGTGCCAGCCGGAGGCGAAGGCGAGGCCCACGCGGCCGCCGGAGATGTTGTCGACGACCGACCACTCCTCCGCGATGCGCAGGGGGTGGTGGAGCGGGGCGACGACGCTGCCGGCGCGGATGGCGACGCGGCTGGTGACGGCCGCGATGGCCGCGCCGGTCACGGCCGGGTTGGGATAGAGGCCGCCGAAGGCGTGGAAGTGCCGCTCGGGCGTCCACACCGCGGTGAAGTCGTGGGTGTCGGCGAACCGGGCGCCCTCAAGGACCAGGTCGTACCGGTTCCCGTCGTCCGCCGCCGTGCTGTCGTTGCCGAAGTAGAACAGGCTGAAGTCCATGCTTCTCTCTCTGTACGCGGGGCCCGCGCCGAGCGCGGTCGCCCCCGGGAACGCCTCGGTCAGGCCGGGGCGGGCGCCGCTCGCGGCGCCTCTTTCCCGGGCTGGGGATCGGGCTGGGGATCGGGCTGGGGATCGGGCTGGGGATCGGGCTCGGTGGCGCGGGTGCTCTGCGCCCAGCGAGCGACGGCCGGTGTGGCCAGGCCGCCGGCCAGCAGGACGGCGCCGAAGAGCGCCCATCCCGGCCAGCCCCAGCCGATGATCACGACGGTGGTCAGGGCCGGGGTGACGGCGCCGCCGACGCGCTGGGCCAGGTTGAACATGCCCTGGTACTGGCCGTGGGCGTTCGAGGGCGAGAGCTCGTACGACAGGGCCCAGGATCCGGCCGAGTGCAGCATCTCCCCGCATACGTGGACCACGGCGCCGACGACCAGGCAGACGGCCGCGACCCAGGCGGGCTGCCCGGCGGACAGCGCGAAGCAGGCGCAGCAGACGGCCAGCAGGATGCCGGCCCTGCGCATCGCGCGGGCTCCGCCCGGGACGTCCTCGGAGCCCTTGCTCATGCGCACTTGGAACAGCACGCACATCGCGGTGTTGATGAAGATCAGCCCGGCGAAGAGCGAAACCGGTGCGTCGGTCCGCTCCGCGATCCAGAGGGGCAGCGCTACCGTCAGCAGCGCGTCGGTGCCCAGGACCAGTACGGCGTTGAGCACGGCTACCACCACGAACGGGATGTCGCGCAGGACGTTCCGGCGCTCCTCCCCCGGACTCCCGCCGCCGGCCCGGGTCCGGGGCAGCGGCAGGCACATCAGCCCGGCGGCGACGAACAGCACGCCGGCGGCGGCGAGCAGGACACGGTAGAGGGCGGCCGAGTCGGCGGCGAGGGCGGTGCCGCCGAGCAGGGTGCCCAGGGACAGGCCGACGTTGATGACGGACTGCAGGTAGGCCCGGGCCGGGACCCGCTCGGCCGGCGGCAGGGCCTCGGCGATGAGCGCGCCGCGGGCCGCGGCGCCGCCGGCATCGGCCATCGAAGCGAGCGCGACGACGAGGAGGAAGCCGGAGAATCCGCCGGTCAGGGCGTAGCAGCAGACGATGACGCCCTGGACCACGCCGAACACGACGGAGGTGGTGCGCGAGCCGAACCGGTCGGAGAGCCGGCCCGCCGGGATGCTGACGAGCATGGCCAGCACGGCGGCGACGGTCATGCCGAGGCCGACGCTCGCGGCGGGGATGCCCACGGCGCGCATGAAGTACAGCACGGTGACGGACAGCAGGAAGCCGTTCGCCACGGTCCGGGCGAGGTTGCTGACCGCCAGCACCCTGACGACGGGCGAGGGCGGCTTGAGGTCACGCAGCAGGGTGGAGAGGGACAGGGCCATGCAGGGTCACCGGGTCCCTTCGGACGTGGCGCGGGTGAACTCCCGGTTCAGGGCCGGGCGGTCGATCTTGCCGTTGGGGTTGAGCGGCATCGTGTCGAGGTGCTCGTAGCGGCGCGGGACCATGTGGACGGGCACCTGCTTGCGCAGCCAGAGCATGATGTCGGTGCCCTTGAGCCGTTCGCCGGTGTAGCAGGCGACGAGTTCGGTCTCGGCGGGCCCGGGGACGGCCAGGACGACGGCGTCGCCCAGGGCGGGGTGGCGGCGCAGGGCGGACTCGATCTCGCCGAGCTCGATGCGGTAGCCGCGCACCTTGACCTGGTTGTCCAGCCGTCCGAGGTGGGTGAGGGTGCCGTGTTCGAGGCGCACCCGGTCGCCGGTGCGGTACCAGTGGGCCGGGGTGAGCGGGGTCTCACCCCGGTAGACCTCGGCGGGGCGGCCGTCGGCGTCGTCGTACGCGAGGAACCTGCCGCGGTCGTCGGCCGGGTCGAGGTAGCCGTCGAAGCGCTGCGAGCCTCGGACGCACAGCTCGCCCTCCTCGGCGGGCAGGCCGTCCTCACCGAGGACGACGTGGTCGAGGAACCCGTAGACCGGGCCGATGGGGATCGTGCCGTTCGAGGTGGCGGGCCACTCTCCGCTGTCCTGCGCGAGCCGGAACTCGGTGCAGGCGACTGTGAGTTCGGTCGGCCCGTAGACGTTCTCGATACGGGCCTTCGGCGCGGCCTCGGCCCACAGCCGGGCCTGCCGCTCCGTCAGCTGCTCGCCGATGAAGATCCCGTACCGCAGGTCGGCCGCCTCGCCCGCCGGCAGCTTGCCCAGGCTCGCGGAGACCGAGACGACCGACGGCACCGAGAACCAGTGTGTGACGGACCGCTCGACGACGTACCGGATCGGTTCCAGCAGTTCGGTGCGTTGCGGGACCACCAGGGTCGCGCCGCCGCCCCAGGTGACGAACAGGTCGAAGACGGAGGGGTCGAAGGTCAGGTCGAAGGTGTGCGAGACCCGGCAGCCCGGCCCCACCTCGAACCGCTCGATGTTGTGCGCGATGTACGGGGCGAGGTTGCGGTGCTTGATCGGCACGCCCTTGGGGCGGCCGGTGGAGCCGGAGGTGAACAGGATGTAGGCGGTGTCCGCGGGTGTGGCGGTGCGCGGCGGCAGCGCGGACGCGTCGGCCGCCAGGGCCTCGGTGTCGGCGTCGGTCAGGCGCAGCAGGACGGGGCCGGCGGCGGAAGCGCCGGTCGGGTCGGCGGACGCGCCGCCGCCGACCGCTTCGCGGATCGGGCCCGCGCCCTTGAGCTGCACCGATCCCCCCTCGTCGGCGAGCAGTACGTCGGCCCGGGCCAGCTCCCACACCGAGCGGTTGCGGCCCACCGGGTAGCCGGGGTTGAGCGGGGTGACGGTGGCGCCCAGGCGCAGAGCCGCCAGGTAGCCGGCGAAGGCGGTGAGGCTGCGGGAGGCGAGGAGGGCGATCCGGGCCGGTGCGCTGCCGCCGTTGGCGCGCAGCACGGCGCCCGCGACGGCCGCCGCGCGCTCGTCGAGCGACCGGTAGCTGTAGGTCTTCCCGAGGACCTCCAGGGCGGGTTCGTCGGGGTAGGCCGCCAGCGAGCGCGCGAACCAGTCGTACAGCGTGTGGTCGTGGAGCGGGAGTTCGGTCAGTTCGTTCATCGGGATCCTTGGGGCGTGCTGAGCAGGTCCGCATAGGCGGCGTGGTGCGCGGAGGCGAAGTCGAGGCTGTTCAGGAGGGATTCGGCGGTGGGCTTGGGGTCGTGGCCGCCCTGGCGCAGCCAGGACTGCCACGCCTGCGCCTCGACGCTGCCCGTGCCGAGGACCAGCCGGCCCAGGCCGCGCGGCGCCAGCGGGTCGAGGGCCTCGTTCTCCTGGTCGAGGGCGCGGAGCGAGACCTCGCGCTGCCACTGTCGTTCGGTCACGGCCCGCGTCGGCCGGTCGGCTGCCGAGAGCAGGTCGAACAGGTGCTGCGCGGTGACGGTCTCCTCCCCCACCAGGTGGTACGCGCGGCCCTCCGAGGCGGGCGAGACGGTGAGCTGCGCGATGGCGCGGGCCGCGAGGTCCACGGGGCTCACGGCCAGGGGCCGTTCGTCGCGCGGATGCGTGCCCACGGCGAGCCCGCCCGCGATGAGCCTCCACAGCGGGTGCTCCGGGTCGCAGGCACCGGAGGCGCTGTCGCCGAGCAGCAGACCGGTACGGAAGACCCGGACCCGCATGCCGTCCTGTTCGGCGCGCTCCACCAGCCGCTCGGCGACCCAGGCGGCGACCGCGCCACCCGGCATCCCGGGCCGCAGCGGCTGTTCCCGCGTCTCCTCGATGCGCGCTCCGGCGCCGAGGCCGGAGCCGCAGGCGCTGAGCGTGGAGAGCAGGGTGAGGTCGTTGATGCCCTGGCCGCGCATCCAGGCGAGCAGCCGGGCGAGCGGCAGTACGGTGTCCTCGCGCAGCTGCTCGTAGGGGCCGGTCAGGCCGAACGGCGCCGGGGTGTGGACGACGCGGGCGATCCGGGCGGCGAGGGCCGCGTCGCACAGGGCGAGGTCGACGGGGTCCGCGGAGGCGCCGACGGGCAGCACCCGGATCCGGCGCGCGTCGGGTTCGGGCAGCGCGCAGGCGGCCGCCCGGGAACGCAGCAGCTCTCGGCCCTCGGCCTCGTCGTCGACGGGTACGAGGCAGTGGACCGTGCCGGTGGTGCTCCGCAGCAGCTCGTGCAGGACGAACGTGTCGAGGAAGCGGGTCACGCCGGTCATCAGTGTGTCCGTGGCACCGGTACGGGGCCCTGCCGCGACCGGGGTCCCGAGGTCGAGGGCCAGGTCCGTGCCGACGAGGTCCGCCTCGGCCGGCGCCGCCTTGTCCGGGGACTCCGTGCTCATGGAGCGGACTATGGCGGCCATGCGGCGTACGGTCGCCTCGGCGCCGCCGGCCCGGTAGACGTTGACTCCGACGCCGAAGGTCTTCTGGACGGCGCCTTCGATCCGCATGGCGGACAGCGATTCGCCGCCGTGCGGGCCGAACTCGTCGTCCAGCCCGAGCCCGGCATGGCCGAGCACCCGGCGCCACACCGAGAGGATCTCGGCCTCGAACCGGTCGGCACCGGCCGGGGCGCGCTCCCCCGTCGCCTCGGCGGCATCCGCCGGCCCGGCCGGACCCGTGCCCGCGGGGGCGGTGGGCGGTGCGGCGACTGGGGGCAGGGAGTCCAGGGCCCAGTAGCGGTCCCGGGTGAAGGGGTACGTGGGCAGGGGCGTGCGGCGGCCCGTGTCCCCGGCCAGCGCCTCCCAGTCCACTTCGGCTCCGTGCAGCCAGGCGGCGGTGACCGCCTCCTCGATCCGCTCGGCCTCGTCCCCGGGGCCGTCCAGCGGCAGTACGTGGCGCCCCTCGCCGGGTTCGCCGTGGCCGATCAGGATCGTGAAGCGGTCCGGGCGGGGCGGCTGCGCCGGGTCGGCCGCGATGTCGGCACGTCCCCGGAAGGCGGCGCCGAGCCTGGCCGTCACCTGCGGGTCGACGCCGCCGGCGGGCGGCACGAGGACGACCCGACGGCGCGCCGCGGGCGGTGTTCCGGCGGGTGCGCGCAGGGCCGCGGCCAGGGCCTGGGGGTCGCCGGCGGGGGCCGTGACCACGCGCCGGTGGGGCTGCCCGGTGCGGCCGACCTTCAGGGTGTGGGCGGCGTCGGCGGCCGCGGGTGCTTCCGGCGCTTCCAGGGCCTCGGCCAACTCGGCGGCAACGGCGGCCAGTTCCGCGTCGGTGCGAGCCGACAGCACGAGCCGTACGGTGTCGCGGGCCGGGGCCGGCGCCCGGGTGGGGGCCGGCGGCGGCCCGAGTACCGCGGTGGCGTTGGTGCCGCCGAGTCCCATCGAGTTGACCAGTACGTAGGCCGGGTCCTCGCCCGCGTCGGCACCCTCGGAGGTGATGGTGAAGGGACTGTCGGCCAGCACTCCGGGGTTGCGCGGCCGCTCGAACAGCGGATGCGGGGGCAGGGCGCCGGTACGGGCCACCTGGACGGCCTTGATCAGCCCGGCGATGCCCGCGGCCGGGCCGGCGTGCCCGATGTTCGCCTTGACCGAGCCCAGCGCGCAGTAGCCGGCCGGTGCGGCAGCGGAGCGGGAGAGTCCCGCCCGGATGCCCGCCGTCAGCCCGCGCAGCTCGATCTGGTCGCCGAGCGGGGTGCCGGAGCCGTGGGCCTCCACGTAGCGCAGCTGGTCGCCCCGGACTCCCGCGACGTCCAGCGCGGTGGCGACCACGTCGGCGAGGCCGCCGGGGCTGGGGGCGGTGAATCCGGAGCGGGCCGATCCGTCGTTGCCGACGGCGGTGCCGTGCAGCACCGCGAGGACCGGGTCGCCGTCGCGCAGGGCGTCGGCGAGACGGCGCAGGACCACCACGCCGACCCCGGAGCTGAACGACGTACCGGTGGAGCGGGCGTCGAAGGGGCGGCAGTAGCCGTCCCGGGACTGGAGCCCGCCCGCGTGGTAGCGGTAGCCGAGCATCGGCTCATTGACGGAGGCGCCCCCCGCGAGCGCCATGTCGCATTCGCCGGAGAGCAGGCTGAGGACCGCGTAGTGTACGGCCGTCAGGGAGGAGGAGCAGGCGGTCTGCACACCGATCGA
Organism: Streptomyces sp. NPDC059443; assembly: GCF_042750105.1. Taxonomy (NCBI): domain Bacteria; kingdom Bacillati; phylum Actinomycetota; class Actinomycetes; order Kitasatosporales; family Streptomycetaceae; genus Streptomyces; species Streptomyces sp. NPDC059443. Next base: position 41,905 of record NZ_JBHYVM010000013.1, on the reverse strand, counting down.
CGGCCCGCGCAGCCCGAGCTTGTAGGCGACGCGGGAGGGCAGGAAGTCGCCCAGGCCGCCCAGGTGCAGGGCGACGTCGTCCACGGCGCCCATGACTCCGTCCGTCCAGGCCCGGGAGACCTGGAGGGCTGCCATGTAGGTGCTGGGGCTGCCGCCCGCGAAGACACCCGTGACCAGGTGGCCGCCGCGGGGCGCGTGCCCCGCCGACTCCAGGGCCTGCCAGCAGGCCTCCAGGAAGATCCGCTGCTGGGGGTCGGTGGCCGCGGCCTCCGCCGGCGAATAGCCGAAGAACTCCGCCGCGAAGTCCCCGGCGGCGGGGATGCCCGCCGCTCGCTTGACGTACTCGGGCGAGTCCAGGGTCTCCTGGCTCAGGCCCGCCCCGGCGAGCCGGGCGGTGTCGAGGTCCCTGATGGAGACCCGGCCGTCGGCGATGTTGGCCCAGTACTCCTGGGGGCTCCAGGCATCGGGGAACCGGCAGCCGGTCCCGATGACCGCGATCGCGTCTTCGCCGCTCACGCCGAGCCCTCCTCGGAGACGGCGGCCGAGCCGGCGCCGCGGCCCCGGCCGAGCAGTCCGGCCCGGCCGCGGCCCGCCGGGGCGGTCTGCTCGGAGACGGGCGCGTCGGCAACGGACTCGGCGGCAGCTTCGGTGCCGGTACCGGCGGCGGCCTCCTCGGCGGGCGCCTGCGCGTCTCCCCCGGTGAGGAACTCGATCTGCGCGTCGATCGTGCTGTGCTCGAACAGGTCGGCGGCGTCCAGCTCACGGCCGGTCAGCTCGGACAGCCGCTCCATGAGGACGATGAGCAGCAGCGAGTCGCCGCCCGCGTCGAAGAAGTTGACGTCGTACGGGACGTCACCGGCTTCGAGCACCTCGCTCCACACGGCCGCCACCTGGTCGGCGAGGTCTGCGGAAGAGGCGGTCCCGGCGGGCTGCGTCTGCGAGGGGGTCGTGAGCACGGAATTCTCCAGGTCGTCGATGAGGTCGGTGGCGGCCTGCGCCACGTCGGTGAGGAGCCCGTCGACGGTGTCCGCGTCGAACAGGGCGGTGAGGTACGAGAAGGACATGGCGAAGTGGTCCGGTCCCGCCGTGACGGTCAGCTCCAGTTCGTACTTGGACTTCAGCCGCGGCGGCGTCGCGAACCTCGTACGGGTCCGCGCGTCGAGTACGGGCGGCCGAGCGGGCTCGTTCGCGGTGTTGAGGTACACCGGGGTCACCGCGGGACGGCTGAGGCCCCGGTCGGGGTGCAGGGCGGCGGCCAGTGCGTCGAACGGCATGTCAGGGTGCCGGTAGGCGGCCATCGCCGAGCCCCGGACTCGGGCCAGCGCCTCCCGCCAGCTCGGCTCCCCCCGCAAGTCCGCCCGGACGAGCAAGGTGTTGACGAACATGCCCACCGTCTCGGCCCGGTCCGCGCCGTCGCGGCCCGCCCACGGGAAGGTGAAGAGGAAGTCCCGCTGGTCTCCGCGCCGGGCGAGCGACGCGGCGAGCAGTACGGCCGCGACCATGAAGGAGGTACAGCGCTCCCCGGCCGCGAGTTCGGCCAGCCGGGCAGCCTGTGCGGGGTCCAGTTCCAGTTCCCGTGTGCCCGCCTCCACGGACTGGCTCTTCCCGCGCGGCCGGTCGTACGGCAGCCCGATGTCGGTGGGCGCGCCGGCCAGGCCCCCGAGCAGTTCTTCCAGAGCCGCCTCGTCGGGGGCGTCGGCGTACCGTACGGCGGCCGGGTGCCCGGGGAGCGTCAGGCCGACGGGGTCCGGGCCGACCGGGCTGTCCGCCCCGTCCGCGCCGTCCGCGCCGTTCAGCGACCGGTAGAGCGTGGCGACGTCGCCCAGGACCAGGTCCAGCGACCAGCCGTCGGAGACGATGTGGTGCACTCCGTAGACGAGCAGGGTGCGTTCGGGACCGAGTGCGATCACCGCTCCGCGCGCCGGGGCCTCACGGGCCAGGTCGAACGGTGTCCAGCAGATCTCGGCGATCCGCTCCTCGCGCTCTTCGGCGCTCCATCCGGCGCCGTCGGCGAGGACCACCTCCGGCGCGGAGCCGTCGGTCCGGTAGAGCACCCGGCGGGCCTTCGCGTCCAGCCGGAAGCGGGAGCGCAGCCCCGGGTGCCGGGCCAGAGCCCGGGCGAAGGCCGTGCGCAGCGCCTGCCGGTCCACGGGTCCGTCGATCTCCACGACACTGGGTGCCAGGTAGGAGGTCCGCAGCGCGCGGATCCGGTCGATGGCCCACATGCGCTGCTGTACGGGGCTTGCGGGGTGCTCGGCCTCCGGATCGATGGACGCGGCCGCGGTGGCGGACGGCGCCGTTCGTGCCTCTGCCACGCAGCGGGCGAGCCCTGCCACGGTGGGGTCGGCGAGGAAGCCGCGCAGGGGTACCGGGACGCCCCAGCGACGTTCGGCCTCCGCGAGCATCCGTACCGCCAGCAGCGAGTGACCGCCCAGGGTGAAGAAGTCGGCGTCGGGACCGAGCGCGTCTGCGGCCACACCCTGCCCCGGGTCCCGGCCGTGCGGCCGGGCGAGGACGGCGGCCATGAGCTCAGCAGCCTGGCGCTGGGCCTCGGTCAGCTCCGCCGGCCGCTCCTCGGCCATGGTCAGCGGGCGGTCCCGCAACGCCGCGAGGGCGGTGAAGTCGACCTTGTCGTTGATGGTGCGCGGTACGGAGTCGACGACGTACACCGCGCTCGGGAGTACGGCCGCGGGAAGCCACCGCAACAGGGGGCGCAGGAGTTCCCCGTGGGACGGCGGGGCGGCCATGGCTGCCTCGCTCAGCGCGACGTAGGCGACGAGGGCCGGCGGGTTGCCGGTGGCGTGGACGGCTGCCGCCGCGACCGCGGGGTTCTCTTCCAGCAGGCGCGTGACCTCGCCGGGCTCGATGCGGTTGCCGAGGATCTTCAGCTGGTCGTCGGCGCGACCCAGGTAGCCGATCCGGCCGTCCTCGCGCAGGACCACGCGGTCGCCGGTCCGGTACATCCGGGCCTCGGGGCCCTCGTGGAAGCGGGCGGCGTGCGGATCGGGGAGGAAGGCGGCCTCGGTCAGGTCGGGGCGGCCGAGGTAGCCGATGGCCACGCCGGTGCCGGCGACGTACAGCTCGCCGGGGACGCCCGGGGGCAGTTCCTCCCCGTGCGGGCCGAGGATGTAGGCGCGGGTGCCGGGCAGCGGGAGGCCGATCGCCGGTGCCTGCTCGTCGGCGGGGTCGACGTGGGAGTACGTGCTGTTGCAGGAGCCCTCGGTGGGGCCGTACACGTTGACGATCTCGGTGCCCCAGCGGGTCGCGCACTCGGCGGCGAGCCGGCGCGGGAGCGCCTCGCCGCCGGAGTACAGGGCCCGCAGAGTGGTGCCCCCGTGCGATTCCTGGTCGGCCTCCAGCATCGCGTGCAGCAGGCTGGGCGTCACCGAACCGGCGACCGTGGCTCCGTGCGGGCCGCGCACCAGGCTCAGCAGGGCACGCGGGTCGCGGCGCTCGACGTCGTCGGCGATGACCAGTCGGGCGCCGGCCAGCAGGGCCTCGACCACGTTGAAGGCCGCCGGGTCGAAGGCGGTGCCGGCCGTGAGCAGCAGCCGGTCCGCCGGTCCGAGCCCGCAGTCGCGGCCCCACCACAGGGCGGTGTTGAGCAGCCCGCGCTGCGGCACGAGCACGCCCTTGGGGCGGCCCGTGGTACCGGAGGTGTAGATGACGGCCGCGGGATCGCCCGGTTCGGCCGCGGACCACGCCGCCGCCTCGAACTCCACGGGCCACGCACGCAGTTCGTCCAGCGCGAGCGGCTTCGCCGCCGTGTCGAGCCCGGCGAGCAGTCCGGCTCCCTGCGGGCACACCAGGACCATGTCGGCGTCGGTCTGCCCGAGGATGTACTCGATCCGGGCGGCCGGGGTCTCCGTCGCGAGCGGCACGAAGGCCGCGCCGGCCCGCAGGACGCCGACCCAGGCGGCCACGAGGGCCGGGCCCCGGGCCGCCAGTACCGGCACGAAGGAGCCGGGGCCGATTCCCGTACCGCGCAGCCCGGCCGCCACGGCCGAGGACCAGGCGTCCAGTTCGCCCCAGGTCAGCCGGGCGCCCGCGCATTCGACGGCGACGGTGTCGGGATCGGCGGCGGCGATGACCTGCTCCAGCGCCTCGGACGCGGTGTGCGCCGGGTAGGGCTCGGGCTCGGCTCCGACCAGCACGCCGTGCGGCAGGGCGCCGTCGGGGCGGGCGGTGACCGGCAGGTCCTTCAGGCGGGTGCGGGGACGGGCCACGGCCTCGGTGAGCAGGGCCGCGTAGCTTTCGGCGAGGCGGCGGGCCGTCTCGGCCGTGTAGCGGCCGGTGTCGTATTCGACGGTGGCCCGCAGTCCGCCGCCCGGCGCGCTCTCCAGCACCAGGGACAGGTCCTGCTTGGCGGTGCCGGTCGGCAGCAGTTCGGGCGGTGCCCAGCGGCCGGAGGGGCCCGCGGCCGGGGCGTTCTGGAGGACGAACCCGATGTCGGCCAGCCCTGCGAGGCCGAGCCGGGCGGCCAGCCGGTCGAACGGCAGCCTCTGGTGGGTGAGCACCCGGAAGGACTCGGCGCGGGAAGCGGTGCACAGCTCGTCGAACCCGGCTTCGGGATCGGGTGCGCAGAGCAGCGGGACGGTGTTGACGAAGAAGCCGACCAGCCCGGACACGGACGGGTGCGGGCGGTTCGCGGCGACCGTGCCGAGCAGGAACTCCTGGCGTCCGCTCCATTTCTGCACCACCGCCTGGAAGGCGGCGAACAGGACCACGAACGGCGTGACCTTGAGGCCGCGGGCGAGTTCCGCGACGGCCGTCTCGACCTCGGCGTCCAGGGTGAAGCGGTGCTGCTCGCCGCGGCGGTCTCCCTCCATGACGCGCTCGCGGGGGGCGGCGGGGGCGAGCGCGAGCTCCTCGCCGGCGGCGCGGGCGATGAGCGCGGCGCGGGCGTCGAGCTGCGCGTCGAGGGCCGGGTCGAGGGAGTTCTCCGCATCCCAGACGGCGAAATCGGCGTATTGGACCGGGAGTTCGGGCAGTTTGGCGTCCGGGGCGCCGGACAGCGCCTGCTCGTAGGCGTGCGCGAGGCCGTCGTAGAGCGCGGGCAGCGACCAGCCGTCGATGGCGATGTGGTGGATGTTCAGGAGCAGGGTGCCCGGGCGGCCCGCTCCCCCCGGCCAGACCGTGGCGCGCAGCGGCGGCTCATCGCTCAGCGCGAACGGCGTCCGGGCGCGGCGCGCCAGTTCGGCCTCGTCGGGCGCGCCGCCGCCGGGGACGACCTCCACTCGGACCGGGCCGGGCGCCGCGATCAGCTGTACCGGCCTGCCTTCGCGGGACACGTAGGTGGTGCGGAGCACCTCGTGGCAGGCTGCGAGTTCTTCCAGGGCCTTGGTCAGGGCCGGTACGTCGATCGGCTCGTGCCACCGGGTGAGCAGGGGAACGTTGTAGACGGGCGAGGCGGGGGCGGATTGGTGGATGAACCAGAGACGCTCCTGGGCCGGCGAGAGGGGCGCGGTGGTGGCCCCCCTGCGTTCGGGGGCGGGCGGGCGCGGTTGCGCCATGGGTGTTTCTCCTTGCGGGTGGTTCACAGTTGGTTCTTCACGGCCGGGGTCTTCACGGCCGGGTTCTTCACGGCTGGGGTCTCTGCTGCTGGGGTCTCTGCGGCTGGGGTCTTCACGCCTGGTCGGCGCCGTGCAAGACGGCGCGGAGCTGTTCGGCCAGGTCGGCGAGGCTCGGGGCGAGCAGGACGTCGGTCGGGTCGAGTGAGGTCCCGAGCTGTTCGGTGAGCCGGAACGCGGCCTGGGTGGCGAGGATCGAGTTGCCGCCGAGGCCGATGAAATCGTCGGTGTCCTCGATCGAGGCGCCCGGGACTCCGAGGAGTTCGGCCCAGGTCTCGATGAGCCGCGAGGTCACCGGATCGCTCTCCCCGGCCCCGGTACGCGCACCGGCATCGGCGGCGTTCGCAGCGCCACCGTCCGCAGGGGACTCGGCGAAGCCGGCCAGCAGCTGCTTGATGCGGGAGCGGTCGGCCTTGCCCGTGGAACCGTAGGGGATCTCGGTCAACGGCAGCCAGCGCGCGGGCAACATGTACGAGGGCAGCCGCTCGGCCAGGGCTTCGGACAGCTCCCGGGCCGGGTCGGAGCCGGAGCCGGAGCCGGACCCATCGGCGACAGCGGGCCGCGGCGGCACGAGGAAGGCGCCGACGAGCCTGGCGGTGTGGCCTTCGCCGTGCTTCTCCACGAACGCGGCCTCGGTCCGGCCGGTGGCGACAGCGGTCTGCTCGACCTCCTCCAGCTCTATGCGGAAGCCCCGCAGCTTCACCTGCCGGTCGGCTCGGCCGACGACCTCGTACGTGCCGTCGGGAAGCTGGCGGACGAGGTCTCCGGTGCGGTAGACGGTCGCGGCGGATCCGTCGCCGCCTTCGTACCGGACGTATGACCGGTCCGTGCGCTCGGGCTGGTTCAGGTAGCCGCTCGTCACGGAGGGTCCGCCCACGCAGAGTTCGGCCGTTTCGCCTGGCGCCACGGGCCGCAGGTCCTCGTCGAGGAGGTACAGCCGGGCCCGGCGCACCGCACGGCCGATGGGGACGCGGCTGCGGCCGGCGAGGGACTCCTCGGTGCACTCGAAGCAGGTGGCGAAGACGGTGGTCTCCGTGGGGCCGTAGATGTTCACCAGCCGCTGCGGGCCTCCTGCGGCGAGCACCCGCAGGGTGGCGGCCAGGTCCAGCTGCTCGCCGCCGACCAGGAGCTCGCGCAGGGTGCCGAGGGCGGCCGGCGCCTCGCGGGCCACCATGTGGAAGAGCGAGGTGGTGAGCAGAGCAGTGCTGATGCGCTCGCTGACGAGCAGGCCGGTCCAGCGCTCCAGGTCGACCTCGACGACGGAGGGCATCACGATGAGCGGGGCGCCAGCGGTGAGCGCGCCCCAGACCTCCCAAGTGAAGGCGTCAAAGGCGGGGTTGGCGAGCTGGGCGACGCGGTCGGCGGCGGTGACGGCTCCGTAGCCGGCATCGGTGACGAGGTCGCGGACGGCGCGGTGCGGCACGACGACGCCCTTGGGGAGCCCGGTCGAGCCCGAGGTGTAGCCGACGCAGAGCGCCTTCTCCTCGTCCACCCGGACGTCCGGGTACCCGTCGTCCGCGGCGGCCCAGCTTGTGGCGCCGCTGACGGCCGGGGCCTCCGGGGCCTCCGGGGCCTCCGGGGCCTCCGGGGCCTCCGGGACGGTCAGCACGACGGTGGCGGCGTCGGTGTCGAGCGGGCGGGTGCGGCGGTCGGCACCCCGGCCCACGACCACGGCCTGGGCCCCGGAGTCCTGGAGGACGGCGGCGACCCGGTCGGCCGGGGCATGGCCGTCGATCGGCAGATAGGCGGCCCCCGCACGGACGATGCCGAGGAGGGCGACGATCAGGTCGGCGCCGCGGTTCAGGTCCACGGCCACCAGTCCGCCGTCGCCGATGCCGTGTCCGGCGAGGACGGCCGCCGTCCGCCCAGCCCGGTCCCAGAGCTGCCGGTACGTCAGCTCGAATCCGGTGCCGGCCTCCCGGACGGCGCAGGCGTGCGGGGAATCCTGGACACGCTCGGCGACAAGGCGGTGGACTCCCCCGATGCCACGCAGCGACGTATCGACGGGCGACGAACCCATGAATCTCCCCAGTGTTCTCGTACCTGATACCCGGAGTTTTCCGGGTGCGCAGTAGCAACGGAACGCCCCGGCAAGGCCAGGGGGCAGCCACCCGAGAGCGCAGTAGGTAAATTCGGACATAACATCCTGATACGTGCGCTACGGAGGCTCTGTTTCCGCAATGCGGAAACTTTGTTCCGCCTACCGGTAGACTATGATCGCGTTCCGGATCTTGTCAACGAGCACATCCCAAGGGAGCCGCAATGAGTGAGAATCGTGTCGCACTGATCACCGGATCGTCATCGGGAATTGGCGCCGCCATCGCCCGGCGATTCGCCTCGGAAGGAATACGGATCGTCGTCAATTCGGCCCGGAGCGAGGCAGCCGGAAAAGAACTGGCGGCGGAACTCCCGGAAGCCGTGTACGTGCGGGGAGACGTGGCCGACGCCCAGGACGCAAAGCGGATCGTCCAAAGTGCGATCGACGCTTACGGGCGGCTGGACATCCTCGTGAACAACGCCGGCACCACCCGGTTCATCCCGCTCGACGACCTCGACGGAGCCGACGCCGACGCCTGGCGGGACATCTTCGAGGTCAACGTGATCGGGGCCTGGCAGATGACCACGGCGGCCACCCCCCACCTGCGCGCCTCCGGAGCCGCTTCCATCGTCAACATCTCTTCGGTGTCGGCCACTCGGGCGCTGGGGAGCTCCATCCCGTACGCCGTCAGCAAGGCGTCGGTCAATCACATGACGCGACTGCTGGCCTCACAGCTCGGCCCCTCGATCCGGGTGAACGCCGTCGCCCCCGGACTCATCGACACGCCCTGGTACGAGGAGGCCGAGGAGGTCTGGCAGAGCTCGCGCGACTGGATCACCGCCAATACTCCGCTGCGCCGTGTGGGAACGCCGGAGGATGTGGCGGAGGCCGCGCTCTATCTGGTTAATGCGGCCTATACGACGGGCGACGTCCTCACCGTGGACGGCGGACGTCACATCGTCTGAGATTCCACCCGAGGGCCTCACCATAAAGGGGCTGCTTCTTTCACGCGCATACGCGGAAGAAGCAGCCCCTTTCTCGTATCGTGAACATCTCATGAACGCCCTGAGGCATCAATCCGGAATGCAATATTCCAGATAGCACTCGCAAACAGATTGTCCGGAATGAATCGAATCCGGCCATTTCTGACGGCCATCGACACGCAAATGGAGTTGATAGGACCATTGGGTAATTTCGGATCTCGCCGCGTGGCTCGAAGCAGCCGGGCGTCCGGCGCCGCCGAGCGGGTCGGCGGGGAGAACCCGGTCCTCTCGCAGGACGCGGGCCCGCACCTTCTCCGGTCAGATCGGCGGCATGGACCTTCCCCAGGACCAAGCGACCCGGGGAAGATCGGCTCCCGGCCGAGGCGGTGCCGCTGGGCGTTCGACGGGGGTGATGTCGACCGCCCGGCATGCGGACTGAACCGGTCGACGGCCGGACGCCCCTCCAGCTCCACAAGACCAGCACCTCTGCTCGGCCGCCGAGGTGCGGACAGTGATCTCAGTGGTCTTGGCGGAAGCGGTGGATGGTGGGGTCATAGGCGGGGGCGGGGAAGCGGGTCGCGGTGATGGTGTCGGGGACGGGGGTGCCAGGTGTGGTGGTGAGGGGGATGGTTCCTGCCCAGGCTTCGATGTGGTCGTCCTTGGGTTCGTCGCGGGCGAAGCCGGCGCGGACCTTGATGGAGAACTCGTTGATGGGCATGGTCATGATGGCCGTGTACTCAGCCTCCTGGACGGAGGGGCGGCGGGCCGCGTTGGCTCCGCTCAGGCGGCCGGGCACGACGCTTTCGACGACGCGGGCGAGGGCCTCAGCGCGCTCGGCGGCGTCTTCGACGGGCGTGGCGGTCCCGAAGACCATGACGGATCGGTATGCCGCGGAGTGGTGGGAGGCGGCCCGTCCGAGGATCACGCCGTCGACGATGGTCGCGGTGACGCAGATCGGAGCTCCGGAGGAGACGGTCTTGACGAACCGTCCGTGGGCCGAGCCGTGCAGGATGAGCTGGTCCCCCTCGCGGGTGTGGAGGGAGGGGATGACGAAGGGGCCGTCCTCGGTGGTGAAGCCGACGTGGACGTGGAGGGCTTCGTCGAGGATCGCGTAGGCATCCTCGCGGTCGTAGGTGACGCGTTCGGGGTAGCGGTGTGCGGTGGTGCGCTCGGTCTGCACGGCCGGTCGATCGTTCACAGGGTGGCTCCGAGAGGGAAGAAAAGTGGTGGGGATTGCGGTGGCCGAGTGCGCTCGCCGTGGTCGCCGCGTCGGTCTCGGGGGTGCTGTGAGACCGACACGGCCGGATGCACTGGCCGCCGCCGTTGAGGAGGGCCACCGAGGTCTGTTCGGCGAGGCGGAACAACAGGGCGACGGGCTCGTAGGTCTTCTCCGGGAAGTCCGGAAGCGGCCGAAGGCAACACTGCTGCCGCCCGGCCCTGCACCTGGCGGCCGACGGCGCGATCGTTCACCCAGGTTCTCCCCACCCGCCGCCACACGGGACGGCGTACCGGGATCATTCTTAATGATCGGATCTTTCGCCACTTTCACGACATACCGGAGTGTCGTCGCCGTGTTCCTCTCGAACAGCAGCCCGGGAGATCAAGTCAGCATGTTGATGCTCTGCGAGCCCTTAGGCCCTTGAGTTACCTCCGCCTGCGGCGGTCACGAGGAGGACCGCCGCGACGCCGCGGAGGCGAAGGGGCTTCAGGACGGGTTCCTGCTTTCCGGTGCGCTGTCCCGGGGCGTCGGGGACGGCGGCGTGGATCCACGCCATCAGGGCGATGGCGACCAGGGTCACCAGGGTCACCAGGGTCACCAGGGTCACCAGGGCGAAGGTGAGCCTCCAGCCGAAGAGTCGTGGGCCATCTCCGGCACCCTCGTACACGCCCCCGTACCCATACCCGTACCCGAGCGCGAACCGAACGGCGAGGCGTGCGGGCCGGCGACGACGCCAGAGGCTCGCAGCCGAGCGGCAAGGCCATGACCGGGCCCGTTGACCGCGCCGATCCGCAGCACGAGGGGCCCGGCGCGCCGAACCCACTGCGAACCATCAGTCTGGCCACCAGCAAGCTCACCGGGAACGCACGCCGCGACCACATCGCCCGCAAGGCCGTGCGCGACGGCCTGACGGTCTTCGCGGTCCGCCCGGCCACCTGCGCGGAGTGCGCCGGGTCGAAATATGATGAGTGCGGGTCTTTCGCGCAGCGGAAGCAGAGGCACATGGACGTACCCCGGAGCGGTCCGTGAACCCGCGTCGGGCTCCCCGGCCGGCCAGCGCCGATCTGCTGAGCATGTTGGGGCGGCTCACCGCCCAGGCGCGGGAAGGCGCGGTGCTCCAGCAGGCGCGGGTGGAGCTGGCCGAGGCCTTGCAGCGGGAGATGCTGCCCGCCTCCTTGCCCGTACTGCCGGGGCTGAGGAGCGCGGCCCGGTACGCGCCTTCCCGGCTGGGCCTGGACATCGGCGGTGACTGGTACGACGGCTTCCAGGTGCCCGAGGGGGCTCTCGCCTTCTCCATCGGCGACGTACAGGGGCACGATGTGGCGGCCACCGCCTTCATGGGGCAGGTCCGGGTCTGCCTTCGCGGTGTGGCCGCCGTCGTCGTCGATCCCGGCGAGGTGCTGAGCAGGGCCAATGACGTACTCCTCTCCATGGACTGCGAGCTGTTCGCGACTTGTACCCTGCTCCGCTTCGATCCGCGTACGGGGGAGCTTGAGACCGCCCGGGCCGGCCACGTTCCCACCGTCTGGGCCACCGTCGACGGCCGGTACGGCATCGCCGAGGACGCCGGCGGCCCGCCTCTGGGCGTGCTCCCCGGGGCGGGCTACCCGGTGACCCGACGCAGGCTGGCGGAGGCGGGCTCCATCGTCCTGCTCACCGACGGGGTGGTCGAAGGGCCTTCGTTCCCGATCGAGGTGGGGCTGGAGCGCGTGGCCCGGATCGTCAGGGAGGCGGCGGGGGGCGATCCCGACGAGCTGGCCGCCGAGGTGATGAAGGTGGCCGATTTCACCGGCCACGCCGACGACGCCGCGGTGCTCGTCCTCAGCCACGACGCGACCGAACCCCGCTGACCCGTCCCCGTCCCCGGCCCCGGCCCCCCGTTACGCGTGTCACGCCCTGCCAGGGCACCCGGACTGTTGTCTGATGCTGTGGTGCGCACCGTGGAAAGGCGACGTCCGGCCGAAGCCCTCCTTCGGATCCTCGGGGTCGGCGTCGCCTACTACGCGACCGGTCGGCTCGGCCTGCTGCGGCAGGTGGCTTTCGAGGGGGCGGTCGTCACGCCCCTGTGGCTGCCCACCGGCATCGCCCTCGCCTGCCTGCTGTGGTTCGGGCCGGGGATCTGGCCGGGCGTCGCCCTGGGGACCTTCCTCGCCATCGAGCGGATCAGTACGTTCCATCTCCCCGACCTCGGAATCGTCGCGGGCAACACCCTCGCCCCGCTGTGCGCCTACGCGCTGCTCCGCCGGGCGGGCTTCCGCCCCGAACTGGACCGGCTGCGGGACGGGCTGGCGCTGGTCTTCCTGGGCGGCCTGGTGCCGATGCTGATCAGCGCCACCGCCGGGACCTGGACGCTGGTGCTCACCGGCAACCTGCCACTGTCGGGATTCTGGCCGGTGTGGTCGGCCTGGTGGGCGGGCGACACGATGGGGGTGCTCCTGGTGACCCCGCTGCTGCTGGTCCTCCGTAGGGCCCAGTTGCCCCGGGACCCCTATCGGGCGGCCGAGGCGGTGGTTCTGATCGTCGTCGCCACCGCCGTCACCCTCGTGGCCACCCGCAGCTCCCTCTCCCTGCTCTTCCTCGTCTTCCCCCTGCTCATCTGGGCCGCGGTGCGCTTCCGGCTCGCGGGCAGCGCACCGTGCGCGCTGCTGGTGTCCGTCCTGGCGATCACGGCGGCGACCGACCGCGCCGGACCGTTCGCCCACCACACCCTCCTTGAGGTCATGGTCAACCTCCAGGCCCTCAACGGAGCGGCCGCCCTGACCGCGCTGCTGCTGGCGGCCCTGGTCACCGAGCAGAACAACGTCCGCCTGAAGATCGAAGAGGTTTGTGAGGACCTGGCCGAGGTGGTGGCCCAGCTCGCCCCGCCGAAGGAGTGACCGAGCGAAGACCTCCACTCGAAAAAGTCCGCAGATCGGCAGCACCCAGGGCGGCTTCGGCGAGACACTGTGTGCGGGCGACACTGAGACTGGGCGGGGTTTGAGATGCGTTGGTGGGTGTTTGCGCTGCTCGGTGGGGGTGGTGGTGCCCTCGTTGAAGTGCTGTCCATCTTCAACTGCATAGCGCTCTGGCAGGGTGCGCGGAAGACTCCGGCCGGCAGGGTGCGAGCTCAACCGCCTGAGCTGCGCCTGTATCTCGATGTTCCCGCTCACGCATGGATGTTCTTGTTCCGAACGCTGCTCGGGTCCGTTGCAGCCTGTGCTTTCGGGGCCAGCGGATCGATCAGCGGAATGGCGCCCGCAGTGGCGCTCGGCTTCTCAGCCCCTTCGCTCCTCGCTCAGTTGGGGAGCATCCCGAGGCTCGCCCAGGCACTCACCGACACAACCGGCGAAGGGGCGCGCCGGGCGTCCAGATCGGACACCCTGCGATCCAACGCGAGGCATCAACCACTGATCACCTCGATCGTGTCGCAGGCCGCGGAGGAACAGGAGGAGACCGGTGAGCGATAGGCCGCTGATTCGCCGTGTCTTTTCCGGCCTTCTCAACTCATCCCAGACGACCGCTCCCTTGCCCACGTCGACTTCGGCCGACCTCACGCTGACTCGACGTGTCGTGGCCGGGCTTCTCGGTGTGACGCTTTCCGGACCGGGCCCGTCAGAGGACCCGACTTCGGCTCCGGCTCCGGCCCCGGTGCCCGCCCCTGCGCCTCAGCAGGTGCTCGTGGGGATCGGAGCCCCGGTTCTGTTGGACGAGGAGGAGACCGCCGAGAACGGGCGCAGTGGTTCGGTCGGTTCGGTCGGTTCGGTCACGCCCGGCGTTTCGCAGCCCAAGCCGCGCTGGTACCTGCTCGTCGCCCTCCTGGTGGACGCCATTGGCCTGGGTCCGGCGATGTGGGGAATCCTCACAGCACGCCAGCCGGAGCCGTTGGCCGCCGCGGTCGCTGCGGGAGTGGTGTGGATGCTCGTAAGAGCCTGCCGCCAGCGATACGGCGCACGCAGTCTCGGCGAGTCCGGAGAGGCACTTGCCGTACCACGCGACTGGATGATCGCAGTCGGCATCCTCGCCGTCGCCCGTGCGCTGACCGGGGAGCGATCGGATCCGCTCCTTGCGTTGGCGTCACTCGTCCCCGGCATGGTCTGCACCATGATCACCGCGAGGATGACGTACCGGCACCTGCGGACCACGCGAAGGAGCCTCGGGGGATCGCAGCGCGCCCTCGTGGTGGGCGAGCCTTCTCTGGTCGACTACATGGTCAGCTGCCTGTCGAGAGACCCTGCGTGCAGGTACACGGTGGTCGGAGCTGTTCCGATCGGTGAAGCGCCGGTGGACAGCGACACGCCGGTGCTGGCACGCCTGCCTTCAGAGCGGTCCTCCGCGCAGAACGACGTGCCAAGGGTTCTCATCGCGGCGGCTTCCGAGCGAGTCGATCTCGTACTCGTCGCCCCGGGTGCGCAACTGCTCGGGGACCGCCTTGACCGATTCGTGTGGGGACTCCAGGACGCAGCCATGCCCGTGGCCGCACTCGCGGGTCCGGCGGATGTGCTGCTCCGACGATTCGACCTGCAGCGTGAAGCGGGCATCAACCTCATGCATGCGAAGGCGCCCATGAGGGGGGTGCAGGCGATGGTCAAGGCAGCCCTGGATCGGTGCCTCGCGGCGGCCGGACTGTTGCTACTCGCTCCCTTGCTGCTGGCGTTGGCGGCGCTGGTCGCGAGCACAAGTCCTGGACCCGTGCTGTTCAGACAACGCCGGGTGGGCCTCGGCGGCAAGTCTTTCACCATGTTCAAGTTCCGCACCATGGTGCACGGCGCCGAGGCGCTCCAGCGCGCGCTCGCCGATTTCAACGTCCACCCTGACGGCGTGCTGTTCAAGATGCGCCGGGACCCCCGGATTACTCGGGCCGGCGGTTTCTTGCGTCGCTACTCCTTGGATGATCTGCCACAACTCGTCAATGTGCTGCGTGGGGACATGTCCCTCGTCGGCCCTCGCCCTCTTCTACCGCAAGAGATTTCGACGCTCAACCACCTGGAAGAAGCTTGGTCCGCCCGCAGGCTTCTGATCAGGCCGGGCATGACAGGTCTGACGCGTGCCAATGGTGACTCCGACCTGTCCTGGGAAGCCGCGGTGAAACTCGACATGCAGTACATCGAGACCTGGTCGCTCGGCCTGGACCTCGGCATTCTGGCTCGGGCGATGACCGTGATCGTTCGCGGCCGGGGATACTGACGCCGGATCCAACTGCCGAGCCGTGACGAGCTGCGGGTCATTAGCTGCGTCACCGAACAGTAGGTCGCCGCTTCGGCGGTGCTGGTGGATCGCTCGAAGTCGCGCACGCGGCGGCGGCTTCGCACGTGCTGGTCAGCGGGGCTGGCGTGATGGGCTGCCGACGTACTCGTGCTGGTGGGGGGAGGCGACCGGATTCCGCTCGGCCCCTGTCCGTGTGGCTCCTATGCTCCCGCAGAACATGCCCGGGGTGGCACCCGAGGCTGTCGGACCGGGCTTGTCGGTCCGACAGCAGCCGATGTCAGGCCAGTGCGGCTCCGCCGTCGAGGGTGAGCACCGTGCCGGTCGCGTAGCCGTTGCTCAGGAGGTAGAGGTAGGCCGCAGCAGCCTCCTCGGGGCTGCCGACGCGCTGCACGGGAAGGACGCTGCCTTGCGCTTGGAGGAAGGCCTCCGGCTCGGGCACGGTGCTGTCCCAAAGCTCGGTGCGGATCGCGCCGAGGCGGACCGCGTTGACCCGCAGCGGGGCGAGTTCCAGGGCTAGGGCTCGCGTCAGACCCTCGACGGCTGCTGTGATGCTTGCGCCGAGCGAGGCTCCGGGGGCGGGCCGGGTGGCGAAGGCGCCGGAGGTGAAGGTGATCGAGCCGCCGGGACGGAGCTTCGGCGTCGCGTACTTCGCGGCGAGCAGGGCTCCCCAGAAGCGGCGCTCGAAGAACGCTCGGGACTCCTCGGCGGTGAGGTCGGCGAGCGGCTTCAGCAGCAGGGACTCGCCCGCCGTGTAGACGAGGTGGTCGAACTCGCCGATCCGGTCGAAGAAGGCGGCGAGCGCGGCCTCGTCGGCAACGTCCAGCAGGATGCCTTCGGCCGGGCCACCGAGCTTCTTGACCGCCAGGTCGACCCGGCCCTGACTGCTGGAGGCGACGACCACGTTCGAGCCCTGAGTCGCTGCGGCCTGCGCAACGGCGAAGCCGATGCCGGAGGTACCACCGATGACGACGACACGCTGGGTGTCTGCTGTGTTGTTCATAGCGAAGACGCTAGGCGTCACGACCGAGACAATGAATGACCTGAAGTCTTGGTTCTTTGTCTGATCGTCTCGATTTCAGCACGCTATGGTGAGTTCATGGACATACTCAGCGACACGCTTGCGGCCCTGCGCACCGGGCGTCCGTCTGTTGTCCGTACTGACGCGCAGGCGCCGTGGGGTGTGCGCTTCCAGCCCATCGCGGGAGCCGGATTTCACGTCGTCGTCGAAGGACACTGCTTTCTCCTGCCGGTCGGCGGCGATCCGATAGCCCTGGGCCCCGGCGACGTGGTGTTCCTGCGGCGCGGCACCGATCACGCCATCTGTGACGCGGTCACCAGCGAGCAGGTCGCCTTCGAACCCGACCGCGTCGACACCTCCTCGCCGATCGGGCGTTTCACCGTCGGGGGCGACGGCGCTCGCGGCGTGCTGGTGTGCGGGGCCTACCACCTCGACGTCGACCGGCCGCATCCGCTGCTCGGCGACCTCCCGGAGGTCAT
This sequence comes from Streptomyces sp. NPDC059443, assembly GCF_042750105.1. Taxonomy (NCBI): domain Bacteria; kingdom Bacillati; phylum Actinomycetota; class Actinomycetes; order Kitasatosporales; family Streptomycetaceae; genus Streptomyces; species Streptomyces sp. NPDC059443. The sequence continues at coordinate 25,414 of NZ_JBHYVM010000013.1, read as the reverse complement.
CCACCTCCCGGCCAGCCCCGGTCGCCATCCGGCGCTACGCTCGGCGGTCGACCAGCTCTGCGCCGAGATCCACCAGCCTCAGCCGGGTTCGGACTCCGTGGTCACGACGCTCGTCGATCTGCTGCTTCTCTATATTCTGCGGTCCTGGTACGCCGAGTTGCCCAGGGAGCGGACGCAGGGCTGGGCCTCGGCGCTGAACGACCCGTTGATCGCCCCGGCGCTGAAAGCCATCCACGACGACCCGGCGCATCCTTGGACCGTCGAATCGCTGGGGAGCCGGGCCGGGTTGTCGCGCGCCGCGTTCGCCCGGCGGTTCACCACGGTGGTCGGCGAGCCGCCGCTCAGCTACCTGACGACGTGGCGGATGGCCATTGCGGCGCGGATGCTGCGCGAGACGGTCGACTCGCTGAGCGCCGTGGCCGAGAACGCCGGCTACACCTCGGAATTCGCGTTCGCGAAGGCCTTCAAGCGGCACTTCGGCGCCCCGCCTGGGGCATACCGGCGGGAGCGGCGGACGGCGTCGGCTTCGCTGTCAGTGCCGGTTTGATTCTCTTGGGCGGGACCATCTGGGTTCTTGATCGTTCGTCAGCCTGTCGCCAGCGGGCGACTTCGAGGTTGTCGACGCCGATGAAGCCGAGGTCGGCGAGCGCGTCGAGGCCTGCTGTATCGAGGTGCCCGACGACTTTGTCGCGGCGGGCAGCGGCAGCGGTCGCGTCGTAGGTGCGGCCGGGGTGGGCGGCGGAGATCCAAAGCAGCTTGCCTCGCTCATCGGTCAGCGCGAGGAAGCGCAGGCCGTGGCGGTGGGGCTTGCCGGAGTAGCTGGGGCGGTTCGCCTTCCCGGCGCAGCGCTCGATGGGGGTCAGGGTGGGGGTCAGGGTGTCGTCGATGGGGACGAACTCCCCGCCCCGCGCGGTTATCTGGCGAAGCACCGGGTCCGGGGCGTGGGGCCCGTGCGGCGAGCAGGTCGAGCGTCCCGTCGCGCCAGCCCCGCAGGGTGGACTCGGGACCCCCGTTGCCGTGGGCCAGGTCCAGCAGACGCTGATCGTGTCACAGCATCGCCAGCACGAGCACGGTGATACGTCCCGGCGACAGTGGCCGAAGGGGGAAGCGAATCGCCTTCAGGTGCGATCCGCAGCAGGTCGGCGATGTTGGTGGCGTGCTCGTGGACAGATTCAGGTAGCACTCGCAGACAAAGGAAAAACGCCCTCGGCGAGCTCGTTGCATCTCATCCCACTAATCTCAACGATCTGCGGGGGCCTGAAGTTACATCCCGTGGTCCGCGACATGGCCGGTCACAGACGTGTGGTGAACCTGCCATCGGGCGGTCTGCGTAGCCATTCCCACCCGGCGGGCTTGGACAGCTTCCCTTCCCCCTGATGGTCCGGCGGCAGCGCGTCCTGGGCCATGCCTCGCCCGCAATGGTGGACCAGTAGCACCACCCGGCCCGCTACCTGCAACTCAGCCGGCGTGGCATCCGCCGCAGCCGCGGCGAACTGCTCGGCCATCCGCGCGATCGCCCTCTCGGCGACCGCGAGTTCCCCTCGCCCCGGTCCGCACCTCATCAAGCGGCTTGACCAGCTGTTTCCCCAATTCGCCCAGCAGCGACACAACCCTCGCCGCACTGGGAAGGGAATGGGCCCGGTAGCGGGGAGGCCGTTCCAGGCTGGACGCGCGGCGCGGGGTGGTCCTAGCGCCACCCCCATTACGGGTGACAGCAGGATCGCCCCAGCCGCCCCCCGCGAGGGAGGATCAGAGCGAAGATCAAGAACATCCAACGGGGAGCACACGACATGCACTTGTTCAGGAAGCCGGCACGATGGGCCGCGGCCACGGCCGCCGCGTGCGGGATCCTCGCCGCGGCGGCCTTGCCTGCAGGCGCGGCGAGCGCCGCCACACCGGCAGGCGCACCTCCCGTACCGGACCGCTACCGCAGTCAACAGCTCGACTGGCAGCGGTGTACGGGTACCGCGGCGCTGGAGTGCGCCGCGATGTCGGTCCCGCGCGATTGGTACCACCCGAATAAGGGAGCGAGCCTCACCGTTGAGGTGTCCCGGCACCGGGCCACGGACCCCGCAGCACGGCGCGGCGTCCTGATGATGGCGGCCGGCGGCCCCGGCGCCTCGGGCCTGCCCCGGCCCGCGCGGCTGGCCACCTACTCGCCCAAGCTGGCGGCGGCGTACGACATCGTGAGCTTCGACCAGCGCGGCGTAGGCGCCAGTACGAACGTGGTCTGCGCGGACCAGGACAAGGTCGACGCCCTGTTCGGCAGCGGCGATCTGCGCGACCGGTCCGACTGGGCGGTCCGTCAGACCATGGAGCGCACACGGGACTTCGTACAGGACTGCAAGCGCAACTCGGGCGATCTGCTGCCGTACATCACCACCGACCAGGCTGTGCACGACATGGACCTGTACCGCTCGCTGCTCGGAACGGAGAAGGTCTCCTACTACGGCCCGTCGTACGCCTCCTTCCTCGGCGCCTACTACGCGACCGAGTTCCCGAGCCGGGTCGACCGGGTCGTCCTCGACAGCAATGTGGACTTCACCGGCAGCTGGCAGTCCTTCCTGACCGGGCAGCCGTTGAGCTTCCAGCGCCGATTCGAGCAGGACTTCCTGCCGTGGCTCGCGAAGAACGACGCCACCTACCACCAGGGCAGCACCCCCGAGGAGGCCAAGGCCAGCTACGAGCGGCTGCGCGGCCAGCTGCACGACCACCCGTTGAACCTCGACGGGACCGTCATCACGCCCAACCACCTCGACGCCGCCGCGACCAGCATGATCTACAGCGGGAAGAGCTTCCCCGACCTCGCGATGGCCCTGGGCGTCCTGGAACACCCGGACAGCGCGCCGCCGGCCGCCCGTCAGGCCATCGCGCAGAACCTCAAACACCCGCTGAGTGCCGGGTTCGCAGCCGACTTCTTCTCCGTCACCTGCTCGGACACGCCATGGACCCGCGACACCGGGTACTGGGTGAGGAAGAGCGCCACGGACACCCGTACGAACCCCATGGCCGGAGCGCGGGAGCTGACCTTCGCATCGGTCTGCGCGCAGTGGCCGAAGTCCAAGGCCCCGCACATCAACGTCACCGGTGAGGGGCTGTCGCCCGTACTGATGCTCAACTCGACGCACGACCCGGCGACGCACTACGAGGGTGCGGTGCGAGCCCACCAGGGGCTCAAGGGGTCGCGCCTGATCACCGTCCACGGCGGTGACCACGGCCAGTACCAGGCGGGCAACGCATGCGTGGACGCCTATGTGGACGGCTTCCTCGTCGACGGCCGGATACCGGCCGCGGACGCCGAGTGCGAGGGGAACCCACTGCCGGACCCGGCGGCGCCGCGGAGCTGACTGGTCAGACACCTCATGCCGTTTGGTATCAAGCGGCATGGAGGTTGACCACCGAACCGAGCAGCGGGGTGGCTTTGCTCAGGCGTCGTCGAAGGTCACGTGAACCAGGTGCAAACGCTCAAGCGAGCCGTGTATGGCCGACCCTCGTTCGAACGCCTCCGGACTCGCGTCCTCACCCAGCCATGACCTTCACGGTCAGTGGGCTGCACCCCAGCCTCGGCGGTCGGGACAGCCGATGCAGACTTGGGCCATGGAACATTCGCAGCAACACATGTACGACTTGGTCGATGCGCTCGTCCGGGCCGGCAGCAGCTTCCGTCCGCGTCCGCCTGGCTACGGCGAGGATCCGTTTTGGCTGACCAAGGGCGAACCGCATTGCTATGTGGAGACACCGATCGACTTCGCGGTGGCCAGGGCCGTACCGGGTCAGCCTGCGGATCTCGCCTTCGTGGAGGACAACGACGGGATCTTCTGCAAACTGTGCTGGACAGCGATCACAGGTACGGCTTATCGCCCCGAGACGGTGTGGGACCGGACACGGTGAGTTCAGGGGCCTGACAGCATGCATGCGCAGCGTCACGGGCTCGCGGCCAGAGCCCTCAACATGCTCAGTCACGTACGCGGTTACGTGCTCACCCTCACCGATCTTCAGGCGGGCCAGGTGACCTGATGAGCCCGCGGGGAGAGTGGCGGGGTGGCCGAGGGCGCACGTCTGGTGGCCGCCGACCGGCGCGCGACGATCGCCGCGATGGTCTCCAAAGTCGGCAAGGCCCGGCCCGAGGCGGATCGACCGTGGCGAGGTGGCTTCGGATGGCTTCGACGGGGCGCAGCGCGCGGGTGGTCGCCACCCACCCGCTGAGGGCGACGAGCAGGGCGGCCAGCGGCACCGCGGCGGAGAGGGAAGGAATGAGCGCGTCGGCGGCTCGGGCCGCTCCCGCGCGGGTGACGGCGACGTAGACGGTGTAGCAGCCGGCGGGAGCCGCCGAAGGACTGGGGGCGCCGCCGACGCCGTTTCGGCGCGAGTCCGTGCGTCCGTGCGTCCGTGCGTCCACGCTGCCTCGAAGATCTCGCCTCCGAAACAGAAAGGCCTGCCGCCGCATGCGCATTTCCTTCCTGCTCCACAACGCCTACGGCAGGTCGACGTTCAACCTCGCCGGCACCCTCGCGGAACACCACGAGGTGGAGATCATCTCGGTGCTTCGCCATCGCGCCGCGCCGACCATGGGCGCACCCGCGAAGGTCCGCCTGACTCCCTTGGTCGACCTGCGCACGGGGTCCCCGGACTACGAAGGTGCCGATGCCCGCCACGCCCGGCCCGCCAGGGTCTTGCCCCGCGCGGACGGCCGGCACAAGCAGTACAGCCACCTCACCGACGAACGCATCGGCCGGTACCTCTCGGAGCTGGACGCCCACGTGTGGGCAACGCCGACCCGCTCGAACCGGAATGGGCCAAGGGCTCCATCGCCGGCTCGACCTCCGACCAGGAGTCGTTCGGCATGACCATCGTCGAGGCGATGCGCTGCGGCCTCCCCGTCGTCTCCACGGACTGCCCCGTCGGACCGCGCGAGATCATCGACGACACAGTCGACGGTCGCCTCGTCAGGCCCGGTGACACCGAGGGCGTCGCCGCCACCCGGCTCGACCTGGTGTGCGACGACGAACCGCGGCGCCGCCTGATCCGTTATCGCCGAGAGACTGGGCCTACGGGCTCGCCACCGTCACAGACGTAAGGCGTTCTCCTCTGCGACCTGACCAGGCCGTGCCCTGCAGAGGGGGCGTAGTGTCCGCGCGCGAATCAAGTCGAACCGTGTCTCGACCCGCGATGGCCACCCGGCCCTTGCCCGCCTGACGGAGCGGCCCGACCGGGGACAGTTCCAGGCCCTGCGTCCGGACGTGGATCGCCCCGTCCGGGGCTCCCCCACGGCTGCCGCTTCACGGTCCAGGCCGCCGCCGGCCTCTTCCACCGCCCCCGGCAGGCTCGGCCGCCTCCAGCGGCAGCACGGTTCCTACAGCCAGCGGCGCACCGTGCGGGTCAGGACCGGGGGAAGGAGGTCCCTGGCCAGGCGGCGGACCAGCGGGCTCCGCAGGGGCGGGGTGCGCCGAGACGGTACTGCCGCGGTGCCAGGAACCGGCTCCGGGGCCCGGCCGGGGCCGGAGGCGGCGGCCGTCTCGTAGCGGGAGCGGGGGTGCGGCGGGGGGACCGCCTTCCGGCCGGTGATCCGGATCAGGGGTGCGCCGGCCACCTCCTCCACCCCGTGCCACAGATCCTCGCGGCCGGCCAGGAACACGGCCAGTTCCGTGCGCAGCGGTTCGGGGTCGTCCCACGTCGCGTACATCTTGTGCTGGGTGATGCACAGGACGTGCAACCGCCGCGCGTCCACGGCTCCCCAGACGGCCGCCGCGACGCCCGGGCAGTGCTCGGCCCTGAAGTCGTCGAAGACGACGACCGCTCCTGGGGCGGCCAGCAGCCGCGAGGTCTCCACGTCCGCGCGCACGTGCGCGTACAGGTGCGAGGCGTCCACGTGAACGAAGCGACAGGAGTCGGGCCGGACGCGGTCGGGGAGGACCGCCGTCACCGCCTGCACCACCGTCGGCAACTCCTCGTGGAACGCTCGGTAGTTGGCCTCGAACGCCCGGCGCGTCAGGGTCGCGTACGAGCGCCGCATTTCGCCGTCGTTGCTGTCGTCCTCGGCCGGGGAATCGAAGAGGTCGCAGACCGTGAACTCCTCTCCCTCCTTCAGGTATCCGCCGAGGAAGATGGCGCTCTTGCCCAGGTATGCGCCGAGTTCCAGGAGGTCCCCGCCACGCGACGGGTCTGCGTTCTGGCGGCTCAGGAACCAGTCGAAGAGGATCTGGTCGGCCGGCCAGAACCATCCCTTCACGTCATCCAAACGCGCGGGCGCGGGGAGGTTCAGGGGTTCTGCGGGCTGTGCAAGCGGTGCGGTCATGGAGTGGACATCCCCGGGAGCGAGGTGGATCGGTCGGTCCGGCGAGAATGCGGGTTCCAGGTGACGGCCCGGCGAACGGCCGCGGGCCGTGCAGCGGCACGCGGACGCACGCTGTCGGTACACCACACGGCCCCGGGCAACCCGCGCGGGACGACCGTGTCGATGCCTGGCCTTGTTTGCGAGTCGCGGGCTCAAAGACGAATTCCGTGAGGACGATCAACGGGTTCGGTCTCGCCCGGACCGAAACCGACTCCCGGCGGGTCGCACACACGCACAGACGCACATCGTGACCTGCGGAGATGCCGCTCGTTCGGACGTGTCGCCCGATTCTTTCCGGCTGGCCATAAGGGGTATCGTCGTCCGGTCACGGACGGCAATCGGACCGTCTGTTCAACCCAGGGGAACCACCATGACTGATCTGAACTCGCTGCGGGCAAGCCTTGCGTCAGGTGAGCACGAGTTCGCCGACACCTTGGCCTTCGTCGCCGCGCATTACGAGTATCAGCCGCAAGCGTTCCGCAACGGGGACCTGGAAAATGCCGCAGGTGAGAACGAAGGTTCCTGCAAGACCCTGGGACTGGCCCTGCTGGAAGGGCTGAGCGACCAAGAGGCGCTGTTGGCATTCGGTGAGCACTATCGCAGTGTGCTGGCGACGCCGAACGACACTGATCACGGCAACATTCGCAACCTCATGGCCCATGGCCTGGGAGGGCTGAGCTTCGCCGGGCAACCGTTGGCCCGCAAGAGCTGAGCGGGCTCGGGCTGTGACGGTGTGCGATTCCAGGACATCCGGACGTGGGTGCCGACTCGACCGCTTCGCGGACAGCGAACCGTCCAGTGAACTGCTTGTCGTAGGGCCGGTAGCCGGGGAACCCGTTGAGCAGCAGGGTGGTGCGGCCGCTCTCCCTGGTGAGTGCCGGCACAGATCCATGTGCCGGCACTCACGCATGTCCTCTTCCTCGGTCTCGGCGCAGCTCAACGCCGTGGACGGGGTCCGCGCAGCGGATCCCGCCGCCGGGTTGCCGCTCCATCACCGGGCCGGGGCAAGGGTCAGTCAGCGGTCGAGGTCGATCGTGAAGCGCCTGATGCCCGTGCCGATCGTGTCGGCGTGGACCGAGCCGCGAGCCCGGTCGTACTTCCCGGTGCCGCCGGTGATGGCGTTGTCGAACGAAGGGGGAGGGCCCGGGTTGAGGATGCCGAAGTACATCCCCTGCACGGTGAGCTGGCCGTCCGGGAGGGTGTAGGTCACGACGCACTCCTCCGCTCCCCCGTTCTCGACCCGGGTGGTGGTGCAGGTGCCGTCGGTCTCTCCGACCTCTTTGTTGTTCTTGTCGAAGAGGATCGAGCGGAAGACGGTCCGATCGCCCTGGGCGGGGGCGCCGCCGGGATTGACGGGGAAACGCGTCTGTTGCGCGAGCCGGCCGGTGAGCGTGATGACCCGGTCCTTGCCCTTGTCGTGGACGGAACCGGTGTCCGTCGCGGCGGCCGCGACAGAGGCGCAGGCGAGAAGGGCGGCCAGCGCAGTGGCCGTGCCGAGACAGGCTGCTCTGATGGGGCGCATCATGTGGCTCCCGAGGATTGATGCTCATGGATGGTCAGATGACGAAATCGTCATCTGCATTCCTTCATAACCTCGGCTCTGTCACCGCCCGGAGCGTCCCGGCACGACCCACCGGCAGATCCGACCGATCAGACTAATCACACCAATCCCGGACGTGAGACGGACCGCCCCCGTTGAGCGGCGCGGGCGTGTCGAACGTTCAGGTCGCGCCGTGGAAGACGTACGCCGCCATCGGGGCGGCCAACGTCATGTGGCCGATGGCCCCGCAGGTGCGGTCGTAGCGCAGTCGGCGCGGCCGCCCGGCCTTCGTGATCATGGCCGGATCCTCGCGGGTTCCGCCGGGGGTCCCCGGAACGCATCGCCGAAGGTCCCTCGGCGGGCGCCGCCCTGGGCTTACGATCTCGGCGGACGGTCCCGTTCCGTGATCGCCGCTCGCCCCGCACTCGTGGAGGTCAACCGTGTCCCGGACGGCCAGAGGAAGCCGCAGTCGCCGCAACAGCCTCCGTATCCGCGTCGCGGCCTCAGCCGCCGCGGCGGGTGCGTTCCTCATCACGGGATGCTCCTCGGGTGGCAACGGCCCGGGTGAGGCGGCCGGCGGAGTGCACGTCGTCGAGAAGGGCAAACTGACGACCTGCACCCACCTGCCGTACCCGCCGTTCCAGTTCGAGAAGGACGGCAAGGTCGTCGGTTTCGACGTGGCCCTGGTCGACCTGGTGGCGAGCCGGCTCAAGGTCGAGCAGAAGATCCTCGACACGCCCTTCGAGAACTTCAAGACCGGAGCCTTCCTGAACTCCGGCGAGTGCGACCTCGCGGCAGCCGGCATGACGATCACCGACGAGCGGAAGAAGAACGTCGACTTCTCCGTGCCCTACTTCGACGCGACCCAGGCGCTGCTCGTGACCAAGAAGAGCGGCGTCACCTCGCTGGCCGATCTCAAGGCGAAGTCGAAGAAGCTGGGCGCGCAGGCCGAGACCACCGGCGAGAGCTACGCCAAGGGCCAGGGATTCGACCCCGTCGCCTTCGAGAGCTCGGACGCGGTGATCAACGGACTGCGCACCGATCAGGTCGACGCCGTCGTCATCGACTACCCGGTCGTCCAGGGCTGGCTCAAGGACCCGAAGAACGCGGCCGAGTTCACCCTCGCGCAGAACATCGACACCGGCGAGCAGTACGGCTTCTCCGTGAAGAAGGGCAACACCGCCCTCGTGTCAACGATCAACAAGGCGATCACGGACGCCAAGGCCGACGGCACCTACAAGAAGATCTACGAGCAGTGGATCGGCCCGCTGCCCCAGGCCGCGCGGTGACCTCTCGGCTGACCCGCCGTCAGCGCCGCCGCGTCTCGCAGGGCGTGCAGTACGCGCTCTTCGGCGCCGTGCTGGTGCTGATCGGCGTGAACGCCGACTGGGGCCGGCTGCAGAACCAGTTCGCCCAGACGGACCTGGCGCTGCGGCTCTTCCCGAAGATCATCACCACGGCCCTGCGCAACACGGTGGTCTACACGCTGTCGGGGTTCCTCCTCGGCCTGGTCCTCGGCCTGGTCATCGCCATGATGCGGCTGTCCTCGGTGGCCCCCTACCGATGGGTCGCCGGCGTCTACATCGAACTGTTCCGAGGCCTCCCGGCCCTGCTGATCTTCATTTTCGTCGGCGTGGCGGTGCCGCTGGCGTTCCCCGGTACCGCGATCCCCGGCGGCACGTACGGCAAGGTCGCACTCGGCCTCGGCCTGGTGGCCGCCGCCTACATGGCGGAAACGATTCGGGCCGGCATCCAGGCGGTCCCCAAGGGACAGCTGGAGGCGGCCCGCTCGCTGGGCTTCTCGCACGCCCGCGCCATGGTCTCGATCGTCATTCCACAGGCCTTCCGCATCGTCATCCCGCCGCTCACCAACGAACTGGTCCTGCTGTTCAAGGACTCCTCGCTCGTACTGTTCCTGGGTGTGACGCTGCAGGAGCGGGAGCTGACGAAGTTCGGACGGGACCTCGCCAGCCAGACCGCCAATTCCACCCCGATCCTGGTCGCGGGCCTGTGCTACCTCCTGGTGACCGTGCCGCTGAGCTTCGTGGTGCGCCGGCTGGAAGCCCGCGCGGCCAAGGCCACGTGAGGACGAGATGCCCCAGGAGATGGAAGCGGTGGACGCGATGGCCACGGACGGCCCGGAGATCGAGATCCGCGGACTGCACAAGTCCTTCGGCGACAACCACGTCCTGCGCGGCATCGACTTGGAGATCGCGCGGGGCGAAGTGGTGTGTGTCATCGGGCCGTCCGGCTCGGGCAAATCTACGCTGCTGCGCTGTGTGAACCTACTGGAGGAGCCCAGCGAGGGCCGGATCTTCGTCGGAGGCACGGAGGTCACCGACCTGGACGTGGACATCGACGCCGTACGCCGCCGCATCGGCATGGTCTTCCAGCAGTTCAACCTCTTCCCGCACGTGAATGTCACGGAGAACCTCACCCTGCCCCAGCGCCGGGTCCTGGGCCGGGACAAGACCAGGGCCGCGGCCGTGGCCCGCGAGAACCTCGCACGCGTCGGCCTCTCCGACAAGGCCGAGGCCTTTCCCGCCCAGCTGTCCGGCGGCCAGCAGCAGCGGGTGGCGATCGCCAGGGCCCTGTCGATGGGACCGGAGGTGATGCTCTTCGACGAGCCGACCTCGGCGCTCGACCCCGAACTCGTCGGCGAGGTCCTGGCGGTGATGCGGGTCCTGGCGGGCGAGGGGATGACGATGATGGTCGTCACGCACGAGATGAGCTTCGCCCGCGAGGTCGCGGACCGGGTCGTGCTCATGGACGGCGGTGTGATCGTCGAGCAGGGTCCGGCGGCGCAGGTGGTCGGGGATCCCCGGCATGAGCGGACCAGGAGCTTCCTCGACCGCATCCTGGACCCGGCGGCGGCCGAGCCTCCCCGGGCCGAGGGCGGGGGCCCGCGGCCGGGCGAGGACGCCTGAATGCTGTCGGACCCAGGCGCGGCCCCGCTCCGCACGCCAGGACACCGGACGGCAAACCCCGGCCCACCTGCGGCGCCGCCGTGCCCATGGGGCAGGATGGCAGCCCGTTCCGGATGCGCACGCATGTCCGAACGCGGCTTCCCGCACGACGAACTGACAGGTGACAAGGTGACCACACACCTCATACGGCGGGCGGCAGCTCCCGCCGCCGCTTCCCCGGTCCGGCGAGGGGCGGAGGTCGTCCGTTGAACCGGGACCTCGTCCTGCACGACTGGCTGGTCGCCGGCATCGCGCTCGCCGCGGGCGCCCTGGCCGGTCTGCTCCTGCGCGCCCTCGTACGGTGGCTGGGCAAGCACGCCCTGCGGACGCGCTGGAGCGGGGACGACATCATCGTCGACGCGCTGCGCACCTTCGCGCCAGGGGCGGCCGTCATCGGGGGCGCCGCCGTGGCCGCCTCGACCCTGCCCCTCAGTACGCGGCTCTCCGGCTGGGTGACCCAGTCGCTGACCGCCCTGCTGATCCTCATGGCCACGCTCGGTGCGGCCCGGGTCGCCGCAGGTCTCGTACAGTCCGTGGCCCAGTCCCGGACCGGAGTGGCCGGATCGGCCACCATCTTCGTCAACATCACGCGGGTCGTGGTGCTCGCGATGGGCCTGCTCGTCGCACTCGAATCCGTGGGCGTGTCCATCGCGCCCCTGCTGACTGCCCTCGGGGTGGGCGGTCTGGCCGTCGCGCTGGCTCTGCAGGACACCCTCGCCAACCTTTTCGCCGGCGTCCACATCCTCGCCTCGAAGACGGTGCAGCCCGGTGACTACATCCGCCTCACGAGCGGCGAGGAGGGCTACGTCGTCGACATCAACTGGCGCAACACCGTGGTCCGCAACTTGTCGAACAACCTCGTGATCATCCCCAACGGGCGGCTCGCGCGCACGAACATGACCAACTTCACCCAGCCCGAGCAGCAGTTGTCGATCCTCGTCCAGGTGGGAGTGGGCTACGAAAGCGATCTGGAGCACGTCGAGCGGGTGACCCTCGACGTGGTCGACGGGGTGATGGCCGACATCAACGGCGCGGTCCCCGACCACGAAGGGGCCGTACGCTTCCACACGTTCGCGGACTCCAGGATCGACTTCACGGTGATCCTGGGCGTCGGCGAGTTCAGCGACCAGTACCGGATCAAACACGAGTTCATCAAGCGGCTGCACCGACGGTTCCGGGAAGAGGGCATCTCGATCCCCGCTCCCACGCGGACGATCGCGCTCCACCAGGAGGACCCCCGGCCCGCACCGCCGGCGACGTTCCCGCACCAGCGCGAGGCTCCGGTCTCGGCACTGGCGGACAACGGGCGGTAACGGCGACCACCGTCCTTCGATGTGGGCCTGCTTCATTGCCGGGATGGGACGACGATGAGCAATTCCGGTGCTTCTCATGGGGGTTCCTCCGTCGTCCGTTCACCTGGCGGCGAAGTCCGCGTCGCTTCGGAGGATGAGGTTTAAGGCCATGGACCTTCCCGATTTCGGTATCCCCCAGAAGCTCGCCTCCCGGATGAGCTTGGCCGAACAGCACGACTACCTGCGCTCGAAGTTCACCCGGCGCGGCGCGTTGCGCGCGGGTGCGGTGACCGCGGCCGTCGCAGGCGCAGGCCTGAGCGTCGGTGCGGCATCGCCCGCGTACGCGGCTCCGGCCGTGCTCACCTCCAGCGAGCGGCGCGGTGTCGACGGTTCGCTGGCCGCACCGTTCGCGCGGCACTTGCAGTACGGCGCCGACCCGAAGACGCAGATGCGGGTGTCCTGGCAGGTGCCGTTCGCAGTGAAGAACCCGTACCTGCGCGTGGGCACCAGCCCCTGGGCCCTGAGCGTGAAGATCGGGGCCGAGGTGCGGCACTTGAGCACCCCGGTTCTGAACGGCGGCAAGATCGCCGCGGCGGAGCAGTTCTACCTGCACGTGGGCCTGGACCGGCTGAGGGCCGGTCAGACCTACTACTACGGGGTCGGACACGACGGCTTCGACCCCGCGGACCACCGCAACCTGGGCACGCTCGGCACCTTCACCACCGCCCCCTCGCGCGCTCAGAACTTCACCTTCACCGCCTTCGGGGACCAGGGCGTGAGCTACCACGCACTCGGCAACGACGCGGTGCTGCTGGCCCAGAACCCGGCCTTCCACCTGCACGCGGGTGACATCTGCTACGCCGACTCCTCCGGCGCGGGCACCGCCGGCGACACGTACGACGCGCGGGCCTGGGACCTGTTCCTGGCGCAGACGGAGACGGTGGCCAAGACCGTGCCGTGGATGGTGACGACCGGCAACCACGACATGGAGGCCTGGTACTCGCCCCAGGGTTACGGCGGCCAGAACGCCCGCTGGTCCCTGCCCGACAACGGTCCGGACCCGGTCAACCAGCCCGGCGTGTACTCGTTCGTGCACGGCAACGTCGGGGTCGTCGCGCTCGACGCCAACGACGTCTCGTACGAGATACCCGCCAACTTCGGGATCAGCGCCGGAAAGCAGACCGCGTGGCTGGACCGCCGGCTGGGCGAGCTGCGCCACAACCGCGACGTGGACTTCATCGTGGTGTTCTTCCACCACTGCGCGTTCTCCACCACCAGCGCGCACGCCTCGGAGGGCGGGGTGCGCGACGTCTGGGTGCCACTGTTCGAGAAGCATCAGGTTGACCTGGTCATCAACGGACACAACCACGTGTACGAACGGACCGACGCGATCAAGGGCAACAAGGTCGGCCGGAAGGTCCCGATCGGCGAGCGCACCGACCCCACGCAGGACGGCATCGTGTACGTGACGGCCGGAGCGGCGGGGCGTTCGCTGTACAGCTTCCCGGTGCCGGACTCGTACGAGGACCACGTCGCGGACCGCGACAGCGTCGACACCTACCGGTGGGTCAAGGGCGGCACGAAGGCGTCCGAGACGGTGGAATGGTCGCGGGTGCGGTACACCAACTACTCCTTCCTCGCGGTGGAGGTCGAGGCGGGCCGCAACCCGAAGCTGAAGGTCAGCGCGCTGGCCGAGACGGGCCGGCGGATCGACCACTTCGAGATCCAGCGGGGACACGGGCGCTAGACCCTTCGTGCCCCGGGTGGGGGGGGGCCGGCGGGGCCCCCCCACACCCGCAGACGGCAGCACCCCGGGGGGAGC
>NZ_JBHYVM010000013.1:0-11450 GCF_042750105.1 Streptomyces sp. NPDC059443 | reverse complement strand
CCCCGCGCGGCGGGGGGGGGGGGGGGGCCCCGGCCCGCCCCCCCCCACACCGGGCTCAGGCAAGCACCGGTGGCTGCCACCCGCTCGGAGTGGCCGGCAGCAGGATCAGCTGTTGATGCAGGTGTTTCCGGCGGCCGGATTGAGAAGGGAGACGAGCCCGATCGAGTTGCCGCACACGTTGATCGGGATGTGGATCGGGACCTGGACGACATTGCCGGACAGGACGCCCGGGGAGCCGACGGCGACACCGTCCGCGTGAGCGTCGGCCGAGGCTACAGAAGCCCCACCCACGACCACGGCACCGGCGGCAAGGGCGAGCGCGAGGCTCTTCAGAACACGCGTCATGCGATGTCTCCTTCATGTGTGTACGCATCACCCACGGCACGTCCTCCAGGACCTGCCGTGCGGCCCCGACAGGGTCCGCACCCTTCCTTTCGTCCTCTGCCGCACCTTCGGCTGGCCACAGACAGATCATTCGCTCGAAGGGAGTGCCCCGTGCCGCCGGTTGGCGGTAACCACAGGGGCCCCCGCGACACCGGGGGCCTGGCCTTCCGTGCCTGAGCAGCAAACGTGCCGCCCGTCGTAGCGGCTGCGTCGGACGCGGAAGGGCGGACCAGTCCCGCTGGGGGCCGGAACAGGCCTCACGGTCACCGATTGCCAGCGAAGGCTGATCGGCTTCGCCGGGAGGAATCACGCGTAGTACGCGACGTACGCAGCGAACCGCTCGCCCGGGGAGAAGCCGTCGAAGTCGCCCGCTTCCTCGCAGCGGAGCAGGCGTCGCAGGGCAGACTGGCTCTCTTCTGACTGCTGCGAGGCGAGCCACGTCTTGGTCTGGTTCAGTCCGCCTCCGCACAGGAGCTGGATGTCGATCGAGCAATCGGCGTCCCAGCTGGCCGTCTTGGCGCGCCAGATGAGCAGGGCGTCATCGAGCACGCCGGCGTGGAACAACTGGACGCAGCAAAGCTTCATCAGGGACGTGTCGCCTTGCCCCTGAACTTCGCGTTCGAGCCGGCTCTCTTCGACCAGAAGCGTGCGCGCCTCGCCGAGTCCGTGCTCATCAGGATGCAGGCCGTAACGCAACAGCCACCCGTCCTCGTCCACCGCTCTCCCCCATCATCTGCTCAACCGTCTGTGGCCCGAACCTACGGGTGATCAAACTTCGGTGGCAATCGGTGAAGGTTGACTCGGACAGGACATGTCCAGTGTGACCGAGCACGACGGTTGGCCCGCCGTGGCGCTCTCGCCACGCTGCTTGCTAGATTCGGCGCGATTCGACGCGGTGAGCATGCGCAGCGCCGCCGACGGGGCCGAGCCGATCAGCAACAGGCATGGGCGGGCGGCCTCCCTAACCGGAAGGCACACCGGCATGCTTGGCTACGCCAAAACCCACGTCCTGATACTCATCGGCGTGTGGGCGGCGCTCACTGCGGTGCTGATGCCCCTCCTCGGTCCGTGGGGCGCCGTGTTCGCCGGAGCCGCCGCGAGCCAGGTCGCCTATCTCACCGCCAGGCCCTACCGGAAAGACGCGCCCTCGCTGTGGGCGACCGGCATGACCTTCACCGCGATAGGTGCGATCAAACTCGACATCAACGACTGGCATGCTCACGGCGCTGCCGTCGGCATCCCGGAGACGGTGTGCCTGGCGGCACTCGCCTGCGTCGGGACCCTGTGGGTGGTCCGGAGGGTGAAGCGAGTGGCGTTCGACATCAAGACCAACTTCAAGGCCTCAACCGCCGAAGCCACTGCCATGAGGGAACGAGTGGAAGCCGAGCGCGCCCAGCGAGCAGCCGGCCGGCCCGATGGGTACGGCGAGTTGGGGTTGCGCAGGTCGGCCCGGCTGGGCGCCCTCACCACCACACTCACGGATCACGCCCGCAAGGTGGCCGCCGCCGGTGGCCCGGCCGCCGACGCGGTCGCGGTCGCGGTCGCCGATGTTCACGAGAGGCTGGCCAAGGACCCCGGGCTGCTACCGCACCTGCGCTACAACTTGGGCAAGGCCGACTTGGACGAGAACGTACGAGCGGTCGCGGCAGCCCTGCTCGCCCAGGCCGAGGCGGCCGGGCAGGTCCCAGCGGTGGCTGACCGTGGACCGGCTGACCCTGCGTGAGGTTCTCTGGCATCAGGCAGACCATCAGCATCACCGACTGGCGACCGCACAGCAGAACCCGTTGCCCGCTGTCAAGCCCCGTGAGAGCATCGAGGTTCAACGGTCCGTCCTCTTTCGTTTGCGCTTCGCAGGCAAAATGAATGAGTGCGGGCCATTGTCATGCCCAAGATTCTGATCAATCAACCAAGGCGTGCGAATGGCAGGTACCGTTTGATGTACACAACAGAGCTGGAAGAAGCCTGCATCGAGGATGCGGGCAACATCTTGGTTGCGCCTTCAATGTTGCATGATGATGACTTGATCAGGGATTTCTTCGGTTCCATCATCACGCCAGAGGACCTTGCTTCTGGTACGCCCGGCCTCGCACAGAAGACCGTCTACCTGTGTGGCGATATATCCGGGTTCAGCAGCCGCCAACTGCATTCCGCTGCCCGGGTATTCGTTATCCGAGAGCTATCACACGGTTACCGCGAGGACGTCGGCGGACCCTGGACCATCGTCGACCTCGGCCGAGTTCCCATCCGTGTGCACGGCGTCGGCGTGTACTACCGTCGCTTTTTCGGACTCGACGCCGATCACTTCGGGCGGATCCGCGCAGAGCACGAGTTCCAGTCCCTGACCGAGTCCACCAAGCCTGGAACGGCCCATCGCAGCGGAATCTATCTGACTCCCGTTACACAAAACGGTGGCGAACTACATTTCCGCCTGCTCCGGTGCTCCACAAATCTAACAGGGCCGACCGAGGGCTTTCGCCCGACCGACACTCTCATCGTCGAGGATTTGAACCGCGAGGCCGCCGCCGTCTTCCGGGACCACGCACCGCTCAATCACGTCCTCGCTCAGATCTACCACAACACCCTTGCCACAGCCGAGCGCAAGCAGTCCAAGGCCAAGATTTCGGCCCATGCCGACAAGACCAAGGACATGCCCGTCAATGGCATCATGGCCTTCTGCACCTTCTATGACCGGCTCGACAAGCTCCAGCCCCTGGCCGACGACGCTTTCGACTACGGCGTGAAGGGTGCCAGCGGGCTGACCAGACTCCACTTTCGCCTCAAGGAGTCGACCGGAGAACACGATGGGGTCACGCTCCCCTCGCAGTTCACCGTGACCCTCTACCCCGGCTCCGTGTTCTTCATGCCACTGTCCACCAACCGCCTGTATACGCACGAAATCCGGCCCTCAACGTTGGACGCCGAGATGCTCCCGACCCGCCTGGGATACGTGGTCCGCTGTTCGAACGCCGAAGCCGTTCACGATAACGGCCACACGTTCCTGAAAGTGGCCGGAGATTTGGTGAAGTTGGGGCCGCCCACACAGGCCGGTATGGACGAGCTGCGGAGCTTGTATGCCGAGGAGAACAGGACCTCGTCGTTCATTGATTACGGCGACAAATTTCTTTTTAGTATGAACACGGGAGACTACGTTGCCCCCCGAATCTAGGATCTCGGATGAGATCCTCTCGTACGCTTTGCCAGCCGAGGATAATTTCTTCGCGGAGCTGTTCGCGTCGGCTCGTTTGGAAGACGTAGGAAAAGGCCGACGAGGCGCCGTGCTCACCAAGATCGACGAGGCAGGCGGTGCGCCTCTCGTACGCACCACCACTCGATACAGCAGCCCGACCCAGCGCTTCCGGGCGGTGCACGAACGGCTGGCACAACAGATTCAAGAGCGTGCTGCGCTTCCGGCCCGCTTCAACAACGCCCTCATCGAGAGCTACACGAACGCTTACACAACCATGGGCAGCCATTCCGACCAAGCCCTCGATCTGGCCAACGAGTCGTTCATCGCCCTCTTCTCCTGCTACCAACATCCCGAAGCGAGCCCGCCAAGGAAGCTGATCTTCGAATCAAAGGGGTCCGGTGGCGAGAAGTTCGAGATCCCGCTCACCCACAATAGTATCGTCGCGTTCTCGGTCGAATCGAATCGGCGACTCAGGCATAAGATCATTTTGGAGACGCCAGCCCGGGCGGCGGACAACCAATGGCTGGGTGTAACGTTTCGAACATCAAAGACCTTCGTGCGATTTCGCGACGGACACGCATACCTCCCGCAGGATGCGCGCCTCATGTCGGCCGACGATGAGCAGAGGCGCGAGTTTTATCAACTACGGCGCCGCGAGAACAATGAAACGGACTTCGTCTACCCTCCGCTGACGTACACCGTTAGCGAGAGCGATCTGATGCCGCCCGTCTGACCTTGCTGTGGCTGGTGTGATCACAGCGGCCGAGCCGTCCTGGATGGCTCGGCGTCACGACAGCTTGGTTTGATAGCCTGTGGCGATGGACGAGGCATTGGACCAGGGGCCGTTCTTCCACGGAACAAAGGCCGAGCTGCGGGTCGGAGATCACCTCACCGCCGGCTTCCGTTCCAACTACCGGCCCGAAATCGTGATGAACCACATCTACTTCACCGCGTTGCGCGACGGCGCGGGACTAGCCGCCGAACTCGCCGTCGGCGACGGGGCCCCGCGAGTCTACGCCGTCGAACCGACCGGGGAGTTCGAGAACGACCCAAACGTCACGGACAAGAAGTTCCCTGGCAATCCCACCCGCTCCTATCGCAGCAGGGGACCGCTCCTGATCGTCGGCGAGGTCACCGACTGGACGCGGCAGACACCCGAAGCTCTCCAGATGTGGCGAGACCGGCTGGCCGCGATCCGTCTGGATGACCGCGCCGAAATCATCAACTGACGACCTCATCCATGGTCAGCGTGACGGCGGTTGCGCCGGGTCGTGGGCTGTTCGTGGAGGGGATCACAGCACACGGGCTGATCTTGTCTGCGCGTCGGAAGCCCGAGAAGGACGCCCGGCAGTTCCAGTACCTGATCAACTCGCCGCATACCGCGGTGGGATACCGCTGAAGCACCGCACCGGTCGACTCGATGCGGGCCTCACTGTCGGACACCGGCCGGATCAGCCATTTCTCCGTCTGCCCGGGACGCGGCGCCTGAGCCGGGCCCGAACCCCCTGACGATCAGCCACCCGGCCAGCCCCAGCTCCCAGGCGAACACGGGGAGCGCGGCAACCGAACCCGCGACGGAGAGCTGTGCGTAGGCCCCGAACATCACGGCGACGGCCGAGGCGCAGATGAGCGGCCCGCCGACCAGCCCGAGTACGGCGATGAAGCGCGGCACGAGCCGCGCGCGGTACGCCAGGTACGCGAGCAGGACGGTGTTGAGGCCGAGGGCGATGTTGGGCCCGAGCAGGAACGTCCAGTCGTGCACAGCCACCAGCGCGACGTCGGCACCGTCCGCCGCCCCCGCGTCCCGCCGCAGGGTGACGAGCGCCAGCACTGCGACGATCCCGAGGGCGATGACGGCCGCCTCCAGCAGCCGCCCGAAGGCGTACCCGAGCGCCAGCCCCTCGCCGTGGCGCCGCAGGACGGGGAACAGCGCCGCCCCGGTACCGGCCACCGCCACCACGAGCACCACCTCGCAGACCACCCCGAGCAGCGCCCTCGTGTCGGCGCCCTGCACGAGCCGGCCGTCCGCCGCGCCCAGCAGGGGGCGGTAGAGAACCGCCCCGGCTATCGCGGCGACCTCGGTCAGCAGGAACAGCGACCCGGCGGCCACCGCGGTTCTCCGGTCCGGACTCATCTTCTCGGCACCCCTCGCTCGATGGTGGTGTACGCCGTACACCTGGCGGCAACCATAGGTGTACGTCGTACACTCG
Organism: Streptomyces sp. NPDC059443; assembly: GCF_042750105.1. Taxonomy (NCBI): domain Bacteria; kingdom Bacillati; phylum Actinomycetota; class Actinomycetes; order Kitasatosporales; family Streptomycetaceae; genus Streptomyces; species Streptomyces sp. NPDC059443. The sequence continues at coordinate 5,669 of NZ_JBHYVM010000013.1, read as the reverse complement.
TCAAGGAGAGGGTGTTGTCGATGAGGGAAGGGGCCGGACCGGAATGACCCGGCAGGAAGCCACGCACGCGCAACGGATCCCCCTGAACAGGGAGCGCGTCCTGCGCGCCGCCGTCACGCTCGCCGACGCCACGGGCATCGACGCGCTCAGCATGCGCAGGCTCGCGCAGGAGCTGGGCGTCGTACCGATGGCCCTCTACAAGCACGTTGCCAACAAGGAGGAGCTGCTCGACGGCATGGCCGACGCCGTCGTCGGCGAGATCGACCCGCCGGCCGCGGGCCCCGACTGGCAGCACGTGGTCCGCGGGCGGATCCTCTCGGCCCGGCGGGTCCTGCTGCGCCACCCATGGGCGACCCGGGTCATCGAGTCGCGGACCGGCCCCACTCCCGCCGTGCTGGCGTACTTGGACTCGATGGCCGGGAGCTTCCGGGAAGGCGGCCTCTCCGCCGACCTCACGCACCACGTCATGCACGCCATGGGCAGCCGCCTGCTCGGATTCAGCCAGGAACTGTTCGACACCTCGGGCCCCTCCGGCCCGCCGGACCCCGGGCTGGCGGCGCGCTACCCGCACATCGCGGAACTGGCCGCGACGGCCGCGCACGACGGGGGCTCCACGGTCGGTGGCGGCTGCGACGACCAGTTCGAGTTCGAATTCGCCCTGGACCTCCTCCTGGACGGCTTCGAAAGCCTTCGCCGCCAGGGCTGGACGTCCGCGCGAAGGGCGTAGGGGCGCGGGGCGGCTACGACCCGCCCCGCCGGCCGGGGCGCAGTCGGCCCGCGGGGAAGGCCCCCAGAGTGCCGCAACCGCGTACGTTTCGCGCCGACCGGCCCGGGAAACCGCCTCCCTGACCAGCGCTCAGCCGCCGGTCTTCGACATGCCCGGGCCGTAGCCTCCTGCCACGGGCACCGTGATGGTCGGCTCCGGGGGCGAGCCGTACGGGTCGAACTCAACCGTCGATCCGTACGGCGCCTTCCTCTCAAACCATGCCGCGGTCCTGGATCAGGAGACGCGCTTCAGCTGCCAGGCGTTGTTGTTGAAGCTGGGGTTCGACGAGTAGACGCAGCTGCTGCTGTAGTACGAGCTGGTCTGGACCCAGCCCGCAGGCTGGTAAGTGGAGGCGCACGCCTGGACCACAGTGCCGACGGGCAGCCCTGTGAGCTGCTTTATCTGCTTGATGTTCGGGCTGAAGCTCTGCGTCCCACAGCTGCTGCTGTAGCCCCAGCTGACGTCGACGTAACCGGTCGGGGTGAGAACGCTCGCGCAGGACGTGGTGACGTCACCGGGGGCGGCGTGGGCAGGCGCGGCGGTCAGGGCGAACATCGCGGCGGCGCCTGCGAGGGCCATACCTGTGGTGCGAAGACGAGTCATGGGTCGTGGCTCCTTTGATATCGAACGGCCGGTCAGGCCAAGGAGTCATTCCTACGGGTTGCCCGATGGGTCCGGAAAGCGACTTTCAAGCCTAAAGATCCACTGCGTTCTGAGCCTGATCCTGAACCCGGGTCGGACCGCCGCCGCCTGGTCGCACAGGGACCGGGCCAACTGCTCAGCATCACCCGCCATGACGTACACCTCGGGGCACGGTCGTACGCGCTCCGGCTCCGCCGTGTGGCGCGGTGTGTGCGTGGGGGCGGGGGCCGTGGCGGGGGCTACCGTCGATGTCATGACTGCTGATTCCCTGCGCTCCGTCACCGTCGAGCGGACCGGTCCGGGCATGTTCACCGCGACCAACTCCCGCGGCGACACGATCACCTTCGGCACCGGATCCGGCGGGGGCTTCACCCCCGTCGAGCTCCTCCTCGCCGCGATCGGCGGCTGCTCCGCGGCCGACGTGGACGTCGCCACGACCCGGCACGCCGAACCCACCGAGTTCTCCGTCGCCGTCCAAGGACACAAGGTCGAGGACGCGGGCGGCAACCTCATGACGGACCTGGAGGCCGCCTTCACCGTCCGCTTCCCCGAAGGCGGGGCCGGCGACCGGGCCCGTGCGATCCTGCCGCGCGCCGTGAAGACCTCCCACGACAAGCTCTGCACGGTCAGCCGCACGGTGGAGGCCGGAACCCCGGTCACCGTGAGGGTCGTCGACGTGGATTGACCGGCCGGCCGTGAGCGGATACCGGATCCGGGGCTCGGTCCACCACTCACGGGCAAGTCCGGCTTCGGCAACGGCAGCGACCGCTCCTCGTAGCGGCTCTGCTGAAGTCAGTCAGATGATGTGCCAGCCGGAAGCCACCGCGATGAGCTGGATTCGGCACACTTCCGTTCCCTCCCGGGAGAAGGAAAATTGGACCCCGTCCTCGTAGCCCTGCTGGTTCTCCAGAGTCCAGATCCACTGTGCCGACGCGCTCAACGCGCGGGTCCACGGCGACTCCTCAGGCGCCTCCGCGATGCGCATGCCTTCCAGCGGGAGCCCGTCGGAACGGGAGATGCGGATCGTGTCGTCGTCGGCGTTGACCGCCAGCACCCAGGACCCGTCCTCGAAATCCAGGATCACTGCAGGAATCATCGTCGGCGTGTCCGGGAAGCTGCCGTATCGAACACCCAGCAGGCGGCCGGCCCGGTAGCACATCGCGCGACGCTCTTCTTGGAACATCCCCGTCCCCTCCCGATTCCGCCACGCTTGCGCGATCTCCGGATGCGCGGCTGATCAGTCGAACACGATACAGACGTCACGGAGACGGAATTTTGTCGTGCAGCCCCCTGCGCTCGCCCGGCAGGACTTGGCGTACCCATACGCAAAGACGCCCGGCCGGAAAGTCCGGGCCGGGCGTTTTGGTGTGTCTGTTGCCGCTGGTGGCTTAGTACCAGTGGTGGGTCTGCCAGAAGCTCCAGGCGCCGACGGGGCTGCCGTAGCGGGAGTTCATGTAGTCCAGGCCCCACTTGATCTGGGTGGCCGGGTTGGTCTTCCAGTCCGAGCCCGCCGAGGCCATCTTCGAGGCCGGCAGGGCCTGGACCAGGCCGTAGGCGCCCGAGGAGGAGTTCGTGGCGGTGTGGTCCCAGCCGCTCTCGCGGGAAACGATGTTGTTGAAGGCGGCGAACTGAGCCGGGTCCTTGATCATCTGCTGGGCGATCGCCTTGGCGCTCAGCGGGGCGGCCTGCGCGGGAACCGCGGCCAGCATGGAACCGGCGACGCCCAGGGCGAGGACGGTACCCGCGAGGGTCTTCTTGGAAGCGGCGATGCGGCGGATGACGGCGTTGGACACGGAGGAGCCTTCCGAAGGGGACAAGGACGGTCGCGGGCATGCCGAAGACATGCGTGAGCCACTCACGCGAAGGAGAGGGGTTCGTCGGCGGGAGCGGGAGACCGGGGGTGAACCCGGGGGGATCTCCGTCCGCCCTGCGACTCATCCAGTTCTACGGGGCATCCCCGGCCCTGGCAACGACCCCTCTTACTAGTGGTCCTCGCAGCCGGGGCGCAACGACCCCCCACCCGCCCGGCACCCATCAGGGCAGGTGGGAGCCGATATCAGGGGGTCCATACGGGACGTTTAAGGACTACTATCCCGGTTCGTATGTGACCTAGGTCCTGTGGGGCGGGTCACCGCCGGACCCCCCGGATCTCACCCTCCGTGCCCACCCGTACCCCTTCCGGGGAAAGGTTTACCGCCGGACCCGACCCCCGGATCGAAGGCCACGGGCGCATCGAAGGCAGCCTTCCGCGTGGCCCGCCGCAACGCCTTCCCCGGGGTGGCGTTCCCACCCCGGATCCGGGCAGCGCCGCGGATCCGCCGCCGCGCCGCGTCCGCTCGGACATGGTCGTCCAGCTCCAAGTACGCGGGTCTGCGGATCGCCCGGCGCGCAGACGAACCGGAACCGGCTGCCGACTCCTCCGCGATCTTCTGGAGCAGCAGTCTGGTCATCGTGCGGCCCATGTCCTCGATCGGCTGGCGCACGCTGGTCAAGGGCGGGTCCATCAGGCGGGCCACCGCGGAGTCGTCGACCCCTACGAGGGCGACGTCCTCGGGGATCCGACGCCCGGCCTCGCGCAGCACTCCGCGCGCGCCGGCCGCCATCACGTCGGAGGCGGCGAAGACCGCGTCCAGGCCGGGGTTGCGCTCCAGGAGCTCGCGCATCGCCAGCCGGCCGCCCTCCTCGGTGAAGTCCGCGGTCGCGACGAGTGATTCGTAGGGCAGGATTCCGGCCTCGGCGAGACCCGCGCGGTAGCCGCCCAGTCGGGCGCGGGCCACGTACATGTCGAGCGGGCCGCTGATGGTCGCGATCCTGGCGCGGCCCCGCCCGACGAGGTGGGCGACGGCCGCGCGTCCCGCGCCGATGTTGTCGGAGTCCACGTAGGCGACGGGTTCCGCCTCGGAGCGCCGTCCGTTCATGACGACCGGCAGCCCCAGCCGCGCGATCCGGCTGGGCAGCGGGTCATCGCCGTGGACGGACGCCAGCAGTACGCCGTCGACGCGCTGGGCGGCCAGATAGTGCTCGAAGCGCTGCCGCTCGGCCTCGGTGCGGACCAGGGTGAGCAGCAGCTGCTTGTCGGCTTCGGCGAGCTCGGCGCTGACCCCGCGGATCAGGTCCAGGAAGTACGGCTCCGAGAACACCCTGGCCTCGGTCTCCGGAATCACGAGGGCGACGGCGTCGGTCCGGCTGCCGGCCAGCTGGCCGCCCTCGTCTCCCTCTTTCCCCTGCACTGGAACCTCGTCGCCGCTTCCCACTCGGGGGAGCGCGTGGTCAAGGCGCCGGCCCCACTGCTGCCCGGCCCCCGCCTCTTCGACAACCTCTCCTTCGCGTGGAACCAGGTCGACATGGGCGGGGCCCTGGTCAACACGACCGTCGTCGCCGCGCTCGTGACCCTGTCCACCGTCCTGTTCTCCACCCTGGCCGGCTTCGCCTTCGCCAGACTGCCTTCAAGGGCCGCGGTGCGCTGCTCGCCCTCGTCTCGGCCCCATGCTGGAGGGCGCGTACCCCCGGGACCTCCTCGACAACTTCGAGTGGTCCTACCGGCTACGCCAAACGTTTCGGCGCGATCCACGTCGACTACGACACCCTCAAGCGCACGCCCAAGTCGAGCGCACACTGGTACGCGGCCGTGGCGCGGACGGGCGCACTGCACGCTCCCGGCGGCGCCTGAGCATTCTCGGTAGCGTGGCCATCTGCTGCATGGAGTGTCCATGTGTGTCCGGCTGGTCCGTGCGAGGGCTTCCGACGGAAAGTGATGAGGCGGCAATGAGTGAACCGACGAAGCCCGAGGTCGACGTTCCGGAGGGTGCCGCTCCTACCGAGCTGACCATCCGGGACCTGGTCGTCGGGGACGGGCCCGAGGTGAAGCCGGGCATGGTGGTCAGGGTCCACTATGTCGGGGTGACCTTCGAGTCCGGGAAGGAGTTCGACGCCTCCTGGGACCGGGGTGAGCCGTTCAAGTTCGCGCTGGGCAGTGGCAAGGTCATCAAGGGCTGGGACCGGGGGGTGAGGGGGATGAAGGTCGGCGGTCGGCGCGAGATCATCGTTCCCCCGCGCCTCGGCTACGGCAATCAGTCGCCCTCCCGGTTGATCCCGGCGGGCTCGACCCTCGTTTTCGTGGTGGACCTGCTCGACTCGTATTCCAGCACCGCCGGGTGGAGCAAGGCCTAGGCCGTCTCTTTCGGATCTTGTCGGGGTCCGCGCCGCCCGGCACCGCACCTCGGCGCACTGCCGGGGCACCCGGGTACGTCCAGTACGCGGG
>NZ_JBHYVM010000012.1:113042-198244 GCF_042750105.1 Streptomyces sp. NPDC059443 | reverse complement strand
GGCCGGAAGCGCTCGTACTGGACGTACTCGGGCTTCCGGCCGGTGCGACGAGAGTGCGTGCCGGACGCCGCGACGGGCGAACGCTGCCTGACGCGGCACTAGGGTGCGCCCATGGCCCACCCCCAGGCGGACGACACCGCCGCCCCGCTGATCGGCGGCGCCGGCTTCCACGGCCCGGCCGACGGGCACGGCCGGGTCACGATCGGCTATGGCCTGATCCCGGCGGTCCGCGGCCTGGGCTTCGCGGCGGAGGCGCTGCGCGCGCTGCTGGAGCACGCGCTGATCCACGGGGCGGCGGGGGTGGACGGGGACGCCGGCCTGGCCAACGTGGCGTCGCAGCGGGTGATGGCGGCCGCCGGGATGACCCTGGTTCGGGAGGACGACCGGCTGCGGTACTACGCGGTCACCTGGGCGCGGGACGCCGCGACGAGCTGACCGGTGGTGACGATCCGGGCGAACCCGCCGCCCTGGAGGTTGACGGCGGTGGCGGCGGTCAGCTGGTCGGCCGTCAGCCGCAGCGCCCCCGCGCCGGCTTCGGCGGACCCGTCCGCCCCGGCGGCTTCGCCCGCCCCGCCCTCCAGGTCCGTCCCGAGGTCGAAGGTGTGGGTGGCGTCGAGCGGTACGAGGACGTCGTAACCCAGGTTCCCCGCCATCCGGGCGGTGGTCTCGACGCACATGTTGGTCTGGATGCCCGCGACGACGAGCTGCCGGATGTCCTGGCCGGTGAGCCAGTCGGCCAGGTCCGGGGTGCCGTAGAAGGAGGAGTTGACGGACTTGGTGATGTGCAGGGCGGCCTGGCCGGCCCGCTCGGCGACGAACTCCTTGAGGGCGTAGCCGGGCTGGTCCGGCGCGAGGACGGAGCCGGCGTTGCGGGAGGCGTGCTGGACCAGCACCACCGGGCGGCCGGAGCCCTGCCACGCGTCCATCAGGGCGGCGATGTTGGCCTCGGCGGCCGGGTTGTTGCGCGGGCCCCAGAAGGCGTCGTCGTCGAAGCCCTTCTGGACGTCGATGACCAGCAGGGCACTGTTCGCGGCGATCTCGATCTCGTTCTTCATGGCTCCATCCTCGAACGCCGGCGGGGCCCGGAACAGCGGCGGCCGGGACCGGAACCGATGGGATCCTGCCAATGTGGCAGCCCACTGGCAGCCGGCCGGCGACCACCTCGCCGGAACTCCGAAAAATTCCTTCCGCCCAGGTCAGAGCCCCTTTCGACCCCCTGGGGCCTGGACAGGCGTGGCAGACTCACGCCATGCACCGCGTTGCGATCGTCGTCCAGCCCGGTATCCGCGCCTTCGACCTCGCCGTCATCACCGAAGTCTGGGGCCCCGACCGCGGCCGGCTCGGAGTCCCGCCCTTCGAGCTGCGCCGGTGCGCCCTGTCCCCCGGCCCGATCCCGCTCCCGGGCGGGCTGACCCTCACCCCGGACCGGGGGCTCGACTGGCTCGCCGGAGCCGATCTCGTCGTCGTCCCGGCCCTGGCCCGGCCCTGCGATCCGACGCCCGAGCCGGTGCTCGCCGCCCTGCGCGACGCCCATGCCCGCGGGATCGCGGTGGCCGCCCTGTGCGCGGGCGCGTTCATCCTCGCCGAGGCCGGGCTGCTCGCGGGCCGCCGGGCCGTGACCCACTGGTCGCTGGCCCCGGCGCTGGCCGGGCGCCACCCCGCCGTGCTCGTCGAGGAGGCCCCGCTCTACGTGGAGGACGACGGGGTGTGGACCTCCGCCGGGGTCGCCTCCGGCATCGACCTCTGCCTCCACCTGGTCCGCGAGGCCCACGGCGCCGAGGCCGCCGCCGCCATCGCCCGCTCGATGGTGACGGGCCCCTTCCGCACCGGGGACCACGCCCAGTACCTGGACCGCCCGACCCCGGCCGCCGACCGGACGGCCGAGGCACTGGCCGCCGTACGGGAACGGGCGCTGGGGCGGCTGCGGGAGCCGCTGGACGTGGCCACCCTGGCGCGGTGGGCCGGGATGTCCCCGCGCTCCTTCGCCCGGCACTTCGCGGCCTCCACCGGCACCACCCCGCACAAATGGCTCCTCGGCCACCGTCTGGACGAGGCCCGCAAACTCCTAGAGCGCACCGACCATCCGGTCACCGAAGTGGCCCGGCGGGCCGGTTTCACCAGCGAGGTCACCTTCCGCCAGCACTTCACGGCACACGTGGGCACGAGTCCCCGGGCCTATCGCGCGGCAGCTACCGCGGCAGCGCCTCCCCCAAACCCGACCGACAGTGTTAGAAATGGCTCATGACCGGACGTTTTGGCTCACCGAGGGGCCCTGAAGGGGCGCCCGAGGGCGGGCCGGCGGAAGGGCCGCCATCCGGGCCCCCTCCCGGGCCCCCGTCCGGCACGCACGAACCCCCGCACGAGCCCGCGCCCGGCACGCACGAGCCCCCGCCCGAGCCCGCGCACGAGCCCCCTCCCGGGCTTTTCGAGCGCCTTTCACTCGGCGTGCGCAGCGTCGCCGGCCAGGTCTTCGCCCTCCAGGCCGTCATCGTGGTGGTCCTGATCACCGCCGCCACCCTGGCCCTGTTCTTCCAGGCCCGCTACGACAGCCAGCGCGACGCCCGCAACCGGTCCCTCGCGGCCGCCGAGGCCTTCGCCCACGCCCCCGGCCTCCCGGCGGCGCTGAAGTCCCCCGACCCCACCGCCGAGCTCCAGCCGCTGGCCGAGGCGGCCCGCCGGGCCTCTGGCGTGGACTTCATCGCCGTCATGTCCAAGGACGGGGTCCGCTACACCGACTCCCGCCCCGAGCTGATCGGCCAGCGCGCCATCGGCGACCTCTCCCGCGCCGTCTCCGGGCAGGCCTTCACCGAGACCTTCAAGGGGAAGCCGAGCGACGCCGTCCGCGCCGTGGTCCCCGTACGGGACTCCTCGGGCGCCGTCGTCGGCCTGGTCGGGACGGGCATCGAGGTCGCCAATGTGGGCGGAGTGGTCCGGAGCCAGCTGCCCCTGCTCCTCGGCGCGGCGACCGGCGCGCTGCTGCTCGGCACCGGCGGCGCCTTCCTGGTCAGCCGGCGGCTGCGACGCCAGACCCGGGGTCTCGGCGAGGCCGAGATGACCCGGATGAACGAACACCACGAGGCGGTCCTGCACGCCGTCCGCGAGGGCGTGCTCATCATCGACGCCGAGGGCCGGCTCGTCCTCGCCAACGACGAGGCCCGCCGCCTCCTCGCCCTGCCGCCCGACGCCGAACAGCGGCACGTCGGCGATCTGGGCCTCGACCCGCGCACGGCCGCCCTGCTGGCCTCGGGGCGGATCGCCACCGACGAGGTCCACCGCGCAGGCGACCGGCTCCTGGCCGTCAACGTACGACCGACCAAGCCCTACGGGGGCCGCCCGTCGGGCACCGTCATGACCCTGCGCGACTCCACCGAGCTCGCCGCGCTCTCCGGCCGGGCCGCGGTGGCCCGCGACCGCCTCCAGCTGCTCTACGACGCGGGCGTGCGGATCGGGACCACCCTCGACGTGGTGCGCACCGCCGAGGAGCTGTCCGAGGTCGCGGTCCCCCGGTTCGCCGACTTCGTCACCGTGGAGCTGCTGGAGCCCGTACTGCGCGGCGAGGAGCCCACCGCCGGCGCGCACACCGAGATGCGCCGGTCCGCCATGAGCGGGATCCGCCCCGACTCCCCGCTCCAGCCCGTCGGCGACGTCATCCGCTTCGTGGTGCCGACGGCGCCGATGGCGGCGGCCCTGGACGCCGGGCGGGCGGTTCTCGCGCCGGATCTGAGCAGCGCCTTCGGCTGGCGGGCCCAGGACCACGAGGGCACCCGGGTGGCCCTCGAATACGGACTCCACTCGCTGATCGCCGTACCGCTCCAGGCGCGCGGGGTGGTCCTGGGGATGGCCAATTTCTGGCGGTCCCAGACCCCCGAGGCCTTCGACGAGGAGGATCTGTCCTTCGCCGAGGAGCTGGCGGCGCGGGCGGCCGTTTCCATCGACAACGCCCGCCGTTTCACGCGCGAGCACGCGGTTGCCGTGACCCTCCAGCGCAGCCTGCTGCCGCGGGCGCTGCCGGATCTGAGCGCCGTGGACGTGGCCTTCCGGTACCTGCCCGCGAAGGCGGGCGTGGGCGGGGACTGGTTCGACGTGATCCCGCTCGCCGGGGCCCGGGTGGCGCTGGTCGTCGGAGACGTGGTGGGGCACGGGGTGCACGCCGCCGCCACGATGGGCCGGCTGCGGACCGCCGTGCACAACTTCTCCACCCTCGACCTGCCGCCCGACGAGCTGCTGGGGCACCTGGACGAGCTGATCGATCGGATCGACCAGGATGAGACCGCGGCGGACGGCGAATCCGGGGAGGGCGAGTCCTCGGGCGTCACGGGTGCCACCTGCCTCTACGCGGTCTACGACCCGGTGTCCGGCCACTGCGCCATGGCCAGCGCCGGTCACCCCGGCCCGGCCCTGGTCGGCCCCGACGGGCGGGTGGAGTTCCCGGAACTGCCGATCGGGCTGCCGCTGGGCGTCGGCGGGATGCCCTTCGAGGCCATCGAGCTGTCCCTGCCCGAGCTGAGCCGGCTGGTGCTCTTCACCGACGGGCTGCTGGAGGACCGCGACCGGGACTTCGACACCGGCCTCGGCATGCTGAGCGAGATCCTGGCCCGGCCGGACCGCAGCCCCGACCAGGCCTGCGCCGACGTACTGGCTGCGCTGCTGTTCCCGGTGCCGAGCGATGACATCGCCCTGCTCATCGCGGACACCCGGCGGCTACCGGCCGACCGGATCGCGGAGTGGGACGTGCTCCCGGACCCGGCGGACGTCTCCCGGGTCCGCCGGGCCGGGGCGGCGCAGCTGACCGCCTGGGAGCTGGGGGACATCTCCTTCACCGCCGAGCTCATCCTCAGCGAGCTGATCACCAACGCCATCCGCTACGGGAGCGCCCCGGTCCGGGTCCGGCTGCTGCGCGACCGCACCCTGATCTGCGAGGTCTCCGACGGCAGCAGCACGTCCCCGCACCTGCGGTACGCGGCCACGACCGACGAGGGCGGCCGCGGCCTGTTCCTGGTCGCCCAGTACGCGGAGCGCTGGGGCACCCGTTACACGGAGCGCGGCAAGGTCATCTGGGCCGAACTCCCGCTGACGGGAACGGCGGAACCGATGCCCCCGGCCGTGCTGGACCTGGACGCCCTGGAGGACCTGGCCTGGTAGCGGCGACGGCCTAGAGGCGGGCGGACAGGCGGGCCTTCGCCTCGGGCCACTCGTCGGCCAGCAGCGAGAAGTACACGCTGTCGCGCCAGGTGCCGTCCGGGCGGCGGCGGTGGCGGCGCAGGACGCCCTCGCGGCGGGCGCCGAGCCGGGCTATGGCGGCCTGGGAGCGGGTGTTGAGGTGGTCCGTCTTGAGCTGGACGCGGCCCATGCCGAGGTCTTCGAAGGCGTGGGTGAGCAGGAGCAGCTTGGTTTCGGTGTTGACCGCGCTGCGCCAGTACGCGCGCCCGTACCAGGTCCAGCCGATCTCCAGGCGCTCGTTCTCCGGGCTGATGTCGAGGTACGTGGTCCAGCCGATCGCCCGGCCGCTTTCGAGGTGGATGACGGCGAAGGGGAGGTACGTGCCCCGCTCCGCGTCGGCCAGTACCGAGTCGAGCGTGGCGCCCAGCTCCTCCTCGGACTGCGGCGCGGGGCCGCCCTGCCACTGCCACACCTGCTCGTCGCGGCCGCCGGCCACGTACAGGTCGGGTAGATGGCTCATGGTCAGGGGCTCCAGGCGGACGTGGCGGCCGGTGAGCGTGATGGGTGACGGCGACTTGGCAGACATGTCAGAAAAGATAACCGTTCATTGCGCTAGACACAAAGAGTTATTGCACTAGGGCAATGAATCGATTCAGCTGGTCCGGGCCAGCAGGACCGCCACGTCGTCCTGCGGGGCATCCGGGAGGAGGCGCGCCAGGATGGTGTCGCACAGGGACTCCAGCGGCTCCCCCGCGTCCCGCAGCGCGCCGGCCAGCTCCGCCATCCCCTCGTCCAGGTCCCGGTCCCGCGACTCGATCAGGCCGTCCGTGTACAGCACGAGCAGGCTCCCGGGAGCCAGCCGCACCTCCTGCGTGCGGAACTCCCGCCCGCCCGTGCCGAGCGGAGTCCCCGGCGGGCCCTCCAGGAAGGTCACCGCCCCGGCGGCCGTGACCACGGCCGGCGGCGGGTGGCCCGCGCTGGCGATGACGCACGCGCCCGTCGCCGGGTCGTGGACGGCGTAGACGCAGGTGGCCATCTCGTCCTCGCCCAGGTCGGCCACCACCGCGTCCAGTGAGCGGAGCATCTGCTCGGGGGGCACGTCGTGGCGCGCGAGCGTGCGTACCGCCGTGCGCAGCTGGCCCATGACGGCGGCGGCGTGGATGCCGTGACCCATCACGTCGCCGATCACCAGGCCGGTCCGGCCGCCCGGCAGCTCGATCACGTCGAACCAGTCGCCGCCGACGTCGTGGTCGCTGGCCGGCAGGTAGCGGCCGGTCAGCTCCAGGCCGGCGACCTCGGGCAGCGCGTTGTTGGTGAGGCTGCGCTGGAGGGTCAGGGCCGCCGCGCGCTGGGTGGTGTACATCCGGGCGTTGTCGATGTTGAGGGCCGCCCGGGCCACCACCTCGTCGATCAGTACGCAGTCCTCGTGGTCGAAGGGCTCGCGCCCGCGCTCCCGGGTCACCACCACCACCCCGAGCACCCGGCCGCGGGCCACCAGCGGGACCATCCGGGCGCAGCCGAGGGTGGCCAGGTAGGCGCGCAGCGCGGCCGCGCGCGGATCCCTGATCAGGGCCGGGATGTCGGCCGTGAACAGGTTCATGGGCACGCCCTCGCTGATGACCTGCTCGTAGGCGGTGCCCACCGGGATCTGGAAGGTCTGCCCGGGGACCAGCCTGGCCGTGGGCGCCCCGGGGTCCGGGAACAGGGCGGCGAGGCGGCGGAGCACGCCCCGGGTGGACGCGGCGGCCTCGTCGGGGTCCAGGACCGCTTCCAGCAGCTGTACGTCGGCCGAGTCCGCGAGCTGCGGCACCAGCACCTCCGCGATCTCCTGGGCGGTCTGCCCCAGGTCCAGCGTGGTGCCGATGCGGGTGCCGGCCTCGGCGAGCAGGGCGAACCGGCTGCGCGCCCGCTCCGCCTCGGCCTGGGCGCGCTGTCCGTCGGTGATGTCGATGAGGGAGGCGATCAGGCCGAGCCGCCGCCCGGAGCCGTCCAGCAGCGGGGCGTACGAGCAGGACCAGGTCCGGTCGTGGTCGGGGTCGGCGGGGGTGCGGCCGGTGCGGCGGACGTCGACGACGGCGGAACCGCACTCCAGCACCTTGCGCATGAGGCCCTCCAGCGCGGTGGCGTTGACCCCGGGCACGACCTCGGTGAGCCGTTTGCCCACGTGGTCGGCGGCGGGCACCCCGTTCATCCGGGCGAGCGCGTCGTTGACCCGCAGGAACCGCAGGTCGTTGCCGAGGGTGCCGAGGCCGATGGGCGACTGCGTGAAGAGGGTCTGGAGCGCGGCGAGCGAGTCGCGCATCCGCAGGACCTCGGTGGTCTCCACGGCGATGAGCATGGCCCCGGTGCGCCCCTGCGCGTCGGGGGAGGGCAGGATCCACATCTCCATCGGGACGCGGTGCCCGTCGCGGTGGCGCACGGGCAGGGTGCCGCCGACGGTCTCCCCGGCCTGGACCCGGCGGGTGAGCTCGGCGGCGAGCTCGTGGTTGGCGTCGGGGACGAGCACGGAGGAGCCGAGCCGGCCGAGGATGTCCTCGGGGCGGTGGCCGAGCAGGTCCTGGGCCGCCAGCGACCACTCGACGACCCGCCCGTCGGCGTCCTCCCGCCACAGGGCGATCGGCAGCAGCTCGCTCAGCACGCCGGCGTACCCGACCGCAGCCGTCGGCGGGTCCGGTACCTCGCTCGTCTCCTGGTACGTGTCCAATGCGCCGACCTCACCCCAAGGGGCCCTGTTCCTACCGATTCACCCTATCCGAGCCTCCGTCTACCGGCGCTGCGTCGGTTCGGCGCCCCCGGTGACGGCCGGGTCACGGCCCGGTCACTCCCAGTCGTCCCACGGCGGGTCCATCTCCTCGTCCTCCGGGCCGAAGAGCGACTCCCCCTCCTCCGGGGCCGGAGCCCTGCCCGCCGGGGCGGCCACGGCACTCGGCACCGGCGCGGCTGCCCGTACGGGCGCTGCGGCCGGCGCTGGCACCCGTACGGGCACGGCGGCGGCCGGCGCCGGTACGGGTACCGGCGCCGGCACGGCTTCTGCCGCCTCGGCTCCGTCGACGCCGTCGGCGCCGGAGCCGCTCAGGGTCCGCAGGATGCCTTCGGCGTACTTGGCCAGCTTCGCCTCGCCGACGCCGTTGATCGTGCCCAGCTCCGCGACCGTGCCGGGCAGCTGCGTGGCGATCTCGCGCAGCGTCGCGTCGTGGAAGACCACGTACGCCGGCACGCCCTGCTCCCGCGCGGTCTCCGCACGCCAGGCGCGGAGCGCTTCGAAGACCGGCAGGGCGGCCGCCGGAAGATCGACCGGTACCCGCGAGCCCTTCCCGGAGCGGGACCCGGACTCCTTGCGGGAGGACCCGGCGGCCGGTGCGGTCTCCTTGCGCATCAAGAGGGTGCGGCGGCCCCCGAGCACCTCGCCGCTGGCCCCCGTCAGCACCAGCGTCCCGTAGTCGCCCTCCACCGCCAGCAGCCCGAGCGCCAGCAGCTGCCGTACCACCCCGCGCCATTCCGCCGTGCTCAGGTCCGCCCCGATGCCGAACACCGAGAGCCCGTCGTGGTCGAACTGGATGACCTTGGCGGTCTTCTTGCCCTGGAGGATGTCGATGATCTGGCCGGCGCCGAACTTCTGCCGCCGTTCCTTGGCCAGCCGCCACACCGTGGAGAGCAGCTTCTGCGCCGGGACCGTCCCGTCCCAGGATTCGGCCGGGGCCAGGCAGGTGTCGCAGTTCCCGCAGGGCTCGCCCGACTGCCCGAAGTACGCCAGCAGCCGCACCCGGCGGCAGCCGACCGTCTCGCACAGCGCGAGCATCGCCTCCAGGTGTGCGGTCAGCGCGCGGCGGTGCGCCTCGTCCCCCTCGGAGCCCTCGATCATCTTGCGCTGCTGGACCACGTCCTGAAGCCCGTAGGCCAGCCAGGCCGTGGCCGGCTCCCCGTCGCGGCCCGCCCTGCCGGTCTCCTGGTAGTAGCCCTCGACCGACTTCGGCAGGTCCAGGTGCGCCACGAACCGTACGTCGGGCTTGTCGATGCCCATGCCGAAGGCGATCGTGGCCACGACCACGACCCCGTCCTCCCGCAGGAACCGCGACTGGTTCGCCGCGCGCGTGCGGGCGTCCATCCCCGCGTGGTACGCCACGGCGTCGATGCCCTGCTCCACCAGGGCGGCCGCCGTCTTCTCCACCGATGCCCGCGAGAGGCAGTAGACGACCCCGGCGTCACCGGCGTGCTCGGTCCGGATCAGCTCCAGCAGCTGCTTGACCGGGTTGTTCTTCCCGACGATCCGGTACTGGATGTTCGGCCGGTCGAAGCCGGCCACGAAGTGGCGGGCCTCCCCCAGGCCCAGCCGGGCCGCGATCTCGGCGTGCGTCGCCTCGGTGGCGGTCGCGGTCAGCGCGATGCGCGGAACCTTCGGCCAGCGCTCGTGCAGCATGGACAGCGCGAGGTAGTCCGGCCGGAAGTCGTGGCCCCACTGGGCGACGCAGTGCGCCTCGTCGATGGCGAAGACCGAGACCGTGGCCCGGTCGAGGAGCCGCTGGGTGCCCTCGGTGCGCAGCCGCTCGGGAGCCAGGTAGAGGAGGTCGAGCTCGCCGCCGAGGAAGGCCCTCTCGACCTCCCGGCGCTCGTCGACGCCTTGGGTGGAGTTGAGGAAGCCGGCCCGCACGCCGAGCGCGTTCAGCGCGTCGACCTGGTCCTGCATCAGGGCGATCAGCGGTGAGATCACCACGCCCGGGCCTTCTCTGACCAGCGCCGGAATCTGGTAGCAGAGCGACTTCCCGCCGCCGGTCGGCATCAGCACGAGCGCGTCGCCGCCGCCGACGACGTGCTCGATGATCTGCTGCTGCTCGCCGCGGAAGGAGTCGTACCCGAAGACGCGGTGGAGCACCTGCTGGGCATCGGGGATCTCGGCTGCTGCTTCCGGAGTGGTCATCCCAGAAGCCTAGCGACCCGCTCGGACACCTCGCGCCGGATCCAAGGGACCTGTGGACAACCGGAGGCCCGTCGTGCGGGCCGGCCGGCCGCCCGTCAGCCCGCCACGGCGGCCGCGAAGGCCTCGTAGGCCCGCTCGTCGAAGAGCACGAAGCGCACCTCCTCGACCTCCGTCCGGGCCACCCGTACGGTCTCCACCGCGATCCGCGCCCCGTCGTCCATGGGCCACCCGTAGATCCCGGTGGAGATCGCCGGGAAGGCGACGCTACGGGCTCCCAGCTCGTCGGCGACCCGCAGCGACTCCCGGTAACAGGAGGCCAGCAGCGCCGAGCGGTCCTCCTCCTTCGACCACACGGGCCCGACCGTGTGGATCACGTGCCCGGCCGGCAGCCGGCCCGCCGTGGTGGCCACCGCCCGGCCCGTGGGCAGGCCCTTGCCGTAGTGGGAGCGGCGCAGGTCCTCGCAGGCGGCGAGGATCTCCGGGCCGCCGCGCCGGTGGATGGCCCCGTCGACCCCGCCGCCGCCGAGCAGTGAGGAGTTCGCCGCGTTGACCACGGCGTCGGCCTTCTCGGCGGTGATGTCGCCCCGGACGAGCGTGATGCGCGGCATCGGGATCCTTCCTTCGCGGATGGCGCAGGTTACCGGTATCCCGCCGGCCGCTTCCAGGCGAATCGCGGGCCCGGCAAGATCCGAAAGAGACGGCCTAGCGTGACGCGCCGAGTGCCCGGTCCCGCCAGCGGCTGAAGAGGGTCTCCGGGTCGCCGCTGTGCGACCACGGGATCCGGGTGGCCCGGTTGTCCAGGAGGGTGAAGACCTCCGCGGACTCCGCCTCCATGCCTCCGTGGACCAGGCCGTGCGCGAGGTAGTTGAGGTCCGTGACGTCCTGGGCGTAGGGCCTGGTGCGCTTCGCGATCCACTTGTCCAGCGCCGTCCGCAGATCCCAGCGCGCCCGCTCGCCGCTCCAGAGGGTGGCCAGCCCGACCGCCGTACGGCCCTTGGCCTCGCTCTCGTACCGGTACTGCTCCGCGCGCGCCACCTGCGGCAGCACCGCGAGGGGTGAACCTGCGGGGGCGTAGACCGCCACGTCCCAGGCGAAGTTGTAGGACTCTCCGTGCGAACCGTGCCAGCCGGCGGAGAAGTAGCGCAGCATCTGGTGGTGGCCCTCGCGGTGGTGGGGGTCCCGGGCCCACAGCTCCCGCCACCAGTGGGCGATGTTCGGGTCGCCGCCTTCGTACAGCCTGCCGAGCGCGACGAGGGAGACGTAGGGGTGCGGGTCGCCGGGTGCCAGGTCGCAGGCCCGCAGGCAGGTCCGGGCCACCTGGTCCAGGCCGTCCCTCGGGGGCATCGCCCCGCCGCGCGCCGCGGCGAACATCCGCATCACCTCGGTCTCCGCGCGCAGTACGGCGGCGTCCGGGTTGGCCGGCTCCGCGGCGTGCCAGACGTCCACGGTCCGGCTGCTCGCCGCCGCGTCCGCGAGCAGCCGGATGCGGTGCGCACGCCGGTCCCAGTCATCGCGGGGGTGTTCCGCGAGGAGGTCGCGGGCCCCTTCCCAGCGGCCCATGACCATGTCCTGACGGCATTCCGCGAGACCGCGATCGCCGAACGCCTGATCGTAGACCGGTGCTCCCGAACGCCGGCGCAGCCAGGCCGCCATGCACACTCCTCGATTCGGTTCTCTTCGATTTCGACGGGGAACGCGGGTCGCCATGCCCCGGGGGACCTCGGGGACCTCAAGGACCCCGGACTTCAGAAGTCGGTGAGGATTCCGTCCCGGCGTTCGGCCGCCGCCAGTCCCCCGGCGGTCGCCCCTCCGTGCAACTCGTCCACGGCGTCCGCCTGTTCGGGATCCAGCGGCCTGGGCCGGAAGTACGAGACGCCCTGGAGCCGGGAGAGGGTCATCGGGATGAGGCCCAGCGCGAGCGCCCCGAGGCCGATGGTGAGGGCGCTGCCGGTCAGTTCCGGAACCGACATGACGAAGATCCAGATCATGAACAGGGCTCCGCCGAGCGGCCACAGCCCGACGAAGAGGAAGGTGCCCACGGACCTGAACAGCACCTTGCGATAGGCGACGACGGCCGACAGGCCGGCGAGGGCGTAGTAGAAGGCGATGTGCAGGCCGATGCCGCTGACGGCGTCGCGTACGAACTGCGCGCCGGAGCCTGCCGTGACGGAGACCGTGACGAGCAGGAGCGCCACGGCCGCCACGGTGGCGGTGGCGATGTAGGGCGTCTGCCAGTCGCGGTGGATGCGGCCGAACACGGCGGGGACGGTGCGGTCGCGGCCCATGGCGAAGAGGGTGCGGGTCGCCTGGAGGAGGCTCGTCTCCAAGGTCGCGATCGTGGACAGCACGACGGCGAGGACGAGCAGCCGGCCGCCCCAGCCCGGCCAGACGGCGTCGCCGAGCACGGAGAGGAAGCCATCGGGATTCCGGCGTACCGCGTCCGCGCCGATGAGGATGTTGGTGGCGATGGTGAAGACGACGAAGAAGGCGAAGGACAGCGCGACGCCTATCAGGCCGCCGAGGCCGAAGGAGCGGCGGCTGGTACGGGTCTCCTCGTTGAGATTGCTGGAAACGTCCCAGCCCCAGTAGCTGACGCCCGCGATCAGCGCGCCGGCGACGAAGCCGTGCGACGCGTCGAAGTGGCCGAAGCCGAACCAGGAGAGCGAGAAGTCCGCCGCGTTTCCGTCCTTGAGCAGGGCGGCGACGGCGAAGGCCAGGAGCAGCGCGAGCTGGACGCCGGTGAGGATCCGGCGGGTGTACGGGCTGATCCGGGCGCCTTGCGCCACCACACCGGCCATGAGCAGGAACCAGCCGGCGCCGACGGCCGTGGCCAGGCCCGTGTTCGCGGCGAGGTCCGGACTGATCAGGGCGAGCGTGGCGCTGCCGGCCGGGAGGGTGGCGGAGACGAGGAAGGCCGTCGCGGCGACGACCAGGGCCCAGCCGCTGAGGAACCCGAGGAAGGGATGGAGGGCGCGCGCCACCCAGGCGTAGCTCGCCCCGGCGTTGACGTCGAGGCGGCCCAGGTGGCGGAAGGCCAGCGCGATGCCGATCATCGGTATCGCGCAGTACAGGAGCACCGCGGGGCTGGCGACGCCGACGGTGGCGACGAGTACGGGGATGGTCGCGGCGACGGTGTAGGCCGGTCCGCAGCCCGCGACCGCCATGACCACGGAGTCGAGCGTCCCCAGGGAGTCGGCCCTCAGAGCACCCCCGTCGTTACCGGCCCTCTTGCCCACTGACTCCCCCTTCACACCACCTCGTACAGGTGCTTGATCATGCACACGGCATGAGGGAGCCACAAGGGTTACTCTTCGGTTTCTTTTGGTGAACCTCTCGCTCCATGCGCACTTCATCCGTCCCGGAGACCCGCTGCTTCGGATTTCGTTGCGGGGGGAGTGGGTCAGGGGGTCGGTCAGGCGGTCCGGCCCTTTCGCAGGTGCCGCCAGACCGCCTTGGCGGCGTTGTGGCCGGACATGCCGTGCACGCCGGGGCCGGGCGGGGTGGCCGAGGAGCAGAGGAAGACCGCCGGGTGGGCCGTGGAGTACGGGGACAGGGTGAGCTTGGGCCGCAGCAGGAGCTGGAGCCCGGAGGCGGCTCCGCAGGCAATGTCCCCGCCGACGTAGTTGGGGTTGCGGGCGGCGAGCTGCGGCGGGCCCGCCGTGGCGCGGGCGAGCACCAGATCGCGGAAGCCCGGGGCGAAGCGCTCCAGTTGGCGTTCGACGGCTTCGGTGAGGTCGCCGTCCCAGCCCGCCGGTACGTGTCCGTAGGCCCAGAAGGTGTGCTTGCCGGCGGGGGCCCGGCCGGGGTCGGCCAGGCTGGGCTGCGCGGTGATGAGGAAGGGGGTGCGGGGGGCCCGTCCGCCCGAGGCCAGTTGCAGGGCGGCGTCGATGTCTCGGGTGCGGGGGCCGATCTGGACGGTTCCGGCCCGGCGCGGCTCCTCGGCGGTCCAGGGGACGGGCCCGTCGAGGGCGTAGTCGATCTTGAACACGGAGGCCCCGTACCGGTAGCCGTCGTAGACCCGGCCCAGGCGGGCGATACGGGCCAGCGCGGTCGGCGAGGTGTCGAAGACGTACGCACGGGCCGGCGGGAGGTCGTCGAGCCGTTTGACCTCGAAGCCGGTGTGGACGGTGCCGCCGAGGTCGCGCAGGTACCCGGCGAGGGCGTCGGAGATCGACTGCGAGCCGCCGCGCGCCATCGGCCAGCCGTTCGCGTGCGCGGCCAGCGCGAAGACCAGGCCGACGGCGCTGGTGCCGATCCCGCCCAGCGGGGCGATGACGTGGGCGACGAGCCCGGCGAACAGGGCGCGGGCCCGGTCCTCGCGGAACCGGCCGAGCATCCAGGTGGACGGCGGCAGCCCGGCGAGCCCGAAGCGCGCGAGGGTGAGAGGGTCGCGGGGCAGCGCGGTGGACGGCAGCGACATGAAGTCCCGGGCCAGGGAGTCCCATTTCCCTAGGAAGGGCTCCACCAGCCGCCGGTACGTCCCCGCGTCGCGCGGCCCGAAGGACGCGGCCGTCTCCGCGACGGAGCGGGAGAGCACCGCCGCCGTGCCGTCGTCGAAGGGGTGCGCCATGGGCAGCGGGGCGTGCAGCCACTCCAGCCCGTACCGCTTCAGCGGCATGCTGGCGAAGACCGGTGAGCCGACGCCGAGCGGGTGCACCGCCGAGCAGGGGTCGTGTCGGAAGCCGGGGAGGGTGAGCTCCTCGGTCCGGGCTCCGCCGCCCACGGTGTCCGCGGCCTCGAAGACTGCCACCGAGAAACCGCGCCGGGCCAGCTCGACCGCGGCCGTGAGCCCATTGGGCCCGGCCCCGACCACGACCGCATCGAGAATCGACGGCACTTGCGACTCCTTCGTCCGGACGGCGCCACCGCCCCCAGGGTATTGCGCCTGTCCAGACGCGAACCCCACGGGACCCCGTGGCCATCGGCTCACTCGCCCCGCAGCAGCTCCCGGATCCGTACCGCGGTGGCCTCGTCCCGGCCCACCGCGAACGGCAGCGCGTTGTCCCGGTCCACCCGGAAGGGGACCCGGTCCACGGTGCTCTGCGCGCCGCCGGCCTCCGCGACCAGCAGCAGCCCGGCCGCGTGGTCCCAGGCGGAGGGCCAGTTGAAGGCCAGGCCGTCCATCTCGCCCCGGGCCACCCGGAGGTACTCCAGCCCCGCGGAACCGCACGGCCGGGACGTGACCCCGGGGACCTCCAGGCGGGCCAGGATCCTCCGGTCCTCCTCGGTGGTGTACAGCGGGTGGGCGGTGGCCACGCGCAGTTCGGCGCCCGGCTCCGGCGAACCGCTCCGGATCCGCACGCCGTTGACGTAGGCGCCCTGCCCGCGGACGGCGGTGGACATCTCCTCCAGCGCCGGGGCGAAGGTCCAGGAGGCGAGTATCTCTCCGCGGTGCGCGAGCGCCACCAGCGTGCAGAACGCCGGATCTCCGTGCACGAACTGCCGGGTGCCGTCGACCGGGTCCACGATCCACACCGGTGCGTCGCCGCGCAGCGCCCCGTACACGGCGGGGTCGGCGTGGACCGCCTCCTCGCCGACCACGGCCGAGCCGGGCAGGATCCGCGTCAGCTCGGCCGTGAGGTACTCCTCGGCCTTGCGGTCGGCGTCGGTCACCAGGTCGTGCGGGCCGCTCTTCTGGTCCACCTCGTGGTCGGCGAGCTGGCGGAATCTCGGCATGATCTCGATCGCCGCCGCCTTGCGGACGGCCTCGTCGACGGCGGACAGGTCACGGGCGAGGAATTCTTCGATCATGCCTCCAGCAAAGCACGCCCCGCTGACAATCCCCACCGGCGGATCCGGCGGGCGGCGGACCCCCGGGTGGACCGCAAGTGAACGGGCCGGCCGCGGTGAACGGGCCGGCCGCCCGGGGCCGCGGCGCGGAACTAGTCTTGGAGGTACTGCGGGCCCTGGGCCCCGGACACTCCGTCGACGGCCGGCTGCTGCTGCTGGTCCGCGTGCTGGAAATCTCCGTCCATGCTGTGCGCGTGGTTGTCCGCGAAGGCCGGGCCCGCGCCCAGCGCGGCCAGGGCGATGGTCGCGGTGACGGCTATGGCGGCGGCTCTGACGTTCATGATGGTCCCCCCGGGTACGGCCGGGCCCACGGGCGGGCCGGCTCGGGACCAGGCTGTCAGGCGCGGGCGGAGTCCTGCAACAGAGTCGGGGGGGGGGGCGCGGGGGGGGGGCGCGCCGGCCCGCGGGCGGGGGGGGGGGGGGGGCGGGGGGGGGGGGGGGGGGGGGGGGGCGCCGGGTGGCGCCCCGGGGGGGGGGCGGGCCCCGGGGGCGGGGCGGGGCGGGCCCCGGGGCGGGGGGGGGGGGGGGGGGGGGCGCGGGCGGGGGGCCCCCCCCCCCCCGCGCCGCGCGGCGGCCGGATCGTCGGTGTCACGGTGCGGGCTGTGGCCTCCGCGGGAAGGAGTGGACGCGCGCGTGCCCCGTGTACGGGAACTCTCCGGCGGGCAGGCAGTGCTCGACACGGTCCTCGCCGAGGCCGTCGCAGTGCTCCGCGCTCAGGTTCATGAAGACCGTGGTCGTGTGGGAGCCGAGGCTGAGGGGCCGGAGCGGGGCCGACGCGAAGTTCGCGAACGGATGCCCTTCGAAGAGGGTGATGTTGCGTACGACCTCCGGGCCCGCGGTGACGCTCCACTCCCGGTGCGTCCCGATGTCCTGGACGATCCGGACGCCGCGCAGCTTCGAGGTGAAGTCGTCCATCGGGCCGGGCCGCGCGGGGGTGTAGTCCGCCGGGTACAGGGCGCCCGCGGGGCCGGTCGCCGTGCCCCAGCTCGGGAAGGTCCGGACCCACCGCTCGTCGGCGAACGCCTCGCGGCAGGGGGGCGGGCCGAGGAGCCGTTCGCCGACTCCGAGGAGCGTGTTGAGGTTCTCCCCTTCGAACACGCAGTTGTGATCCGGGGTGGGAAAGGCCTGCGCCGTGGCCGTGGCCGCGCCCGCGGTGGTCAGCATCGTGGCCAGCGCGGCGGACACCACGGCCGCGCGGATCGGGGTGGGCTTCATCTACGGGTACTGCCCTTCAGGTCGACCGGTTTCGTGCGGCGCCGAGCATGTCCCGCACCGGAGGCCCCCGGTTCCGGACACGCGGACGACCGGCCGCATGGCTCTCGGAACGTCAGCCTTCGGAGGGCGGGGCGCGGCGGTCGGCCACCTGGCCCACCACGGATCGACGCCCCCTGCCGACGGCCTTAGGTTTCGCTGGAGGTGGGGGCCGTACCTCTCCCGGCGAAAGGCCCGCTCGATCATGATTCGTGGTTGGCTCACATCCGTCTCCTGCGCGCTGCTGCTCCTGATGTCAGGGGCCCCCGCGTCGGCCTCGGCGTCAGCTTCGGCCTCGGCCTCGGCCTCGGCCGAGAACCCGCCGTCCTCGCTCAAGGTGATGACCCGCAACCTCTATCTGGGGGCAGACCTCGCGCCCGTCTTCACGGCAGGCAGTCCGCAGGCCCTCGTCGCCGCCGTGACCACGGCGTTCGCGGGCGTCCGCGCCACGAACTTCCCGGAGCGCGCCAAAGCGCTGGCCGACGAGATCGCCGGCACCGACCCGCACCTCGTGGGCCTGCAAGAGGCCGTGCTGTGGCGCAGCCAGACGCCCGCCCAGCCGGGCAGCGCCACGCACGTGGAGTACGACTTCCTGCAGATCCTGATCGACGAACTCGCCCTGCGCGGCAAGCACTACGCCGCCGTGGCCACCGTCACCCTCGGCGACTACGAGGCCCCGCGGTCCACGCCCAGCGGCCTCCAGGACATCCGCCTCACCGACCGCGACGTCCTGCTGGCCCGCACCGACCTGCCCGCCAAGGTGTTCCGGGTGGACCACCCCCAAGCGCAGCAGTTCACGGCCCGCGTGACGCTCAACAACCCCGTCCTCGGCCCCATCGTCATCCCGCAGGGCTGGGTCGCGGCCGACGCCACCGTACGCGGCCGCACCACCCGGGTGGTCAGCACCCATCTGGAGCCCCGCAGCTCCGCCGTCCAGCAGGCCCAGGCCGCCGAACTCCTCGCCGGACCGCTCGACACGGCACTGCCCACCGTGCTGCTCGGCGACCTCAACTCCGCCGCCGGAGGTGTGGGCGCCGTACCGGGCAGGACCGACACACCGACCCACGGACAGCTCCTGGCCGCCGGGTTCCGCGACGCCTGGACCGCCGGTCACCACACCGACCCCGGCTTCACCTGCTGCCAGGCCGCCGACCTCCGCAACACCACGTCCACGCTCGGCCAGCGCATCGACTACGTACTGACCCGCCACGGCCTGACGCCCCTCACGAGCAACCTGGTCGGAGCCCGGCCGGCCGACCGCACCCCCTCGGGACTGTGGCCCTCCGACCACGCCGGCGTCTGGAGCCTGCTCCGGATCCACTGAACCGGTCCGGCGCTACGGCGCTACGGCGTCAGCTGAGGATGTCGGCGGGGGCGATGCCCGATTCGCCGAGCCAGGTGAAGGTGAGGCCTTCCGGCTCGGCGATGGCGGCGATCTGCCCCTTGAGGCAGAAGAGGGCGAGTTGCAGCGCCTGGACGGCGTCGATTCCGTGGATCAGCCAGACCCTGGACTCACCGAGCCCCTCAAGCTGGCAGGGACAGACCCAGTCGCCGTCCGGGTCGGTGTCACGGCGGGGAGCCCCGACCCTGACGACCACGGGGAAGGAGCTCCCGCCCTTCCGATCGGCGACGAGTTCGCGGCTGGCCACGACCTCGCCGAACGGGACATCCACCACAGGCCCTCCAAGCATCCGGATGAATACGGACACTACGCCACGGACCGGTCAGCTCGAAGGGCGTCAGCCGAACAACGGGATGATGTCGGATCCGTACGCGTCGATGGTCGCTTCGCGGGCGTCGTGCATGTCGTACACGGCGAACTGGTCGACGCCGAGAGCGCGTAGGGCGCGGAGCTTCTCGATGTGGGCCTCCACCGGTCCCAGGAGGCAGAAGCGGTCGACGATCTCGTCCGGGACGAAGTCGGTGGAGACGTTCCCGGCCCGGCCGTGGTGGCTGTAGTCGTAGCCGTGCCGGTCCTTGATGTACGCGGTGAGCTCGTCCGGGACCATCGAGGAGTGCTCGCCGTAGCGGGAGACCAGGTCCGCGACGTGGTTGCCGACCATGCCGCCGAACCAGCGGCACTGATCCCGGGCGTGGGCCAGGGCCTGCGCCGAGTCGTCAGCCGTGACGTACGCGGGGGCCGCCACGCAGATGGTGACCGAGCCGGGGTCCCGGCCGGCCTCCACGGCCGCCTGGCGGACCGCCTTGATCATCCACTCCGTGAGGTAGGGGTCCGCGAGCTGGAGGATGAACCCGTCGGCCTTCTGCCCGGCCAGGGCCAGCGCCTTCGGCCCGTACGCCGCCATCCAGACGGGCAGCTTCCCGTCCTTGATCCAGGGGATCTTGATCGGGTTGCCGTCCACCTCCGCCTCCCGGCCCTCCGCAAGGTCCCGGATCACGTCGATGGCCTCGCCGAGGCGGGCCAGGGTGTTGGGGGCCCGCCCGGCCACCCGCATCGCCGAGTCCCCACGGCCGATGCCGCACACCGTGCGGTTGCCGTACATGTCGTTCAGGGTCGCGAAGGTGGAGGCGGTGACCTCCCAGGTGCGGGTGCCCGGGTTGGTGACCATCGGGCCGACGTGGAGCTTCTGCGTGTTGGCGAGGATCTGGCTGTAGATGACGAAGGGTTCCTGCCAGAGGACCGCCGAGTCGAAGGTCCAGCCGTAGCGGAAGCCGTTGCGCTCGGCGCGCTTCATGAGGCTGACCACCTGGGAGGCGGGCGGGTCGGTCTGCAGGACGAGGCCGAAGTCCATGCATGGCTCCTTGCTGCTGCGTGCGGGCTTGCGGCTTGCTTACAGGTACTGGCAGGTGGAGCGGTGGATGAAGGCTCCGTGGCCGGCACGGCCGGTGAACTCGCGTCGGTCGATGACGAGTTCGCCCCGCGAGAGGACCGTGTCGACGCGTCCGGTGATCCGCTTGCCCTCGTACGCCGAGTAGTCCACGTTCATGTGGTGGGTCTCGGCGGAGATGACCTGCTCGGCGTGCGGATCGTAGAGGACGATGTCGGCGTCGGAGCCCGGGGCGATGGTGCCCTTCTGCGGGTAGAGGCCGAACATCCGGGCCGGGGTCGCACACGCGATCTCGATCCAGCGGCGACGGCTGATGTGCCCGTCCAGAACGGCCTGATGGAGAAGATCCATGCGGTTCTCCACCCCCGGCAGCCCGTTGGGAATCTTCGAGAAGTCGCCCCGGCCCAGCTCCTTCTGGCCCCGGAAACAGAACGGGCAGTGGTCGGTGGAGACCACCTGGAGGTCGTTCGTGCGCAGGCCTCGCCACAGCGCCGCCTGGTGCTCGCGCGGCCGCAGCGGGGTGGAGCAGACGTACTTGGCGCCCTGGAAGTCGGGCTCCGCGAGGTTGTCCGTGGACAGGAACAGGTACTGCGGACAGGTCTCCCCGAACACCGGCAGGCCCTTGTCGCGGGCCGCCGCCAGCTCCGCGACCGCCTCCTCCGCCGAGACGTGGACGACGTAGAGAGGGGATCCGGCCACCCGGGCCAGCTGGATCGCCCGGTGCGTGGCCTCCGCCTCCAGCAGCACCTTGCGGACCTCGCCGTGGTGGCGCGGATCGGTCTCCCCGCGCGCCAGGGCCTGCTCGACGAGGACGTCGATCGCGATGCCGTTCTCCGCGTGCATCATGATCAGCCCGCCGTTGCCCGAAGCCCGCTGCATCGCCCGCAGGATCTGGCCGTCGTCGCTGTAGAAGACCCCGGGGTAGGCCATGAACAGCTTGAAGGAGGTGACGCCCTCCCCCACCAGGTGGTCCATCTCCTTCAGGGTGCCCTCGTTGACGTCCGAGAGGATCATGTGGAAGGCGTAGTCGACGGCGCACTGGCCGTCGGCCTTGGCGTACCAGGTGTCCAGGCCCTCGCGCAGGGCGTGGCCGGGGGTCTGTACGGCGAAGTCCACGATGGTGGTGGTGCCGCCCCAGGCGGCGGCCCGGGTTCCGGTCTCGAAGGTGTCGGAGGCGGAGGTGCCGCCGAAGGGGAGTTCCATGTGGGTGTGCGCGTCGACCCCGCCGGGGATGACGTACTTCCCGCTCGCGTCGATCGTCCGGTCGGCCGTCCAGGTCTCGGCGGCGGCCGTGCCGTGCGCCGCGAGGGCGGCCACGCGGCCGTCCTCGATCAGCACGTCGGCGTGGAGCTCGTCGGCGGCCGTGATGACGAGGCCGCCGCGGATGAGGGTGCGGATGGTCATGTACGTCGTCTCCCCGGTTGCTAGTTGAGGATGCCGAGGGCGTCGGCGAGGATGCCGGCGCCCTCCTCCGCCTCGGCGACGGTGAGGGAGAGCGGCGGCGCGATGCGCAGCACGCTGGTGTCGTGTCCGCCGCCCTTGCCGAGGAGGAGGCCGCCGGCCCGGGCCGCCTCCAGTACGGCGGCCGCCGCGTCGGGATCGGCCCGGTCGGTACCGGGCTTCGTGAGCTCCAGTCCGGCCATCAGGCCCCGGCCGCGCACCTCCCGTACGGCGGGCACGGTCGCGGCGATGGCCCGCAGCCGCTCCAGCAGCAGGCCGCCGACGCGGCGGGCGTTGCCCTGGAGGTCGTGGTCGAGGAGGTAGGCGAGGTTGGCGACGCCCGCGGCCATGGTGACGGGTGAACCGCCGAAGGTGGAGATGGAGTTGGAGTCGAGGCAGTTCATCACCTCGGCGCGGGCGACGACTCCGCCGATGGACATGCCGTTGCCGATGCCCTTGGCGAAGGTGAGGATGTCCGGCGGGCCGTTCTGGGCGTGGGCCTGCCAGCCCCAGAAGTTGTCGCCGGTGCGGCCCCAGCCGGTCTGCACCTCGTCGCTGATCCAGAGGATGCCGTGGCGGTCGAGGACCTCGCGGAAGGCCCCGTAGAGCCCGTCGGGCGGGGAGGTGAACCCGCCGACGCCCTGGACCGGTTCGGCGATGAGCGCGGCGAGGCCTCCTCGGGCCTGGCCGAGTACGTCTTCGAGGTCGGCGACGGCGGCCGCGGTGAAGTCGGCGTCGTTCAGGTGCGCGAAGGGGCCGCGGGAGCGGACGGCGCCGTGCACGTAGTACGTCTGGAGCGGCGAGAGGCTGGTCGGGGACCAGCCTCGGTTGCCGGTGATCGAGACGGTGGAGAAGGACCGGCCGTGGTAGCTGTTGCGCATCGCCAGGATCTGGTTGGAACGGCGGTACGCCGTCGCGAGCAGCAGGGCGGTGTCGTTGGCCTCGGTGCCGGAGGTGGTGAAGAAGACCCGGGCGTCGGGGATCCCGGACAACGAGGCGACCCGCTCGGCGAGTTCGATCATCGGCCGGTTGAGGTAGAGGGTCGAGGAGTGGATGATCCGGCCGGCCTGTTCGGCGACGGCCTTGGTGACCTCGGGCAGGGCGTGGGCCGTCATCGTGGTGAGGATGCCGCCGAAGAAGTCGAGGTAGCGGTTGCCCTCGGCGTCCCAGACGTGGCGGCCTTCGCCGTGGGTGAGCTCGATGGGGCGGTCGTAGTAGAGCGCGAGCCAGTCGGGCATGACGGAGCGGTGGCGGCTGTGCAGGGGGATCGGGTTGGTCACGGCTGTACGAGCCCTCCGTAGGCGTCGGGGCGACGGTCGCGGTAGAAGGCCCACTGGTCGCGGACCTCCTTGATCAGGTCGAAGTCGAGGTCCCGGACGAGGAGTTCCTCCTCCTTGTCGCTGGCCACCTCCCCGACGAACTGGCCGCGCGGGTCGACGAAGTAGCTGGTGCCGTAGAAGTCGTTGTCTCCGTACTCCTCCTGGCCGACGCGGTTGATCGCGGCGACGAAGTACTCGTTGGCCACGGCGGAGGCGGGCTGTTCCAGCTGCCACAGGTAAGCGGACAGGCCCCGGGAGGTGGCGGAGGGGTTGTATACCAACTGGGCGCCTGCCAGCCCGAGTTCGCGCCAGCCTTCCGGGAAGTGGCGGTCGTAGCAGATGTAGACGCCGATCCGACCGACGGCGGTGTCGAAGACCGGCCAGCCGAGGTTGCCCGGGCGGAAGTAGTACTTCTCCCAGAAGCCCTTGACCTGAGGGATGTGGTGCTTGCGGTATTTGCCGAGGTAGCTGCCGTCGGCGTCGATGACGGCGGCGGTGTTGTAGTAGAAGCCCTCGGACTCCAGCTCGAAGACCGGTACGACGATCACCATGCCGGTCTCGCGGGCGAGCGCCTGCATGCGCCGCACGGTGGGGCCGTCGGGGACGGCCTCGGCCCAGCGGTAGTGCTCGGGTTCCTGGACCTGGCAGAAGTAGGGGGCGTTGAAGACCTCCTGGAAGCCGATGATCCGCGCACCCTGGGCGGCGGCCCTACGGGCGTGCTCCTCGTGTTTGGCGATCATCGACTCGGTGTCTCCGGTCCAGGTGGCCTGGACGAGTGCGGCGCGGACGACTTGGGCCATGAGCTGCTCCTCGCGACGGGTACGCCGAGTTCTACGCACGTAGAGGGCGGGTGCACGGCTGCGCGTAGGGAGTTGAAGGTAGGCCTCGGCGCAGCGTGGGGCAAGACCGCCTTGCGCGGTTGGAGTAGTCGATCAAGAGACGTCGCCGCTACGTCGGCACCTGGTCGTTATCGGTCAGGAGACGGGCAGTTTCGCGACGCGGAGTGCGTGCAGCAGATCCCGGTGGTGCGTCCGCGAGAGGGCTTCGGCCACGCGGAGCAGACGGGGCGCGAACCACTGCGGATCCCGGCGGGCGAGGCGGGCCGACTCCTCGGCGGTGCGGACCCTGACGAAGGCTTCGAGCAGGGCGTCGGCCTCGTGGCTCCGGCCGGCGTTGCCGAGCGCGAGGGCGGCTTCGGCGATCTCCGCGGCGGGCCGGGCGGCGCCCTGGCGCAGCAGCGCCGCGCAGTCGGCCGGGCCGAGTGCGACGGCGGCCGCGGCGAACCGGGCGGGCGGCAGCGAGGCCGCCTCCCAGAGCAGGGTGGCCCAGTCGGCCGCCAGCCCGGCCCGGACCAGCTCCTCCCCCAGCCCCGGCAGCCACTCCACGGGCCCAGCGGCGGCCTCGCAGAGCAGCGCGTGCGCCTCCCCGCTGCGCCCTTGCGCGCGCAGCGCGATGAGCGCGGCCACGATCCCGCCGACGGGATCCCGGGGCGGGCGCGCGGTGGGCTCCACCCCGGGTGCGGGCCCGGCTGCGGGCTCCGACCAAGGTGCGGGCCCGGCTGCGGGACCGGCGCCGGGCTCCGCCCAGGCTGCGGCTTCGGCTGCGGCGGGGCCGGCTGCGGCGACCGGCTCCGTCCCGGCCGCGGCGTCGGCCGCGCGGGCGGGCCGGCCGAAACGGGCGCCGCGGAGGGGGGCTTCGGTCTCCGGGGCCCCTGGCGGCGGCGTGAACGCCTGGGCTTCGGGGACCGCCGCGCCCGCGAACCTGGCTCCGCCGCTCCGCCGGGCTCCGCGCAGCCAGCGCCCCTCGGCCCGGCCGACCGGAGCCCCCACCCCGGCGGCCCCGCCGGAGCCCTGCCCAGGCCCGCCGGAGCCCTGCGCGAGCCCACCCGAGCCCTGCGCGGCCCCGCCGGAGCGCTGCTCGGGCCCGCCCGAAGGCCCCTCAGCCGAGCCGGAGCCCTGCTCAAGCCCGCCGGAGCGCCCCTCAGCCCAGCCCGAGCCCTGCCCGATCCCGCCCGAGCGCTGCCTCGGCACTCCCGCCAGGGGGTCGACGGCGGGCGGAGCAGCGCTCCCGAAAGCGCCGGCCCCCGCCGGGGTCTCCTCGGTCGGCGGGGCCGCCCATCCGGGCCGGGCCGCCGGCGGAGCGAGCGCCGCGAGCCGGGTCGTCAGGTCCTCGTGCCGCGCCGCCGCCCGGGCCGCGTCGTCACGGGTCCAGGAGAGCTCCCGGGACAGGGCCTCCGCCACCTCCGGGTCCGCCGTCCGGGCGAGCCGGGCCGACAGCGCGCGCAGCGAAGCCTGCGCCTGCGCCCGCTGCGCGACGGCCGCGGCCAGCAGGGTGTGCAGTTCCTCGACTCCGCCGGGCAGCCGGTCCCAGGCCTCGACCGCGGCCGCCCGCAGCCCGGCCGCGTACCGGGCCTCCCGCGCGATCGCCTCCGAATCGGTGCCCCCGAGAGCTCCGGCGGGACCCGTCCGACCGGCCAAGTCGCCCAGCAGCGACTCCAGTACGTCCCACGGCGGCATCGCGGCCCCGTCCAGGCAGGCCCGCATCCCCTCCGGGTCCCGCCGCAGGAATTCCCCGTACCAGCCCGTCCCGGGATCCAGCCTCTGCGTCAACCCCCGCATGTAGCCGGAGAGTTGACCGATCACCAGCGAAGTCGCGGTCTCCATCCCCGCATTGCATCCCATCCGTGTTACGGGCGGGCTACGGGAATCTCAAAGCTGGACGGCGGTCGTGTCAAGCGTGATGGCGATCGCCTCGTGCGGCCGCTTGCCCCGCCGGGCCAGCGTGGCCGGCACGTCCAGCACCCAGTACTGCCACGTGTACTTGCGCGCGATGAGCTTGCGCACCCGCGCCAGCCCGGCCTCGCCCAGCAGCCGCGCCTCCCCCTCGGCCACCGGAGTGCCCTCCGCCACGCGGCCCCGTACGTCGCACGCGGCGACCGTGACCCGCCCGTTGTTGCGGATCCGCTTGACCTTCCACGAATCGCTCCGCGTCCACACGTACAGCTCGCCACCGTCCGCCGCCGCCCACACCGGCGTCGCCACCGGGGTGCCGTCCTTGCGGAAGGTGGTGAGACTGACGTACCGCGCTCTGCCCAGATCCTCAACCGTAAGCGTCATGCGGCCGACCCTATGCGCACCCCGGCGCCACGTCAGGCGCGGCCCTAGCGGGAGTGGCCCACCGGGGCCGCCTCCCCGTGGCTGACCGTCTCCCAGGCCACGAACAGGTCGTCCGTTCCGGCCGGCCGCGTCCTCTCGACCAGCTGGCGCGTGTACGGGAGTTTCGCGCCCGTCCGCAGCTCATAGTGCTGGAGCGCCACCTCCAGGTCGGGGCCCATGGTGCGCTCCACCTTGCCCCCGCACAGCCATCCGGGGGCCTCTGCCCCCAGCTGGTACTTCGAGTGGAACTCCAGCGCCGCCTTGAGCCGCTCGCCCTGCTCCCCGTACAGGTCGACCCCCTGGTGCCACGCCGTCTCCGCGATGTGCGCGGACGCGGCGAGGGCGTAACCGACGTGCATGA
This sequence comes from Streptomyces sp. NPDC059443, assembly GCF_042750105.1. Lineage (NCBI taxonomy): Bacteria > Bacillati > Actinomycetota > Actinomycetes > Kitasatosporales > Streptomycetaceae > Streptomyces > Streptomyces sp. NPDC059443. Next base: position 172,064 of record NZ_JBHYVM010000012.1, on the reverse strand, counting down.
GGTTGCGGCAGGTCTCCTGGGCGATGCCGTCGACGTACGTCCCCTGGCCGAACCAGTACGCCTTGACCTTGTCCGGCGAGTCGATGCCGGTGCGCGGCGGGGCGACCGGGTGCGCGCCGTCCTTCTTGAGGTAGAAGTACGCCGGGACGCGCGCCCGGAACCGATCGAGGGACTCCCGGAAGACGCTCTGGTCCTCCAGGAAGACGGCGATGCCCATCGCGGCGTCGGTCATCGCCAGCTCCCAGTTGCCGTTGTACGCCGGCACCTGCGCGCGGACCGCCGGGAGGTACGCGGTGCGCAGCATCTCCTTGAACCGGGTGACCTGCTCGTTCTCCCAGTTCGGGTAGTCGGCGTGGATGATCTCGGCGGCCCGCGCCCAGGTGGAGCCGGACCAGGCGGCCTGTAGTCCGGCGTTGTCCTCGGCGTGCCGCTTCATCACCGCCGACCAGCCGTTCATGATCTCCACCGCCTTGCGGGCGTGGGCGGTCCTGCCGTTCACCGACCACAGCAGGGCGTGGGTGTAGGCGGCGATCGCGTCCTGCCGTTCGTCGAGGCAGGACCGCGGCCCCGAGTTGAAGGGGCAGGGCACCACGTCGGCGGGTTGCGCCGCATAGTCGAGGGAGGCGTAGCGGCTCTTCAGGAGCGCCTGGTACGCCGAGTTCCACGGCTCCTCGCCGGCCGCGATCATCTGCTTCGCGTGCTGGAGCTGGGTGTGGCTGACGACGACGCCCGGGTGGCGGAAGACCACCTCGTCCGGGGTTTTGGCGTGGGCCCGGCCTTCGGGGGCGGCGCATGCCGCGAGCAGCAGGCCGCCCGCGAGGAGGGCGCCGACGATTCCGAGACCGAGTCGCTTGGATGCGGATGCGTTCATGTCTGGCACGCTTCACGCTTGCCCCGCGCCCCGGCCGTCCCACCGCCGATTGGGCCGTTCAGACGCCCCGCGCGCCCGAACGGCAGGCCTGGGCGGCCGATCGGCCGAGGCCCGGGGCAAGGGCGGAGCCGGGTCCGGGAGGCCCGTCAGACCGGCACGAAGGCGCACCGCCGCATCACGTCGTCCAGCGAGAGCCCGAGGGCTTCGGCGAGGGCGGCCACGGTGAAGAAGGCGGGCGTCGGGGCCCGGCCGGTCTCGATCTTGCGGAGCGTCTCGGCGGAGAGCCCGGCGCTGGCCGCGACCTCGACCATGCTGCGATCGCCGCGGGCCGCGCGCAACAGGGCGCCGAGGCGCTCGCCGCGCTCGCGCTCTTCGGGGGTGAGGGGGGTACGGACCATGACCCCATCCTACCCCGGACCCCAATAACTATCCCGGTAAAGTTATACCGGTATAGTTATTGGCATGGTGAATCTGAAGACAGACCAGTCGATCGACGAGATGCGCGCCGCCGGGCGCGTCGTCGCCCACGCCCTCGCCGCCGTCCGGGACCGGGCGGACGTCGGAGTGTCCCTGCTGGAGCTCGACCAGGTGGCCCGCGAGGTGCTCGCGGAAGCCGGCGCGAGCTCGCCGTTCCTCGGCTACCGGCCGCGGTTCGCACCGGTCCCCTTCCCCGCCGTCGTCTGCGCCTCGGTCAACGACGCGATCGTGCACGGCATCCCCGACGGCTACCGGCTGCGCGACGGCGATCTGGTCAGCATCGACTGCGGGGCGAAGCTGGGCGGCTGGGTCGGCGACGCCGCCGTCAGCTTCACCGTGGGCCGGGCCCGCCCCGCCGACCTGCGGCTCATCGAAACCGCCGAGGCCGCCCTCGCGGCGGGGATCGCCGCCGCACGGCCCGGCAACCGCGTCGGGGACATCGCCCACGCCATCGGCACGGTCTGCCGCGCCGCCGGATACGGCATCCCCGACGGCTTCGGCGGCCACGGCGTCGGGCGCTCGATGCACGAGGAGCCGGGCGTGCCCAACGAGGGCCCGCCGGGGCGCGGCATGAAGCTGCGCCCCGGCATGGTGATCGCGATCGAGCCGATGCTGATCGCGGGCGGCACCGACGACTACACCCACGACCCGGACGGCTGGACCCTGCGGACCGTCGACGGCAGCCGGGCCGCGCACGCGGAGCACACGGTCGCGATCACCGCCGAGGGCCCGAGGATCCTCACCGCCCTGTAGTCGTAGGGCAGCTACGGCTTCCCGTGCGGGTGCACCACCATCGCCGAGCCGCCTCCCCGGCGGGTCGGTTCGGCCGCGGCCAGCCAGCGCCCGTCGGGCAGCCGCTGGACACCGGTGGCGGCGCCGATCTCCGGGTTCTGCCGGAAGCCCTGGCCGAGCGCCTCCAGCTCGGCGCGGACCGGGCTGTTCCACAGGCCCGGCTCCAGCTCGGTGGTGGTCTGGTTGCGCTGGCTGGCCCGCGGCGCCGCGATGGCGTCGACGAGCGGCAGCCCGCGGTCCAGGTGCCCGATCAGGGTCTGGAGCACGGTGGTGATGATGGTCGCCCCGCCAGGGGAGCCCACGGCCAGCACCGGGCGGCCGTCCTCCAGCACGATGGTCGGGGACATCGAGGAGCGCGGCCGCTTGCCGGGGCCGGGCAGGTTCGGGTCCGGGACGCCGGGCGCGGCCGGGGCGAAGGAGAAGTCGGTCAGCTCGTTGTTGAGCAGGAAGCCGCGGCCGGGGACCGTGATGGCGCTGCCGCCCGTCGACTCGATGGTCAGGGTGTACGAGACCACGTTGCCCCAACGGTCGGCGACGGTCAGGTGCGTCGTGTTCTCCCCCTCGTACGTGGTCGGGGCGGCCTGCCCGGCGCCGCCGCAGGCGACCGGGTGTCGCGGATCGCCCGGAGCGAGCGGGCTGGTCAGCGCCTTGCCCGGGTCGATGAGACAGCCGCGCGTGTCCGCGTACCGCTGGGAGAGCAGTTCCTTGGTGGGCACGTCCTCGGCGGCCGGGTCGCCGACCCAGCGGCCGCGGTCGGCGAAGGAGATCCGCGAGGCCTCGATGTAGCGGTGCAGGTACTGGGCTTCGGAGAGCGAGCCGAGGTCGCTGCGCTCCAGGATGTTCAGCGCCTCCCCGACGGTGGTGCCGCCGGAGGAGGACGGGGCCATGCTGTAGACGTCCAGGCCCCGGTAGCCGACCCGGGTCGGGTCCTGCCGCTTGGTGGCGTACGCGCGCAGGTCGGCGGTGGTCAGGTCGCCGGGGCGCACCACACGAGTGGCGGCCGGGTCCTTCGGGGGCGTCCGGACGGCTCGGACGATGTCCTCGGCGAGCGGGCCGCGGTAGAGGGCGCCCGCGCCCTTGCGGCCGAGTTCCGCGTAAGTGGCCGCCAGATCGGGGTTCTTGAAGGTGGAGCCGACCACCGGGAGGGCCCCGCCGGGCAGGAACAGCTTCTTCGTGTCCGGGAAGTCCTTGAAACGGTCCTGGTTGAGTTCCGTCTGGGCCCGGAAGGTGGCGTCGACGGTGAACCCGTCGCGGGCCAGTTTCTCGGCGGGCTTCAGGAGTTGACCCAGCGGGCGGGTGCCCCAGGCGTCCAGCGCGCTCTGCCAGGTCGCCGGAGTGCCGGGGACTCCGACGCCGCGGCCGCTGGTCTGGCCCTCGGCGAAGGGGATGGGGAGGCCGTTCTCCTGGAACAGCGCGGCGGTGGCCGTCGCCGGGGCGGTCTCGCGCCCGTCGATGGTCCGTACCCGGCCGGAACGGGCGTCGTAGTAGACGAAGTAGCCGCCTCCGCCGATCCCGGAGGAGTAGGGCTCGGTGACCCCGAGCGCCGCCGCCGTCGCGACGGCCGCGTCCACGGCGTTGCCCCCGGAGCGCAGGACGGCGATCCCGGCGGCGCTGGCGTCGGCGTCCACGCTGGCGACGGCCCCGCCGTACCCGACGGCCACCGGCACCTTCGCCGGAGTCCCCGCCCCCGCCGCCTGCGACGGCGGGGCGGCGGCACCGGTGGAGACGAGCGCACCGGCGAGTGCGAGGAGCGCTAACTGACGTGCTGCGGCGGGACGACGCATCCGTACCTCCAGTCGACGGCCTGTCAGACCCCCTGGCCCCAGGCCTAGGCTGGGCACTGTAACTTCACCGAACCCCCCGCGTCAGGACTGCCTGACGCTGGTTAACATCCACGCCATGAACGACGACGTGCGCAACATCGTGCTGGGGGTGGTGGCCACCGCCGTCAGCGGTGGCTTCGGCTGGTTCTCCCGGACCTACCTGTGGCGCCGGGCACTGCGCCGCAAGCAGGCCTTCTTCGGGCTGCCGACCGGTTCCGACTGCCTGTTCGTGGTCAACCGGCAGATGGGCGGCACCGATTCCTCGCTGCACCGCAACGATGCCTTCGCCCTTCTGGAGATATCCGCCCTGATCAAGGACTGCGGGGCGAACGTGCAGATCGTCACCCACGACGGCGCCCGCCAGGGGTTCGGCGAGCGGGCCGAGTTCTGTGTGGGCGGGCCGTCCTCCAACACCCGCACGACGGCGCACCTGGCCTCCATGCTCCCCGGGGTGCGGATCATCGTCTCCAGCGAGCCGGTGCCGGACCGCGGCGCCATCACCGTCGGCGGGGAGACGTACCGATGGGAGAAGGGCCTCGTCGAGTACGTACTGCTGGCGCGGCTGACGACCGGGCAGGGGTCCCGACCGGTGTTCCTGCTGTGCGGGCAGACCGCCAACAGCAATCAGGCGGCGGCCCGTTACCTGGCCAGGCACCACCGGAAGCTGGCCAAGGCCTACGGCGGCGACTCCTTCTGCATCTTGCTGAAGGTGATCAACTCCGATGCGTACGGCCCCGATGTCACGGAGCTGGTCGCCGATGTCACCGGGCCGGCCCGGACACCCGTAGCGGCAGCCGTGTGATCCCGTTGATGAAGTTGGAGACCAACCGGCGGGGTTCCCCGGCGAGTTCGGGCGCCGGCATCTCGCCGCGCCACTCCTCGTAGAGGACGCGCAGCTGGAGCCGGGCGAAGTGGGCGCCCAGGCAGACGTGCGGACCGTCGCCGAAGGAGACGTGCGGGTTGGGCGTGCGGCCGAGGTCGAGGCGGCCGGGCTCGGTGAAGACCCGCTCGTCGTGGTTGGCGGAGGCGTGGAAGACCACCACCTTGTCACCGGCGCGGACGGACTGCCCGGCCAGTTCGGTGTCCACGGCGGCCGTTCGGCGAAAGCTCAGCACCGGCGGGTGGACGCGCAGGAGTTCCTCGACCGCCCGGTCCGCCGGGACCCGCCCGTCGGCGAGCCGGGCGTACGCGTCCGGGTCGCGGGCCAGGGCGAGCAGGCCGCCGGGCGCGGCGCTGCGCACGGTGTCGTTGCCCGCGACGGTGAGCAGGAAGAAGAACATCTCCAGCTCGGCCTCCTCCAGCCCGGCGAGCGCGAGGGCGGTCATCACGTCGTCGCCGGGGTGGGCGCGCTTGTGCGCGGCCAGTTCGCGGGCGTAGCCGAACATCTCCCCCAGCAGCGCCGGGGAGCGCGGGTTCAGCGGTTTCCCGTCCGGGCCCGGCCGGGGCGCGGGCGCGTCCTCGGGGTCCTGGTAGCCGATGATCCGCACCGTCCACTCCAGGAGCAGCCCCCGGTCGGCGGCCGGGACGCCCAGCAGGTCGGTGAGGTTCAGGAGCGCGTACTCGTCGGTGACGGCCCGCACCAGGTCGGCCGTCCCGGCCTCGGCTCCGTCGCGGGCGGCGCGCAGCAGCGTACGGGCGCGGTCGCGGACCCGGGCGGCGAAGGCGTCGACGCGGGCCGGGGTGAAGGCGCGGGCGACGGTCCGGCGGAGCTTTCCGTGCTCGGGGGGATCCTGGTTGAGCATGGTGCGCCGCAGGAAGGGCAGGTCGGCCGGGTCGGGGTCACGGATCTGGGTGGCGCCCAGGTGGGAGGAGTACGTGGCGTGGTCGCGCAGGACGCGGACCACGTCGGCGTGGCGGGTGACGGCCCAGAAGCCCGGACCGGCGGGCCAGCCGAGGACCTCGGGCTCGGGCTGCCAGACCACGGGGTGGTGGTCGCGCAGCAGCCGGTAGCGGTCGTGCGGGACGCCTTCGGCGTAGACGCGGGGGTCGAAGACGTCGGGGACGACGTCCACCGGGTGCTGTGGCTCGGGGGCTGCGGCTGGGTCCATGCGCCACACCGTGGCGGGGCGCGGGCCCGGCCCGCAAGGGGGCCGCGCGGCCCGTCAGTCGTGGATCCCGCAGGTGACGGTCTCCTGCTTCCCGTCGGAGCCGACGAGGACGGTCTCGGGCGTCGGAGTCCTGTGGACCGCCGCGGCGACCGTGCAGGCCACCTGGCGGCGGGCCAGGTCGGACAGGGGGGCGACCGGGAAGGGCAGGACGACACGGACGTCGTGCCCGTTGTCGCCGAAGCCGAACTTGATCACGCCCTCCGCGAACTCCCGGGAGTCCGAGGCCGGGAGCTCGGTGGTCAGGCCCGCCGCCCGCGCGGTCTCGTTCGGGCCGGCCAGCAGCGTGGCCAGGGTGGCGCTGACCGAGGTCTGGGGCATGTCGGTGACGGTCACCGGCATGAGCACGCCCTCGGGCGAGACGAAGTAGACCAGGGTGGACTGGGGCCCGCCCACGTTCATGGTCCCCGCCCCGCCGCTCTCGACGACCCCGGTGGTCGCGATGCCACAGCCGGTCGCGAGCAGCAGCGGGCCGAGCATCGCGGCCGCCGCGACGGCCGTCCATCGCCTGCTCACGACTCCACCTCCAGGGGCATGTCGATGGTGAAGACCGCGCCCCGGACGGCTCCGTTGGCCGCGTGCAGGGTGCCGCCGTGCAGCCGGACGTTCTCCAGGGTGATGGCGAGTCCGAGGCCGCTGCCGGAGGAGCGGGTGCGGGCGGCGTCGGCCTTGAAGAACCGGTCGAAGATGTGCGGCAGCACCGCGGGGGCGATGCCCGGCCCGCTGTCGGCCACCTCGACGAGCAGCCGCGCGCCGCCGGAACCCGCACCGCCGCCGGAACCCGCGCACGCACCGGCGCTCTGCTTCGGCCCGGCCTCGGTGCGTACGGTGACGTGGACGGGGGCGTCGCCGTGCTTGAGGGCGTTGCCCACCAGGTTGGCGAGGACCACGTCGAAGCGGCGCGGGTCGAGCCGGGCCCGGACGCCGGGCTGGAGGTCCGTGACGACCCGGCCGTCGCTCCAGTGGCGGCGTTCCAGGGTCTTGGTGACGAACTCGGCGATGTCCACGTCGTCCGGGTTGAGTTCGGCGGCGCGGGCGTCGAAGCGCGATATCTCCATGAGGTCCTCGACCAGGACGGCGAGCTTCCCGGTCTCGGCGCTGATCAGGCGCAGCGCGGAGGCCGTGTCGGGATCGAGCCGGTCCGCGTCCTCGTCCAGGACCTCGGTGACGGCGAGCATCCCCGCGAGCGGGGTGCGCAGTTCGTGGGAGACGTCGGAGGCGAACCGGCGGGCGCGGGCCTCGGCGTCCTGGAGTTCGCTCACGGACTGTTCGAGGGCGCGGGCCGTCTCGTTGAACGTGCGGGCGAGGCCCGCGAGTTCGTCGGCGCCGCGGACCTCGATCCGGGTGTCGAGGCGGCCGCGGCCCAGCCGCTGGGCGGCCTGGCGCATGTCCCGTACCGGGCGCAGGACGCTGCGGGCGGCGAGCAGGGCCGGGATGACCGCGATGGCGAGGCCGGGGACGGCCCCCTGCCGCGCGGCGGCGACCATGGCGTCCACCGTCGTCTGTTCGGTGGAGAGGGGCATGGCGACGTAGAAGACGGCGCCGGTGGGCTCGTAGGCCCCGTTGTTCTTGAAGACGGCCGGCATGCCGATGGTGAGGTAGGGGGTGCCCCTCTGGTCCTTCACCCGCTGGAAGGCTCCGTGCGGATGGGTGGACACCTGGCGGCGGAGCTTGTCGGTGATGACCGTGGAGGTGGCCTGGACCGGGTTGGTGGAGGCGCGCAGGCTGCCGTACTCCGCGAACATGATCCAGGAGTGCGGCTGGCCCCGCTTGCCGAGGTCGAGGACGATCCGCTGGAGCTGCTGCTGGTCCAGCGGCAGCTGTACGGACTGCTGGTCCATCAGGTCCCGCAGGGTGCTGACGGCGGTGTCCTGGCTCTGCTTGAGGATGGCGTTGCGGGCCTGCTGGTAGGTCAGGGCCGCCGTGCTGACGGCGCTGATCGCCGCGACCAGCAGGAAGGCGGCCATCAGCCGGGTGCGCAGACCGAGCGGTGCGATGCGTCTCACGGCGCGGGCCTACAGCGGACCGAAGCGGTAGCCGAACCCGCGCACGGTCTGGATGTAGCGGGGGGCGGCATCGGGGTCCTCGATCTTGTTGCGCAGCCGCCGTACGCAGGCGTCCACGAGCCGGGCGTCGGCGTGGTAGCTGTGGTCCCACACGTATTCGAGGAGCTGCTGGCGGGAGAAGACCTGCTCGGGCGAGGCCGACAGGTGCAGCAGGAGCTTGATCTCGCTGGGGGCGAGGGGGACGCGCTCGCCGTTCTTGGCGACGGTGAGCCCGCCGCGGTCGATGGCCAGCTCGCCGTGGAGATCGACGTCGGGGCGGCCTCCCGCCGGATCGGCGAGGCGGCGCAGCACGGCCTTGATGCGGGCTTCGATGACCTCGGTGCGGGCGGGTTTGACGATGTAGTCGTCGGCGCCGGCCTCCAGGCCGACGACTATGTCGAAGTCGTCGCCGCGCGCGGTGAGCATGATGATCGGGACCTGGCTGGTCTCGCGGATCCGGCGGCAGACCTGCACCCCGTTGATGCCGGGCAGCATGAGGTCGAGCAGGACGAGTTCGGGGTGGAAGCTCGTCATGAGGGCGAGTCCGGCCTCGCCGGTCTCGGCGGCGCGCACCTCGTGGCCGCGTCGGCGCAGGCCCAGGCCCACCCCTTCCCGGATGGAAGGGTCGTCCTCGATCAGCAGTACGCGTGGCATCGGGTCAGTATTCCAAGCTCGTCGATCGTTTTCCTCCCCCGTCCGGCCGAGGTGCGGCGGCCGGAAGCGGGGCGTCACAGGCCCTAGAGGCCGACCTTCCGGCGTACGGAGCCGAGCAGGTCGGTGATCTCCGTCAGCCGCAGTGGTCCGGCGAGGAGGATGACGACGAGGAGGATGACCGCGGTTCCCGCTCCGACGCCTGCGAAGTTCCCGAACGGGTCGGCGGCGCGCGCCGCGGCGTACCCGGCGGCGCCCGCCGGTACGCAGGCCGCCAGCAGCCGCAGGTGGGTCCGTACCGCGGTGCCGCGGCGTTCGGTACGGGTCCCCGCGCGCGGGCCGAGCCGCCGGGCGAGGACGTACGCGGTGACGCCGGCGCCCGCGGTGAAGGCGACCGAGCAGGCCGCGGCCATGCCCGTGACGGCCCAGCGCGGGGGCAGCAGGAGGTACGCGGCGGCCGAGAGCCCGGCGTTGAGGGCGGCGATGGTGAGGTTGAGGAAGAAGGGGGTGCGGGTGTCGGAGAGGGCGTAGAAGCCGCGGGAGAGCACGTACTGCGCGGAGTAGGCGATCAGGCCGGGCGCGAAGGCCGCCAGCATCCCCGCCATGACCGCGACGTCGGCGGCGCCGGTGCGCCCGTACTCGAAGACGCTGCCCATCACCCAGGGCGCGAGGGCCGCGAAGACCGCGGCGGCCGGGACCACGAGGGCGGCGCTGGAACGCAGCGCGTAGGAGACGTCCTTGCGCACGGCCGCCAGGTCCCCGTCGGTGGCGGCGGCGCTCATGCGGGGCATGAGGGCGGTGACGAGGGAGACGGTGATGATGCCCTGCGGGACCATCCACAGCAGGTAGGCGTTGCTGTAGGCGGTGTATCCGGCGCCGCCCGCGAGCCCCGCCTCGACGGCGTGGCGGCCGGTGGCGGTGGAGAGCCGGGTCACGACCCAGTAGGCGAGCTGGTTGGTCAGGACGAGCATGACGAGCCAGCCCGCGTTGCGCAGCGGGCGGGTGAGGCCGCTGCCGCGCCAGTCGAAGCGGGGGCGCCAGCGGAAGCGGGCGGCGCGCAGCGAGGGGACCAGGCCGAGGGCCTGGACGACGATGCCGAGGGTGGTGCCGATGCCGAGCAGCCGGGTCTGGGCGGCGGTCAGGCCGTCGGCGCCTCCCTGGCCGTCCCGGGAGACGTAGAGGAAGAGCCCGAAGACGGCGATGACGACGAGGTTGTTGAGGACCGGGGTCCACATCATCGCGCCGAACCGGCCGCGGGCGTTGAGCACCTGCCCGAGCAGGGTGAACAGCCCGTAGAACAGGATCTGCGGGAGGCAGTACCGGGCCAGGGCCACGGTGGTGGACTCCTGGCTGCCGCTGTAGCCGGTGTACGCCGAGACGATCAGCGGGGCGGCGAGCACGGCGGCGGCGGTGATGACCAGCAGCGCGGCCGTGCAGGCGGTGAGCAGCCGGTCGGTGTACGCGGCGCCGCCGTCCTCGTGCTCCTTGGCGGCGCGGACCAGCTCGGGGACGAAGACCGCGTTGAGGGCGCCGCCGATGAGCAGGATGTAGAGGATGTTCGGGACGGTGTTGGCCACGGCGTAGCCGTCGCCGAGCAGTCCGACGCCGAGGGCGGCGACGATCACGGCGGAGCGGACGAAGCCGGTGGCGCGGGAGACGATCGAACCGGCCGCCATGAGCGCGCCGCTGCGCAGCACCGAGGTCTTCCCGGGTGCCGTGTGAGCGGCTTCGGCGGGGGCGGCGCCGGTGTGACCGGCGTCGGCCGGTCTGGTTGCTGCGACGGTCACCGGCGGGCCATGTACGCCTGGAACGCCTTGTAGAGCGCCGTGTTGGCGTATCCGTCCATCGAGGTCTCCCACTCGCCGAGGGTTTCGACGACCTGCCCGCCGGTGCCGAGCTTCCAGCGCAGCAGTCCGAAGGAGCGTTCGTCGGGGTCGAGGGTGGAGGGTACCCCGCGCATGTCGTACTCGTCCGCTCCGAGCGCGTGGGCGTCACTCATCATGCGCCACTGCAGGGCGTTGCTGGGGCGGACCTCTCGGCGGTGGTCGGCGGAGGCTCCGGTCTGGTACCAGACCCGGCTGCCGGCCACGATCATGGTGTGCGCGGCGAGGATCTCGCCCTGGTGAACGCCCAGGTAGAGCCGCATGCGGCCGGGCGATTCGGCGTTCAGGACCTCGTACTGCCGCTGGTAGTACGCGAGCGAGCGGCCGAGCCTGAAGCCGTCGCGCTCCTCGGTGACGCGCAGCAGCCGGTAGAACTCGGGCAGGTCGCCCGCGGTGCCGAGGACCGTCTCGACCCCGGCTTTCGTGGCCTTGCGCACATTGCGCCGCCACTCCTGGTTCAGGCCCGACCACACGTCGTCGAGGGAGCGTCCGGCGAGCGGGACGCGGAAGACGTGGCGCGGCTGGGCGTCGCCGTCGTCCTCGCCCCCGCAGCGCTTCCAGCCGCGGGTGCGCAGCCGGTCGGCGAGGGCGGCGCCGACGGGGTCGACCTCGGTGGCGAGCACGTCGGACATCTGTCGCCCGGGACCGGTGCCGGCCTTGGCGGTGGCCGCGTCCCAGCGGCGGTAGGCGGGGGTGGGGCCGATGCGGACGGCGAAGGCGCCGGCCGACTTCAGGTGGGCCGTGAGGGGGGTCAGCCAGCGGTCGAGGTCCGGGTCGGCCCAGTCGGCGACGGGGCCTTCGGGGAGATAGGCGAAGTATTTGCGGGTGCCGGGGAATTGGCGGTAGAGAACCAACCCCGCGCCCTCGATTTCACCGTCCGGACAGTGCCATCCGACCCTTTCCGAGCGCCAAAGGTCCTTTACATCGGCCCATGACGGGTACTGGAGAAAGCTGGCCCTGCCGTGGCGGGAAAGGAATCCCTGATATTCGGGAACCGACAGGGAACGCACCGTGAGCTCCTGACCCCGGCTCCGGTCCCGGCCCTCGTCCCTACGCTCGTCCTGACGCTGACGCTGACGCTGGTACTGAAGCTGCTGAGCGGGGGTCACGAGCAGTGCGCACATGGCTGATCGGCCTTCCTGTACATCCGGTCGCATCCGGGATGTTGGGGGGGATGCACAGGACTCTCACAGCTGTCCATGACCGAAGTGCGCGGCGATTGTGACCGGACGATGACCGTTTCGCTGCGGTGCACGTCACAACTGAAACCTTCATCTTTTTCGAATATCGCGCAACCTACAGTTGGGTCGTTCGCATCTCCAATGACGGACGATCATTACTTCGGAGGGGTTTTCGTTGAGCCGCACACGCCGTACCGCACAGCCGAGCCGTCGGGCCTTCTCGTTGCGCGGCCGCCACGCCATGGCGGCCGGCACCGTATTGCTGGCCGCCGCGCTGACCGCCTGTGGCGGCGGTTCCGGAGCCGCGGGGAGCGGAGCCAAATCGGAGATGAAGAAGAAGGCCGACATGGCGATATCGGTGAACCTCACCGGCGACGCGGTCAAGGCCGGCGAGCCGGTGACCGTGACGGTCGCCGAGGGACACCTCTCGACGGTGAAGGTGACGGACGCGGCCGGCGGTGAACTGGCCGGCCAGATAGCCGCCGACGGCAAGTCCTGGAAGTCGGAGCGCAACGCGTCGGCCGGCGCCGAGTACAAGGTCGAGGCGCAGAACACCGACAGCCAGAGCGCGACCACCACGTTCAAGACCACGGCCGCCGACAAGGTGAACAAGGTCTCGATCAACGTGCCCAAGGGCAGCACCGTGGGCGTGGCCATGCCGGTCTCGATCGTCTTCGACAACCCGGTGAAGAACAAGGCCGAGGTGGAGAAGCAGCTGAAGGTCACCACCTCGGACAACACCGAGGGTTCCTGGGGCTGGATCAAGGATTACTCGGGCAAGGACCGGGTGGACTGGCGGCCCAAGGAGTACTGGAAGTCCGGGACCGACGTGAAGGTCCAGATGAACCTGAACGGGGTGGACTCCGGCACCGGCGGCGGACTGTTCGTCAAGGACTACAACACCGAGTTCAAGATCGGCAAGGACCGCCGGGTGAAGGTGGACCTCGACACGAAGAAGATGTCGGTCACCGAGGACGGCAAGGACGTCGAGACCATACCGGTGTCGGCCGGCACCCCGGGCGGCAAGAAGGCGTCCTGGGACGGAAAGATGGTGTTGATGGCCAAGGAGGGCACCATCCGGATGGACTCCCAGACGGTGGGCCTGGGCGATGCCTACGACAAGATGGTCGACTACTCGATGCGGTTGACCTGGTCGGGCATGTACGTGCACGCCGCGCCGTGGAACACCGCCAACTTCGGCCGTGCCAACACCAGTTCCGGCTGCGTGGGCATGAGCGACGAGAACGCCAAGGCCTTCTACGCCAGGGCCCAGGCCGGCGATCCGGTCGAGGTCGTGGGTGACGGCTCGAAGGGCAACGCGGACCTCGGCAACGGCTACGGCGAGTGGAACCTGTCGTGGGACCAGTGGAAGGCCAAGAGCGCCCTGACCGGAGCCCCGGCGAACGGCTGACGGCTGGCGACTGACGGCCGACGGCTGACCGCTGAGGTCCGAGCACAGCCCGACCGGCGCGCAGCTGACCTTCTCCCCGCCGCGCACCGATCCCTCGTACGTCTCGGTGCCGTCGCGCGAGCAGTGATCCGCGGCTGCCGCCGGGCCGGGTGTGGCTCTCGGGGCCTACAGGAGCGGCGCGCCCGGCAGGACCGTGCCCGGCTCGGCCGGGGCGACCTCCACCGCCTTGGTCTTCGGGCTGCGCCGCTCGCGCCGGGCCACCCAGGTGGCGAACCAGGACAGCAGCATGCACATGCCGATGTAGATCGGCGAGATGATCATCACCACGGGGATGAACGGCAGGTCGTAGTCGAGGTTGGAGGCGATCAGCTTGCCCGCGTGCAGGAACTCCTCGTAGGTGATCAGGTAGCCGAGCGAGGTGTCCTTCAGGGCCACCACCAGCTGGCTGATGATCGTGGGCAGCATCGCCCGTACCCCCTGCGGGGCCAGCACGTAGGTCATCACCTGGGTCTTGCGCATGCCCAGGGCGTACGCGGCCTCGCGCTGGCCCTGCTCCACCGAGTTGATCCCGGTGCGGAAGACCTCGGCCAGCACCGAGCCGTTGTACAGGGTCAGTCCGGCCACCAGCGCGGGCAGCGGCTGGACCTTGAGCGCGACGAAGATGAAGAAGATCATCACCAGCACCGGCATGGCCCGGAAGAACTCCACGCACAGCGTCGACAGCCAGCGCACCGGCCGGTGGACCGAGAGCCGGCCGGTGGCGAGCACCGCGCCGAGGACGACCGAGAGCACCGAGGCGTAGGCGAAGGCCTTGAGGGTGTTCCAGAGCCCCTTGAGCAGCAGCTCCTGGATGCCCTTGTACTCGAAGGGGGTCCATTTGGCGGCCGTGAACTGGTCGGTGTCGAAGAGCAGGTAGAGCAGCCAGCCGAGCAGTCCCAGGATGACCGCCGTCGAGGCGATCCCGTAGAAGAAGTGGCGGCGCCTGGCGCTCGGGCCGGGCAGGTCGTAGAGGGCGGTGGACTCCAGGTCCCCGTGGAGCGCGTGCGCGGTCATCGGGCGACTCCGTAGCGCTTCTCCAGCGCGTTGAAGAGCGCGCTGATGGACAGGGTGATGATCAGGTAGCCCACGGCGATCCAGACGAAGGTCCAGATGATGCTGTAGCCCAGCTCGTTGAGGGTCTTGTAGGTGCCCAGCAGCTCGGTGACGCTGAAGGCGCCGGCGATCGCCGAGTTCTTGGCGAGCGCGATCAACGTGGAGCCGACGGGCGGGATCACGGAGCGGAAGGCCTGCGGGAGCACGACCGTGCCCAGGGTCTGCCCGAAGGACATGCCCAGGCTCCGGGCCGCCTCGCCCTGGCCCTTGGGCACGGTGTTGATGCCGGAGCGCAGGGCTTCGCAGATGAAGGCGGAGGTGTAGCAGCCCAGCGCGAGGACGGCGAAGAGCTGGAAGGGCAGGACCAGTCCGAAGCGCGGCAGGCCGAGCAGGACGGCGAAGAAGAGCAGGGTGAGCGGGGTGTTGCGCAGGATGGTCACCCAGACGGTGCCGAAGACCCGGAAGGAGCCCACGGGGGCGACGCGGAAGGAGGCCATCAGGAAGCCGAGGACCAGGGCGACGAGCGAGGCGTAGAGCGTGAGCTCGACGGTGCCGAGGAAGCCCTTCCCGTAGAGCGCGAAATTGTCGGTGAGTACGTTCATCGCGGTGTGCTCTCCCCTCAGCTCGCCGGGTAGCGGTCGATGGCGGGCGGCTTCGGGGCGGGCTCGCCGGACAGGCCGAGGGTGGCCAGATAGGCCTTCTTCCAGTTCCCGTTCTTCTCGTTCTCGGCGAGGGCGTCGTCGAGGGCGAAGCGCAGGGCGTTGTCGGAGCGCGGGACGCCGATGCCGTAGGGCTCCTCGGAGAAGGGCTTGCCGACCACCTTGAGCTCTTCGGGGACCTTGGCCGCGTAGCCGAGGAGGATGGAGTCGTCGGTGGAGACGGCGTCGACCTGGTAGGTCAGCAGGTTGTCCACGCAGACCGAGTACGTGTCGTAGGCGACGAGGACGGCGCGCGGGAACTCCCGCTGGAGCCGTTGGTACGGGGTGGAGCCGGCGGCCGAGCAGACCTTCTTGCCGGCGAGGTCCTCGGGGCCCTTGATCTTCGTCTCCCCCTTGCGCACGAGCAGCGACTGGCCGGCGAGGAAGTAGGGACCGGCGAAGCCGACCTGCTTCTTGCGGTTGTCGTTGATCGTGTAGGTGCCGACGTAGTAGTCGATCTGGCCGTTCTGCAGGGCCGTCTCGCGGTTGGCGGAGGCGATGGTCTTGAACTCCACCGTCTTGGGGTCGAAGCCGAGCGAGGCGGACATCATCTTGGCGATCTCGATGTCGAAGCCCGAGTAGCTGCCGCTCGCGGGGTCCTTCTCCCCCATGTACGGCTGGTCCTCCTTGGCGCCGACCACGAGGTGGCCGCGCCGCTTCGCCTTCTCCCAGGTCGGCGAGTCGGGCAGCTGGAAGCCGGCCGCGACCTCGTAGACGGGCAGATCCTCCGGCTGCGGCCCCTTGACCGGAGGGCTGCCGGACTTGCCGCAGCCGGCGACGGCTCCGAGGAGCACGAGGGTCAGCACCAGGGAGCGGGTACGGGTACGGGCGCGGGCGGACGGGCGGGGGCGGGGCTTGCCGAAGTGTTTCACCGGGCCGCCCTCAGTGCTTGAGGATCTTGGAGAGGAAGTCCTTGGCCCGGTCGCTCTCGGGGGCGGTGAAGAAGGCCTCCGGGGTCCGGTCCTCGACGATCCTTCCGTCGGCCATGAACACGACGCGATTGGCGGCGGAGCGGGCGAAGCCCATCTCGTGCGTGACCACGACCATGGTCATGCCCTCGGCGGCGAGCTGCTGCATGACCTCCAGCACCTCGTTGATCATCTCCGGGTCGAGCGCGGAGGTGGGCTCGTCGAAGAGCAGGGCCTTGGGGTTCATGGCGAGCGCACGGGCGATGGCCACGCGCTGCTGCTGGCCGCCGGAGAGCTGGGCGGGGAACTTCTCGGCCTGGTTCGCGAGGCCCACCCGGTCCAGCAGCTCCCGGGAGCGCTTGTCGGCCTCTTCCCGCTTGCGCTTCCTGACCTTGATCTGGGCGAGGGAGACGTTGGCGAGGACGGTCTTGTGCGCGAAGAGGTTGAAGGACTGGAAGACCATGCCGACGTCCGCGCGGAGCGCCGCGAGCTCCTTGCCCTCGGCGGGCAGCGGCTTCCCGTCCAGGGTGATGGTGCCCGACTCGATGGTCTCCAGCCGGTTGACCGCCCGGCACAGCGTCGACTTCCCGGAGCCGGAGGGGCCGATGACCACCACCACCTCCCCGCGGCCGACGGTGAGGTTGATGTCCTGGAGGACGTGCAACTTCCCGTAGTACTTGTTGACGTCCCGCAGCTCGATCAACGGATCGACGGCCATACGCTGCCCTGCCCACTTGTCGGTGTGTCGAGGTCAGCGCAAACTATCCAGCCGCGGAAGGGCACTTCACCTCGACACGCCTAAAAGCCGCATAAAGGGCCCCGGTCTCAGCCTTCCGAGGCTTCGGCGTACGCCTGGCTGAGCTCCGGGGAACCGGTCATCGCCCAGGAGACCCCGGACTCGATCACGTTCAGCTCGCGGCCCGAGGCCAGCCGGATCACCGGCTGGCCGTTGGGCCACACCTGCCAGCCGGCGCCCGGGATGGACCGGATGATCACGGTCCCGAGGTAGAAGCCCGCGTCGTTGCCGAGCCACGGGGTGATCTCCGGATCCCGCCGCCAGCGGGGCATCAGCTGGTCGAGCTCCTCCAACGAGCGTGGGCTCTCGTCGAGTTCGAGCCCGGCCGAGCGCGCGTGGGCGCGCAGCATCTCGCATTCCGCGAACAACTCGTTGATGCCCTCGGGGTCGTCCGCGAGGGCGGCGGCGAGTCCCGCGCCCCGTTCCGTTTCGTGCCGGTTCCGCCAGTTGGCCAGGAAAGGGATATTCATGGTCCCAGCCTGACACCCGGATCCCCGGTGGGCGACAGGGCGCGCCTGATCCGGGACGGACTGCCTAAACCTCCAGGTCCACGACGACCGGCGCGTGGTCGGAAGCACCCTTGCCCTTGCGCTCCTCGCGGTCCACGTAGGAGTCGGTGACGGCCTTGGCGAACGCCTCGTTCCCGTAGACCAGGTCGATGCGCATGCCCTTGTTCTTCGGGAAGGCGAGCATCCGGTAGTCCCAGAAGGTGTACGGCCGGTCGTACTTGAGCGGTCGCGGGAAGACGTCGGAGAGCCCCAGGGCCCGCAGCTGCTCCAGCGCCGCCCGCTCGGCCGGGGTGACGTGGGTGGAGCCCTCGAAGACCGACGGGTCGTAGACGTCCTCGTCGGTCGGGGCCACGTTGAAGTCGCCGAGCACCGCGAACGGGCGCTCCCCCGCCGCGTCTTCCGTGACGGCGGCGGTCAGCGCCCGGAACCAGTCCAGCTTGTAGTCGTAGTGGTCGTGCTCGACCTCGCGCCCGTTGGGCACGTACACCGACCAGACCCGCACCCCGCCGCAGGTGGCGGAGATGGCGCGGGGCTCCTGGGCGCCCTCGTACTCGGGCCCCCCGGGCAGGCCGACGACCACGTCCTCCAGGCCCACCTTGGAGAGCAGGGCCACCCCGTTCCACCTGCCGGTGGCGTTGACGGCCGACTCGTAGCCCAGCTCGCGCAGCTCCTCGTAGGGGAACTGCTCCTCGGAGCACTTGGTCTCCTGGATGCACAGGACATCGGTGCCGGAGCTCTCCAGCCAGGCCAGCAGGCGCGGCAGCCGGGCGGTGATCGAGTTGACGTTGAACGTGGCGATACGCATGCCCGACAACTTACCGCCCGGCACCGACAGTCACAGGTTCGTGGTGTCCCCGGCGGTGAGTCGGGTGTGCGGGGATCCCCCGAGCTTGTCCAGGGCGAAGTCGTAGATGGGCCGGGCGAGGTCGGCGAGGTAGGCGTCGTGGATGTCGATGGCCACGCGCGGCTTGACCTCGCGGACGTAGTCGATGACCTCGGCGATCTTGTTCCAGGGCGCGTGCACCGGGAGCATCAGCGTGTCCACGGGGGCCTGCGGCACGGTCAGCGCGTCCCCGGGATGGAAGACCGTGCCGTCCACGAGGAAGCCGACGTTGGTGACCCGGGGCATGTCCGGGTGGATCACGGCGTGCAGCTCGCCGTGGACCTGGACCTCGAACCCGGCGGCGCCGAAGGCGTCGCCGTGGCCGACGGTGTGCACGCGGCCCGGGTAGGCCGGGGCCAGCTTCTCGGCGACGCTGCGCAGGGTCCACAACTCGGTGCCGGGGTTCGCGTCGAGGGCGGCCCGCAGCCGGCCCTCCTCGAAGTGGTCGGGGTGCTCGTGGGTGACCAGCAGGACGTCCGCGCCGAGACCGGCGTCCGACTCGCTGAAGGTGCCCGGGTCGATGACGAGCGTGCGCCCGTCCTTCTCCAGCTGGACGCAGGAGTGCAGCCGCTTGGTGAGCATCATGATCCAAGGCTAGCGTCGCGGCCGCCGGCCCCTCGCGCCTACGGCACCGCCGTGGAGACCACGTACACCCTGGGGATCGCCGGCTCGGTGAGGTCCACGGTGATGTCCCGGGTCGGCCGGGGGTTCGGGGCGTCGAGGGTGACCCCGTACCAGGAGTTCGTGGGCTTCCAGACCCAGCCCGCGGCCTTGGTGTCCTCCGCGGAGATCGAGACTCCCGGGGTCAGCGCCGCGCGGCTGGTGCCACAGGCGGCCAGGAGGGCGTCGAGCTCTTCCGCCGTGACGGCGAACTGGACGTACAGGCGGCTGGTGTGCCAGTTGTTGGTCTCCAGGTACCCGACCCGCCAGGCCTTCGGCGGGATCGGGACCTCGTAGATGCTGCGCTGCACCGCGGTGGGCCAGGCCGTGCGCACCTTGACGGCCCCGACCCTGGCCGCCTTGTCGCGGCCGCTCTCGCGGCTCTGCTGCGCGGAGACGGCGAGGTAGCCGGCCGGGACTCCGACCAGCAGCAGGATGATGATCGCGGTGATCCAGCGGCGCCGCACCACGTGCTTGCGGTCCTCGGCGGGCAGCCGCGCGGGGTCCTCGTCGGGGGACTGGGCCTGGTGGGGCAGGGTCGGCGGGGTCACGGTTTTTCCTGCTCTTCGGGGGCTGCGGTGTCTCGTCGGCCGAACTGCGCGTAGCGCTCGTAGCGCTCCACCCGTCGGCGCGTGGCGCGGCGGAAGCGCCGGGCTACCAGTCGGGCGAGGTCGGCGGCGCCGACCATGCCGGCCTCGGGGCCGAGCTGGGCTTTGGCGATCCGGGCCTCGGGGCGGTAGCCGCGGCCGGTGAGGTGGCGGCGGAAGGCGTCGCGGGCGGGGCCGATCAGCAGGTCGTCGGCGGCGCTGACTCCCCCGCCGATGACGAAGCAGGAGGGGTCCAGGGCGGCGGCGAGGTTGGCGATGCCGACGCCGAGCCACTGGCCGATGTCCTGGAGGAGTTCGATGCACATGGCGTCGCCCTCGCGGGCCAGCTCGGTGATGAGCGGCCCGGTGATCTCCGAGACGTTGCCGCCGACCCGGGCGATGATGTTGTACGCGACCGGGGAGTCGGCGGCGGCCAGCTCGCGGGCCTCGCGGACCAGGGCGTTGCCGGAGCTGTACTGCTCCCAGCAGCCGCGATTGCCGCACGGGCAGCGGTGGCCGCCGGGGACGACCTGCATGTGGCCGAACTCGCCGGCCACGCCGTAGCGGCCGCGCTTGACCTGGCCGCCTTCGAGGATGGCCCCGCCGATGCCGGTGCCCAGCGTGATCATGACCAGGTGGTCCTCACCGCGGCCCGCGCCGAAGCGCCATTCGGCCCAGGCGGCGGTGTTGGCATCGTTGTCCACCATGACCGGGACCGCGAGCCGGGACTGGAGGGCGTCGCGCAGCGGCTCGTCGCGCCAGGCCAGGTGCGGGGCGAAGAGCACGCGGGAGCGGTCGGCGTCGACCCAGCCGGCCGCGCCGATGCCCACCGCGTGCACGTCGTGCCGGTCGGAGAGGTCCAGGACCAGCTCGACGATGGTGTCCTCGACCACCTTGGCGCTCTTGGACTTGTCTGGGGTCTCGGCCCGGATCTTCTCCAGGATGATCCCGTCGGCGTCGACCACACCGGCCATCACCTTGGTGCCGCCGATGTCGATGCCGACGGTCGGGACGCGCGGGGCGGTCAGGTGCGACCTGCGCTCACGGGTGCCGATGGTCCGCAGGACGGTGCCTCGCGCCGCCCCCCGGTGGGCGAGCGTGAAGTCCCGGTACGTGCTCATCGAGTCGTGTCGTCCCTCAAGGTGCGGTGGTGCCGGTGGTGCCCGGTGTGGGGCCGGATGCGCTGTCAGGTCCTGATTCTGCCACTCGCTCCAGTTCGTGGCTCAGCTCGTCCAGCTCGGACCCGCCCGCCATCTGCCGGGTGAGCTCGTCCAGGGTGATCGAGTCGCGGGTGTGGCTGCCCGCCATGGTGCCGCGCTTGAGCAGCACGAACCGGTTCCCGACCAGATGGGCGTGGTGCGGGTTGTGCGTGATCAGGACCACGCCGAGGCCCGCGTCACGGGCGGCGGCGACGTACTTGAGGACCACCCCGGACTGTTTGACGCCGAGGGCCGCGGTGGGCTCGTCGAGCACGAGGACCTTCGCGCCGAAGTGGACGGCGCGGGCGATCGCCACGCACTGGCGTTCGCCGCCGGACAGGGTGCCGATGGGCTGGTCCACGTCCCGCAGGTCGATGCCCATGCGCAGCAGCTCGGCGCGGGTGGTCTCGCGCATGAGCTCCACGTCGAGGCGGCGGAAGGGGCCGCGGCCCTTGGTCGGCTCGGAGCCGAGGAAGAAGTTCCGCCATACGGGCATCAGCGGGACCACGGCGAGGTCCTGGTAGACGGTGGCGATGCCGTGGTCCAGGGCCGCGCGCGGGTTGGCGAGCACGGTCTCCTCGCCCTCGATCTCGAAGGTGCCGGCGTCGTGCCGGTGCAGCCCCGCGATGATCTTGATGAGGGTGGACTTGCCGGCGCCGTTGTCCCCGAGAACGCAGGTGATCTCGCCCGCCGAGACCTCCAGGGAGACGCCCTGGAGGGCGCGGATGTTGCCGTAGTACTTGCTGACGTCGGTCAGCTTCACCAGGGCGGGCGGGCCCACCGGGATCGGGTCGGTCATCGTCATTTCGCCTCCGCCCGCTTGCGGACCCATGCGTTGAGCAGCGTGGCCAGCAGCAGCATCGCGCCGAGGAAGAACTTGAACCAGTCCGGGTTCCACTGCGCGTACACGATGCCGTTGCTGGTCATGCCGAAGATGAAGGCGCCCACGGCGGAGCCGATGGCCGAGCCGTAACCGCCGGTCATCAGGCAGCCGCCGATGACGGCCGCGATGATGTACAGGAACTCGTTGCCGACGCCTTCGCCCGACTGGACCACGTCGAACGAGAAGAGGATGTGCTGCCCGGAGATCCAGGCGCACAGGGCGACGCCCATGTACAGGCCGATACGGGTCTTCACAACCGGGACGCCGGTGGCGCGGGCGGCGTCCGCCCCGCCGCCGACGGCGAAGATCCAGTTCCCGGCGCGGGTGCGCAGCAGGATCCAGGTGGCCACGGCGACCAGGAGCAGCCACCACAGGATGGTGACCTTGAGGGTGACCGAGCCGATGTTCCACTGCGAGGCGAAGAGGGCGCGGGCGGAGTCGAAGCCCTCCATGTCGGCGATGGTCTTGGTGGAGACCGAACCGCTGATCAGCTTGGTGAATCCGAGGTTCAGGCCGGTCAGCATCAGGAAGGTGCCGAGCGTGATGATGAAGCTCGGAAGTTTCGTACGGGTCAGCATGAACCCGTTGAAGAACCCGATCGCCAGGGTGACCAGCAGCGACACGAGGACGCCGACCCAGACGTTGGCGGTCATCTGGTAGCTGAACATCGAGCTGAACAGCGCCGACGTGGTGACCATGACACCGGCGGAGAGGTCGAACTCGCCGCCGATCATGAGCAGGGCCACCGGGACGGCCATGATGCCGATGGTGGAAGCCGAGTACAGGATCGTGCTCAGGCTGGAGGCCCGCAGGAAGCTGTCGGCGGCGAAGGAGAAGAAGACGAAGACGGCGGCCGCGCCGACGACCGCGCCGAGCTCGGGCCGGCCGAGCAGCTTGCGGACCAGGGAGGTCGGGGCGAGCCGCTCGTCGACGGCGGTGGCCGTGCCGCTCATCGGCTGCCCCGCTTGATGAACTCCTCCAGCTTGGCGGCCTCGGCGGCGGTGACGATCTGCGGACCGGTCAGGACAGGGCGGCCGCCGCCGAGCACGTCCGCGTTGTAGCGGTTCAGCCAGAGCAGGTCGACGGCCTCGTAGCCCTGGAGGTAGGGCTGCTGGTCGACGGCGAAGCCGAGGGCGCCGGACTTCAGGTCGCGGGCCACGGAGGCGTTGAGGTCGAAGGTGTCCACCTCGGCCTTGCTGCCCGCCGCCTCCTTGGCCTTGACGGCGGTGGGGGCGAAGGGCGCGCCGAGGGTGACGATCGCGTCGATGTCCGGGTCGGCCTGGAGCTTGGCCTGGAGGGAGGCCTGGACGGACGGCATGTTGGTGCCCTCCACGTACAGGTTCTCCATCGCGCCGCCGAAGGTCTTCTTGGCCCCGGCGCAGCGCTGCTCGTGGCCCACGTTGCCCTGCTCGTGCAGGACGCAGACGGCCTTCTTCTTCCCCCGCTTGGTCAGCTCGGCGCCGACCGCCTCTCCGGCGATCTCCTCGTCCTGGCCGATGTGGGTGAGGGCCCCGTACTCGGCGGACTGGGCCGATCCGGAGTTGACCGTGATCACCGGGATGCCGGCCTTGACGGCCTTGGCGAGGACGTCCTTGAGGGCCTCGGGCTTGGCCAGGGAGACGATCAGCCCGTCGACCTTCTGGTCGATGGCGTTCTGGACGAACTGCGCCTGCTGCTGAGCCTGGTCGTCGTGGGCGTAGACGAAGTTGATGTTGTCCTTCGCCGCGGCCTCCTTGGCGCCCTTCTGCACGATGTCCCAGAAGGTGTCGCCATCGCCCGCGTGGGTGACCATCGCGAAGGTCCAGCGCGGGGTGGACACGGCGGGCCGGCCCGCCGCCTCGGCCTTCGCCCGATCCTCGGCCCGCTTGCCGCCCGTACTGCTGCAGCCCACGAGGGAGGCGCCCAGTACCGCCGCGAGCACCGCGCCCACGACGCGCACCCCTGTCCGAACCCTAGCCACGTCTGCCGTGCCTTTCCCTCGTCCTGCCGCCGCTGCCTCGCCGCGCTTGCCGAAGCGGTCATGTCCGTGGCGGTCACGGTTGAAGCGGTCATGTCTTTCGAGCCGCAGCCGCCCAGTATCCGTCACAGTGCACCATGCAAGGTCATCGGGGGCATCGCGGACCCTTCGGGACGCAGCCGGGCAGATTGACAGGTCCCCCGGACGGGGCCACGTTGAGTGCATGCGCATCGGGCTCATCGGAACGGGCCGCATCGGCTCCTTCCACGCGGCGGCGCTGGCCCGCCTGCCGGACGCGGGCTCGCTCCTGCTCGCCGACGCCGACCCCGCGCGGGCGGCCCGGCTGGCCGACCGGCTCGGCGCCACCGCCGCGCCCTCCGTCGGGCAGGTCTTCACCTGGGGCGTGGACGCCCTGGTGGTGGCCTGCTCCACCGAGGGGCACGCGGAGCTGGTCCTGCGGGCGGTACGCGGAGGGCTGCCGGTGTTCTGCGAGAAGCCCGTCGCCGCGGACCTGGACCGCACCCTGGCGGTGCTGCGCGAGGTCGCGGCGGTCCGCGGGGTGCTCCAGCTGGGCTTCATGCGCCGATTCGACGCGGGCTACGGCACGGCGCGCGAGCTGGTCCGCTCGGGCGCGCTGGGCCGGCTGCACACCGTACGGACCACGACGGCCGATCCGGCGCCGCCGGCCGCCGCGTACCTGGCCGCCTCGGGCGGGCTGTACCGGGACTGCCTCGTGCACGACTTCGACATGGTCCGCTGGGTGACCGGGCGCGAGGTGACCGAGGTGTACGCGACCGGCTCGGACGCGGGGCCGCCCCGGTTCCGGGAGGCGGACGACATCGACACCGCCGCGGCCGTCCTCACCCTGGACGACGGGACGCTGGCCACGTGCACCGGTACGCGGTGCAACGGCGCCGGGTACGACGTGCGGATGGAGCTGGCCGGGGAGCTGGACCAGATCTCCACCGGGCTGGACGACCGTACGCCCATCGCCTCGGCCGAACCGCACGGCCCGCCCCCGGCGACCAAACCCTGGTCCGGGTTCCTGGAACGGTTCGCCCCCGCCTACGAGGCGGAGCTGGCGGCCTTCGTCCGGCTGGTGCGCGGCGAGGGCCCCAATCCGTGCGACGGCCCCGAGGCGCTCGCCGCGTTCCGGGTGGCGGAGGCGTGCGAGCGCTCGCGCCGGGAGCGGCGCCGGGTCGCACTGGAGGAACTCCCCGGTCTGTGACGTCGGCGTCGGAGGCATGCGGCAACCCTAGGCGGGCGGCCGGCCCGCGGAGGGTCCCGTTCCGGCCAATCGGTCGGGCCGACGGGTCAAGCCGACGGGTCAAGCCAATCGGTCAGGCCGCGGTGCGACGGCCCCAGGCGGTGCCGCCGAGCACCAGGACCACGCCGACGAGGCCGGCCGGTCCGAGGTGCTCGCCGCCGATGACGATGCCCGCGGCCGCCGCCCAGAGGGGTTCGGTGCCGAGCAGCAGGCTGACCCGGGAGGGCGAGGTGCGACGGACGGCCCACATCTGCACGAAGAAGGCGAACAGGGTGCAGAAGACGGACAGGAAGGCGAGCCCGGCCCACTCGGCGGGGCCGAACCCGGCGGCGGCCGCCCAGGGGCTCGCGCCGGTGCCGGGCAGCGCGGCCAGTACGGCGAACACGGCGACGGCGCTGCCGAGCTGGACGGTGGTCAGGGAGAGCGAGTCGGCCTCCTGCACGGCCTTGATCCGGGCCATGAGCAGGACGTGCAGGGTCCGCGCGAGGGCGGCGCCGAGGATGAGGAGGTCACCGAGGCCGGGGGCGGTGATCCCGGCGCCCTGGGTGAGCAGCACCACTCCGGCCAGGGAGGCCGCGGCGGCCCCCAGGAACCCGGCGGAGGGGCGGGACCTGCGGACGGCCGCCTCGGCGAGCGGGGTGAAGATCATGGTCAGGCTGATGATCAGCCCGGCGTTGGTGGCCGAGGTGTGGACCACCCCGTAGGTCTCCAGCAGGAAGATCCCGCCGAGTACGAGTCCCAGTACCCCGGCGCCGCGCAGCTGGGCGGGGGTGAGCGCGCGCAGCCGCCGCCGGCCGGCGACCACCAGGACGGGCAGCACCAGCGCGAAGCGCAGGACGAGCACCGCGACCACGGTGTGCGTGGCGGTGATCCCCTTGGCGGCGAGGTAGCTGCCGCCCCAGACGACGGCGACGAGCAGGACCGGCAGATCGGCGAGCCAGGCCCTGCGGGGCGCGAGGGCGGGCGCGGGGGCGGCTGCGGCAACGGTGGACACCGGGTCTCCAACGGCAGGAGGAGGGTGGAGGCTTCGGCGGCTCGCACGGGGGTGCCGACGTTATCGGACATGATCGGCCCGGTCGAGGGCTTATCCCGGCTCCGCTCCCCGCTGACCTCCCCTTTCCCGCCGGCGCCGCGTCACTCGAAGGTGCCGAAGGCGGCGCGTCCCGTCGGGCGGTAGGTGTGGATGGCGGTGCCGCGTTCGGTGGTGCGGGAGGCGAGCAGCTCGCACGCCGTGGGCAGCGCGCCGGCCGGGAACAGCCGGCGGCCCCCGCCCAGGAACACCGGGAAGACCAGCAGGTTCAGCTCGTCGACCAGATCCCGCGCCAGCAGCCACTGGGCGAGCGCCCCGCTGCCGTGCACCTGGAGCTCGGTGTCCCCGTCCAGCGCGTCCTTGATCCGGACGATCTCGGACTGGAGCTGCTCCCCGTCGATGACCGTGGTCCCGGCCCACCCGGGCTCCTTCAGGGTGGTCGAGGCCACGTACTTGGGCAGCCCGTTGAGCCGGCTCGCGATCGGGTCCGCCGGGTCGGTGTGGCGCGGCCAGTAGTCCGCGAAGATCTCGTAGGTGCGGCGGCCGAGGAGGAAGGCCCCGGCCCGGTCGAAGACCTCCGTCATGAACCCGCCCATGCCCTCGTCGGCGAACGGCACCAGCCAGCCGCCGTACGCGAACCCGCCGCTGGCGTCCTCCTCCTGCCCGCCGGGGGCCTGCATCACGCCGTCGAGGGTCAGGAAGGTGGTGAGGGTCAGCTTTCCCATGGCTCCGCGCTCCTTGTTCCGTCCGCATTCACCTGTCCCTGTTCAGACTCCCGGGCCGCCCGGAACTCATCGGTGCGGCGCGCGGGAGACCGGCGGGTGGAGACCCGGGCGCGGGAACGCCGCAGGGGCGCACCGTGAAACGGTGCGCCCCTGCGGGCCGTTGAACGCGCCCGGGGGTGTCGGCCCCCGGGGCGGTCGGCGTGGTGCGGGAGGGGTGGCGTCAGCCGCCCAGCTCCTGGTGACGGGCGGCGTGCGCGGCGGCGCCGGCCTCCGTCAGGGCGCCGTACAGGCGCAGGCGGGAGAAACCGCCGTCCGGGAAGATGTCGATCCGGACGTGCGTGCCGACCGCCGGGGCGTCGAGCACGAAGCGGTGGTTGGTGTCGGGCTGCAGGCGGGTGCGCGGCAGGAACTCCGCCCACTCGCCCTCCTCGCCCGTCTTGATGGACAGCGAGGCCCAGCCGGCCGAGTTGCCCTTGAGGTACGCGGTGTCGATCTCGACGGCGCGGATCTCGGACTCGGCGACCAGCTCGTAGCGGATCCAGTCGTTGCCGTTGTCGCGGCGACGGGCGGTCTCCCAGCCGTCGTCCATCTTGCGGGAGCGGCCCGGGTTGATGGTGTTGGTCGGCGGGGAGTAGAAGCGGTTGGACGCGTCCTGGACCGAGCCGCCGTTCTCCAGCGCGACCACGTCGAACGTGCCCAGCGCGGCGAGCCACTTCGGGTCGGTGCGGACCTCGCCGTAGACGCGCAGGCGGGCGACGCCGCCGTCCGGGTGCTGGTTCAGGCGCAGGTGCGTGAAGCGCTGCTCGACGTCGACCTCGAAGCCGTTGGCCGCGTGGCCGCCGACCGGGGTGCGCTCGACGAGGGTCGTCCACTTGACGTCGTCGGAGAGCAGCTCCGCCTCGGTCGGCGAGCCCGCGACCGAGGTGCCCTGCACCGATACGGCCTGCGGCA
The DNA here is from genome assembly GCF_042750105.1 of Streptomyces sp. NPDC059443. Lineage (NCBI taxonomy): Bacteria > Bacillati > Actinomycetota > Actinomycetes > Kitasatosporales > Streptomycetaceae > Streptomyces > Streptomyces sp. NPDC059443. The sequence continues at coordinate 144,680 of NZ_JBHYVM010000012.1, read as the reverse complement.
TGTTGCCGCGGAAGTGGGCGGTGTCGACGACGATGCCGCGGATGACGCCGGGGGCGCCGAGGCGGATCAGCGCCCAGTCGTGGTCCTCGGGGGTCGGCCAGGGCTGGGTGGCGGAGATGCCGCGGCGGCGACGGGTCTCCCAGCCGTCCATGACCTTGCCCTTGTGGCCGAAGTCCTCGGGGTCGAAGTGCGCGGCCTCTTCGATGAGCAGGTTCTCGCGCTGGGCGAAGAACTCGTCGTTGGCGGCGATGACACCGGCGCCGAGCGCACGCGCGGCGAGGTTCGCGTACTGGGTGAACGGGAAGTCCGCGGTGCGGTAGTCCGCGTACGGGTCGCCGCCCCCGTACGGGTTCGCGTTACCGGTGAAGGATTCAATCGCCACAGTCAGTTCTGCCTTTCAAGGAGTCGGCCGGTGGGCTCGGACGGGGTGCCGTGGTCGGCGATCTGCGTACCGCGCAGCCAGGTGGACTTCACGACGCCGTGCAGGGTCTTGCCCGCGTACGCCGTGACCTGGTTGCGGTGGTGCAGGTGGGCCGGGTCCACGGTGAAGGTCTCTTCGGGGGCCAGGACGGCGAAGTCGGCGTCGCGGCCGACCTCGATCGCGCCCTTGCCCGCCAGGCCGGCGAGGGCGGCCGGGGCGGCGGACATCCAGCGGACGACGTCCTCCAGGCCGCGGCCGCGCTTGCGCGCCTCGGTCCAGATCGCCGGGAGGCCCAGCTGGAGGGAGGAGATGCCGCCCCACGCGGTGGCGAAGTCGCCGGTCTTGAGGTCCGCGGTGGAGGGCGAGTGGTCGGAGACGATGCAGTCGATCGTGCCGTCGGCGAGCGCGTCCCACAGCAGGTCCTGGTTGGCGGACTCGCGGATGGGCGGGCAGCACTTGAACTCGGTCGCGCCGTCCGGGACTTCCTCGGCCGTCAGGGTCAGGAAGTGCGGGCAGGACTCGACGGTGATCTGTACGCCCTCGGCCTTGGCGGCGGCGATCAGCGGCAGCGCGGAGGCGGAGGACAGGTGCAGTACGTGGACGCGCGCGTTCAGCCGCTTCGCCTGGTCGATCAGGTTCTGGATCGCGGTGTTCTCGGCGTCCTCGGGGCGGGAGGCCAGGAAGTCGGCGTACTTGGGGCCCGGGTTGTGCGGCGCGGACTCCAGGTGGTGCGGGTCCTCGGCGTGCACGATCATCAGGCCGCCGAAGCCGGTGATCTCGGCGAGGGAGTTGGCCAGCTGCTCCTGGTCGAGCTCGGGGAACTCGTCCACGCCGGAGGGCGACAGGAAGCACTTGAAGCCGAAGACCCCGGCGTCGTGCAGCGGGCGCAGGTCCTTGACGTTGTCCGGCAGCGCACCGCCCCAGAAGCCGATGTCCACGTGCGCCTTGGTCCGGGCCACTTCCTGCTTGACCACCAGGTTGGCGGTGGTCGTGGTCGGCGGCAGGGAGTTGAGCGGCATGTCGAGGATGGTGGTGATGCCACCGGCCGCGGCGGCGCGGGTGGCCGTCCAGAAGCCTTCCCACTCGGTACGACCGGGGTCGTTCACGTGGACGTGGGTGTCGACCAGGCCGGGGAGGAGCACGTCGTCGCCGAAGTCCTCCAGCCGGGCCCCGGCCGGTACGTCGGCCTCGTACGGCAGCACGGCCGCGATCTTCCCGCCGGCGACGGCCACCGAAGCGGCACGCGTCCCCTCGGGGGTGATGACGCGCGTCGAGCGCAGTACCAGTTCCACAGCCAGGTCGGACACCGGAACCTCCCCATCTACTTCCACAGAGCGAAATTCAACGTTCTGTTGACGGAGTCTTCACGTCGATCCGGACCCAGTCAAGAGCGCCCGGACGGACCACTGACCGGTCCGCATCGCAATTGGATGTTTCCACAGGATGGAATTAAGATTTCGCTATGCAGAATGTAGCTATCACCACCGGGTGCTGAACGGGTAACTTCCCGAGGATGTCCGCCACCAGGACAAACCGCCTCTGACCGGCGGCGACGGGCTCTGCCCCGGCTCTAGGGTCGACGCCGACCGACCGGTAGGCTGCTTGCTTGCCTGCCAGCACCGAAAGGACCGCGCCGTGCCGACGTCCAGCGCCAGCACCACCGACGCCTCCAACAAGCCCACCGCCGCCAGCGGTGGCGTCCAGTCCCTTGAGCGCGCCTTCGATCTGCTCGAACGTATGGCCGACGCAGGGGGCGAAGTCGGCCTCAGCGAACTCTCCGCCGCCAGCGGTCTGCCGCTGCCCACCATCCATCGCCTCATGCGCACCCTCGTGGCCTGTGGCTACGTCCGGCAGCAGCCCAACCGACGGTACTCCCTCGGCCCCCGGCTGATCCGCCTCGGCGAGTCCGCGTCGCGGCTGCTGGGCACCTGGGCGCGCCCGTACCTGGCCCGCCTGGTCGAAGAAACCGGCGAGACGGCGAACATGGCCCTGCTCGACGGGGACGAGATCGTCTACGTCGCCCAGGTGCCGTCCAAGCACTCCATGCGGATGTTCACCGAGGTCGGCCGCCGCGTGCTGCCGCACTCCACCGGTGTGGGCAAGGCGCTGCTGGCCTACACCCCCGCCGACGAGGTACGGGCCCTGCTCTCGCGCACCGGGATGCCGGCCGCGACCGAGAAGACCATCACCACGCCCGAGGGCTTCCTGGAGGCCCTGGAACAGGTCCGCAAGGTGGGCTACGCCGTCGACGACAACGAGCAGGAAATAGGAGTCCGCTGCCTGGCGGTGTCCGTTCCGAACTCGCCGACCGCCGCCGCGATCTCCATCTCGGGCCCGGCCGGCCGGGTGACCGAGGCCCTCACGGACTCGATCGTCCCGATCCTCCAGGGCATCGCCGCCGAGCTGTCGGTGGCCCTGCAGAGCCAGACCCCGGCGTAGGACCCCGTACGACCGCGCAGGACTCGTAGAACCCGTAGGACCGCGTAGGACCCGCGCAGGCACCCGACGCACACGAAGGCCCCGGCCGCCCCTCCAAGGGGCCGCCGGGGCCTTCGTGCGGATCGCCGGGCCCGTACGCGGGCCTACGCGGCCGGGACGCTCTCTATCAGGCGGCCGTCCGTCATCGTCGCGGTGCGGTCCATGCGCTCCAGGTGCGCGTGGTCGTGCGTGACGAGCACGGTGGCGGTGGAGCGGTCCCGGGTGAGGGTGACCAGCAGGTCGAGGATCGCGGCGCCGCGCTCGTGGTCGAGGGCGCTGGTGGGCTCGTCCACCAGGAGGACGGAGGGCTCGTTCATCAGCGCGCGGGCGATGTTGACGCGCTGGCGCTGCCCGCCGGAGAGCTGGTGGGGCCGCCGGTCGGCCTTGTCCGCCAGGCCCACGGAGTCCAGCAGCTCCAGGGCCCGCCGCCGCAGGGTGCGCGGGGGGCGGCCGGAGAGGTGCGCCATCACCTGGAGCTGCTCGACGGCGGTGAGCGAGGCCAGCAGGTTCGGCTGCTGGAAGACGATGCCGATCTTCTCCCGGCGCAGGGCCGACTTCTCGGCCGCGGACAGCTCCGCGGTGTCCTGCCCCGCGACGACGATCCGCCCCGAATCCGGGGTGACGAGGGTGGCGGCCACCGCGAGCAGGCTGGACTTGCCCGACCCCGAGGGGCCTATGACGGCCGTCAGGGTGCCCGCGGGCACCTCCAGGCGGACCGCGTCGAGGGCGGTGAGCCGGGTGTCGCCGTCCGCGTAGGTGAGCGTGACGTCGTGGACGAGCAGGGTCATCGGGCGCTCCCGAGTGCGGTCAGGGGGTCTACGGCGGTGATCCGCCGGATGGACAGGGCCGCGCCCAGCGCGCCGAGCGCGATCATGACGGCGGCCGGGACCAGCACGGTGGCGGCGTCGAGCACGAAGGGCACGGCGCCGCCGCTGATCAGGGCGCCGAACCCGGCGGCGAGGGCGGTTCCCGCCCCCGTGCCGATCGCCAGCATCACCACGGCCTGCCCGAGCGCGTCCTTGAGGAGGTACGGGGTGGAGGCACCCAGTGCCTTCAGCACGGCGATGTCCCCGCTGCGCTGGATCGTCCACACCGTGAAGAAGGCCCCGATGACGAGGGCGGAGATGGCGAAGAGGAACCCGCGCATGAGCTGGAGCGAGCCGTTCTCGGACGTGTAGGAGCCGATCGCGCTCAGCGCCTGGTCGATGGTCTGGGCCTCGGTGCCGGTGGCCTTGGACCCGGCCGCCCAGTCGACGCCGTCCTTCCCGTCCAGGGCGACGACGGTGGCCACGGTGTCGATGGAGGTGCCGGGGTTGCCGACGCGCTGCCAGTCGTTGAGGTCCATCCAGACCACCGGGGTGTGGCTGTAGGCGGCGGTGCCGGAGACCGAGGCCACGGTCATCTCGACCGGGCCGATCTTGAGTTTGGCGCCGGCGGTCAGTCCGCCGAGCTCCTTGGCGGCCTTCTCGGTGAGGACCACCCGCCCCTGGGCGAGACCGCTCCCCCGGGGCGGCAGGGGCCCGGCCGGGTCCACGCCGAAGGCCGACACGGCGGCCGTGCGCTCACCAGAGACCGCGTTGGTGGTGCGGATGCCCAGCGGCTGGGCCGAGGTGACCCCCGGCTGTTCGCGCCAGGCCAGCCAGGCCTTCTCGGGCACCTGGGAATTGGTGAAGGAGACCTTCTGGTCCCCGGCGGGCGCCGCGAAGGCGAGGCGGGTGGTGGACGGCAGGCCGGTGACGGCCGAGATGTTCTCCCGGGCCAGGCCTGCGGTGAGCCCGGACAGCAGGCCGACCAGCAGCGTGATCAGCAGTACGACCGAGCCCATCAGGGCGAAGCGGCCCTTGGCGAACCGTAGATCTCTCCATGCGACGAACATGCATCCCACCCTGGTCTCCGACGTGGGCACAAGGCATCGCGCCACAGTAGGGATCCTGGTATCGAAGGGCGCACCGAGACATCAATCCTTTGGTTGACCGGGGCCACCGGACGCGGACTTACGCTGGTCGGGCCATGACTGCTGCTCCCCCCTCCCCGGCACCCGCCAGGACGGCCTCGGATCCTTCCGCCGCCCCGGTCGGCCGCGCCCTCACCCCCGTCTCCCGCGTCCTGCGGCTGTGCCTGCACGCGCTGTTCTTCGGCCTGCTCGCGCTCGCCGCCGCGCGGGCCGTCACCGACTCCGCCCCACTCGCGGACTGGGTGGTCGCGGCCTGCGCCGTACTGGCCGCCGTGTACGTGGCGGGCGTACGGGCCCCCTCGGTGCACCGCTCGCCGCGCGCCGGGGCGTTGTGGCTGGCCGGACTGGGCGCGGCCTGGGCCGCGCTGCTGGTGGTCTCCCCCGACGGGCTGTGGATCGCCTTCCCGCTGTACTTCCTGGAACTGCACCTGCTGCGGCTGCGCTGGGGGGTGAGCGCCGTCGTGCTGACGGCGTGCGCGGCGATCGGCGGCTTCCTCGCGCACAGCGGAGCGGTGACCCCCGGGGCCTTCCTCGGGCCGCTGCTGGGCGGGGCCGTGGCCGTGGCGACCGTACTGGGCTACGAGGCCCTCTACCGGGAGAGCGAACGGCGCCGCGAGCTGATCGAGGAGCTCATCACCACCCGGGCCGAGCTGGCGGCGGCCGAGCGGGGCGCCGGGATCCTGGCGGAGCGCGAGCGCCTCGCCCGGGAGATCCACGACACCCTGGCGCAGGGACTCTCCTCCATCCAACTGCTGCTGCGGGCGGCGGAGCGGACGCTCGCCGAGGGAGCTGCGGGGACGGCGGGGACTGCGGGAGCGGCGGGGGCGGCGGGGGCCGCCGGTCCGGCCGCCCCCGATCCGACGACGGCGACTGCGGCGGCGCTGACGCACATCGCCCAGGCGCGCCAGGCCGCGCAGGAGAACCTCGCCGAGGCACGGCGCTTCGTACGGGCCCTCACGCCTCCGGATCTGGAGCACGGCTCGCTGCCGGCCGCGCTGGAGCGGCTGTGCGCGGGCGCTCCGGGCCCCCGGGTCCGCTTCTCCCTCAGCGGCACGGCCCGGCCCCTCCCCACGCCCTACGAGGTGGCGCTGCTGCGGATCGCGCAGTCGGCGCTGGCCAACGTGGTGCGGCACGCGCAGGCCGGTCGCGCCGAGATCACCCTGAGCTTCATGGACACCTCCGTGACGCTGGACATCGTCGATGACGGCCGGGGCTTCGACCCCTCGTCCGCCCCCTCCGGCGACGGCGGCTTCGGCCTGCCCGCGATGCGCTCGCGGGCCGAAACCCTGGCCGGCCTGTTCACCGTCGAGTCCTCCCCGGGCCAGGGCACCGCCGTGGCCGTCACCCTGCCGCTGCCTCTGGAGGCCCCCTGATGACCATCCGGCTGCTCCTGGCCGACGACCACCCCGTGGTCCGCGCCGGGCTGCGCGCGGTGCTGGACACCGAGCCGGACTTCGCGGTGGTCGCGGAGGCCGCGACGGCGGAGCGCGCGGTGGAGCTGGCGGCTTCCGCGGGCGTGGACGTGGTCCTGATGGACCTCCAGTTCGGCCCCGGCCCCGGTATGCACGGCTCGGCGGCCACGGCCCTGATCACGGGCCGGCCCTCGGCACCCCGCGTCCTCGTCCTCACCACATACGACACGGACGCGGACATCCTGGCGGCGGTGGAGGCGGGCGCCTCGGGCTACCTCCTCAAGGACGCCCCGCCGGAGGAACTCGCGGCGGCGGTCCGCACCGCGGCGGCGGGCCAGTCGGCCCTGGCCCCGGCGGTGGCCCTGCGCCTGATGGACCGCATGCGGACACCCGCCGAAGCCCTGACCAAGCGCGAGCTGGAGGTCCTCCAGCTGGTCGCGGACGGCCTGTCGAACCAGCAGATCTCCAAACAGCTCTTCCTGAGCCAGGCCACGGTCAAATCCCACCTGGTCCACATCTACGCCAAACTCGGCGTCGACTCCCGCACCTCAGCGGTAGCCGCGGCAGCCACCCGCCGCCTGATCCGCACGCCGTAGCCAATCGCAGCCCGCTCCCAGCCCCGCCGGCGTTTGAGGACCGGGTCCGGGCGGAGCCCGGGGAACGGTGGAAGGGCGGGTAGGGGACAAGCCCCGCAGGGCCAGCCCCACCCGCACCCGGGGGCTACCCCCCGGCCGGGTTCACCGGCCCACCGGCGGGCCCGGAAGCGACGCGACCGGAAGCATTCGGGACACCGCCCCCGACCCGAGAGCGAGCCCCGATGTCCGCCACAACGACCGCCACCGCGACCTCCACACACCCGCCCAAAACCATCCGCACCGCCCACACCCTCTGGCTCACCGCCATCGCCGCCGGCGCCTTCGAGACCGTCCTCGCGATCACCCGCATGACGGCCGACGGCACCGGCTCCGCCGGGGAGATCGGCATCGGCCTCGCCGTCCGCCTCACCGTCTTCGCCGCCGCCGCCCTGATCGCGCGGCGCATGCGCGCGGGGGCCCGCTGGGCCCGGATCACCCTCGCCCTCGGCCTCGGCGTCCTCGGCACGGCCTCCATGGCCGTCCAGCCCCTCGGCTACCTCCTCGACGGAGGATCGCTCTCGGCGGCAGCCGCACGGGCCGGCGCCCTCGACTGGCTCTTCGGCGCCAGCCGGGCGGTCCACGTGGCCGCCGTCCTCACGGCCGTGGCCCTCATGTTCCGCCCGGCGTCGAACGCCTGGTTCCGCCGCACCGCGTAGGACCCCGCAGGCCCTGCCCGCCCGGCTACGCCACCCAGTACGGCCGCTCCACCCCCGAAGGCAGCGGCGCGCCCGCGTGGAAGGCCTCCGCGAGCCGGCGTACGCCCTCGTCCAGTCGGTCCGCGGCGAGGGTGTACGGGATCCGCAGCCGGTGCTCGAACGTCCCGGGGTCCACCCCGAACCGCGCGCCCCGCCCGATGTGCACCCCGGCCGCGGCCGCCCGCTCCGACAGCGCCGAGCTCACCGGCTCGCCCAGGTCCACCCACAGCGAGAGCCCGCCCGGCGGCAGCTGCCAGGACCACTCCGGCGTGTGCCGCTCCAGCGAGGCGACCAGCGCCGCGCGCTGCCCCCGTATCTGCTCCAGCCGCCCCGGCAGCGACCGTTCCAGCCCTTCCAGCAGCGGCAGGGCCACCAGCTGGTCGAGCACCGATCCGCACATGTCGGCCGCGACCCGGACCCCCGTCAGCTCGGTGATCATCTTGGCGGTGGCCCGGATCCACCCGACGCGCAGCCCGCCCCAGTGCGTCTTGCTCAGCGACCCGATGGTCACCACGTGGTCGGCCCCGCCCTTGGGCGCCAGCGAGGCCAGCGGGGCGGGCGCCGGCACGTCGAGGGCGATGTCGGCGATGGTCTCGTCGACCACCAGCCAGGTCCCGGTCCGCCGCGTCGCCGCGAGCAGCCGCAGCCGCTGCTCCTGCGGCATCAGCGCGCCCGTCGGGTTGTGGAAGTCGGGGATGACGTACGCGAGCCTCGGCACGGTCTGGCGGAGCGCGGACTCAGCGATCTCCAGGTCCCAGCCCGCGTCGGAGACGGCGATGGACCCGGCGCGCAGCCGCGCGTGCCGGATGGCGTCGAGGGCGTTGGCGTAGGTCGGGTTCTCGGTCATCACCCGGTCCCCGGGCCGGCACAGCAGGCTCACGACCAGCGCGAACGCCTGCTGCGCTCCCGCCGTGACGAGGATCTGCTCCGGCCGGGTCGCCAGCCCGCGCCGGGTGAAGCGCTCCGCGATGGCGGTGCGCAGGTCGGGCAGGCCGAAGGGGTGGTAGCCGGGATGGCGGGCCAGCCCCGGGAGCCTGGGCGCCGCCCAGGCCACCGCGTCCGAGAGGGCGCCGTCGGGGGCTCCCATGGCGGCGATGGCGAGGTCGATGCCCGGGTCGCCGTCGGGGCTGTAGCCGCCGGTGCCCCCGATGATGGCGTGCGCGCCGACCGGGCGGTGGCCTTCGGGGAGCTCGGTCCAGGTGCCGGAGCCGCGCCGGCTGCGGACGTAGCCGCTCTCGCGCAGCAGGTCGTAGGCGCCGGTGACGGTGGCCCGGCTGGCGCCGACCGCTTCCGCGAGCTCGCGTTCGGCGGGCAGCCTTACGTGCAGGGCGACCCGGCCGTCGAGGATCAGGGTGCGGACGGCGTCGGCGAGGGCCCGGTAGCCGGGGCGGGCCAGTACCTCGGGCGGGAGCAGTGCCGCGAGCTGGCGGCTGCCGATCGTTCTGTCCGCCGTCTGGACCACTCGCCCGTTTGCCATGCCAACCTCCCCTGATTGGCTCTGCCGGCCAGGCCAATCCGGGTCCAGACTCGCTGCATTGGCCCCCGATTGGCAAGGAGTCGCCGTGATGTTGACCGACCGTGACGAACGGGCGCTGCTCGCAGCCGCCGAGAACCGCATCGCCGAGCCGGTGCGCGTCGGTGCCGTGCTGGCAGCCGTACGCCGCCTCGTGCGGCGGGAGCGGATCGAGCCGCGAGAGCTGCGCGAGCGAGAATCGGTGACATGTCACGCCACACCAGCACACACGACGACTCCGCTCCCCCGTTGATCGCGGGTCTGCTCCTCGCGGCCGGCGGCGGCCGGCGCCTCGGCGGCCGCCCCAAGGCCCTGCTGCCCTACCGGGGCCGCCCGCTGGTGGAGAACGCCGTACGGGTCCTGCGCGAGGCCGGCTGCGGCCCGCTCCACGTGGTCCTCGGCGCCTCGGCGGCCGAGGTGCGCGAGCGCGCGGACCTGAGCGGGTGCGTGGTGCGCGACAACCCGGACTGGGCCGAGGGCATGGGCTCCTCCCTGCGGGTGGGTCTCGCCTCGCTGGCCGGTACGGGCGCCCGCGCGGCCCTGGTGTCCCTGGTGGACCAGCCGGGCATCGGCCCGGAGGCGGTGGCCCGGGTCCGTGCCGCGTACCGCTCCCCGGCGAGCCTGGTGGCGGCGGCGTACGGCGGCGAGCGCGGGCACCCGGTGCTGTTCGGGGCGGACCGCTGGCCGGACATCGTGGCGACCGCCACGGGTGACAAGGGCGCGCGGGTGCACTTGTCGGCGCACGTGGCGGAGCTCACGCTGGTCGAGTGCGGGGACATCGCCGAGGCCTTCGACATCGACACGCCGTCCGACCTGGCACGACTCATCTGAGCGGATCCGTAGGCGAACCTGAGCGGGCTGTGACCGCTGTGGCACTGAGGGCCACCAGGTAGCGGAATCTGTCGACCCAGAGAATCTCGACATCAACAAACCATTGAACTTCCACCATGAGGAAATTACTATCCACTGGTCAGAAGCGCCCTGAACCCCCAGACGGCGCCCGCGACCGTATCCGGAACTCTCCACACCCGACGGCACTGCGTGCCGTCCAGCGCGAGCATTCCCCGCGGCCGCCAGGCACCGCCGCTGAAGGAGTGACAGATATGTCCGCACCAGCGCCGTCATCGCTGGCCATCGTCGACGCCGAGCCCCTGCCCCGGCAGGACGAAGTCCTCACCGAAGCGGCTCTCGCCTTCGTGGCCGAGCTCCACCGGCGGTTCGCCCCCCGTCGGGCCGAGCTCCTCGCCCGCCGCGCCGAGCGCCGTGCCGAGATCGCCCGCACTTCCACCCTCGACTTCCTCCCGGACACCGCACAGGTCCGCGAGGGCGACTGGAAGGTGGCGCCGGCCCCGGCCGCGCTGAACGACCGCCGTGTGGAGATCACCGGTCCGACGGACCGCAAGATGACCATCAACGCCCTGAACTCGGGCGCCAAGGTCTGGCTCGCCGACTTCGAGGACGCCTCGGCTCCCACCTGGGAGAACGTGGTCCTCGGCCAGCTCAACCTGATCGACGCCTACGAGCGCCGCATCGACTTCACCGACGCCCGCACGGGCAAGGCGTACGCCCTCAAGCCCGCCGAGGAGCTCGCCACCGTCGTGATGCGCCCGCGCGGCTGGCACCTCCAGGAGCGCCACCTCCAGTTCGAGGGCGGCCCGGCCTCCGGCTCGCTCGTGGACTTCGGCCTGTACTTCTTCCACAACGCCAAGCGCCTCATCGCGCTCGGCAAGGGCCCGTACTTCTACCTGCCGAAGACCGAGTCGCACCTTGAGGCGCGCCTCTGGAACGAGATCTTCGTCTTCGCGCAGGACTACGTCGGCATCCCGCAGGGCACGGTCCGCGCGACCGTCCTGATCGAGACCATCACGGCCGCGTACGAGATGGACGAGATCCTCTACGAGCTGCGCGACCACGCGGCGGGCCTGAACGCCGGCCGCTGGGACTACCTCTTCTCCATCGTCAAGAACTTCCGTGACGGCGGCGAGAAGTTCGTCCTGCCGGACCGCAACGCGGTGACGATGACCGCCCCGTTCATGCGCGCCTACACCGAGCTGCTGGTCAAGACCTGCCACAAGCGCGGCGCGCACGCCATCGGCGGCATGGCGGCCTTCATCCCGTCCCGCAAGGACGCCGAGGTCAACAAGGTCGCCTTCGAGAAGGTCAAGGCCGACAAGGACCGCGAGGCCGGCGACGGCTTCGACGGCTCGTGGGTCGCCCATCCCGACCTGGTCCCGATCGCGATGGCCTCCTTCGACGCGGTCCTCGGCGACAGCCCGAACCAGAAGCACCGCCTGCGCGAGGACGTCTCCGTCGCCCCCGGCGAGCTCATCGCGATCGACTCCCTGGACGCGAAGCCCACGTACGACGGCCTGCGCAACGCCGTCCAGGTCGGCATCCGCTACATCGAGGCCTGGCTGCGCGGCCTCGGCGCCGTCGGCATCTTCGGCCTGATGGAGGACGCGGCCACCGCCGAGATCTCGCGCTCGCAGATCTGGCAGTGGATCAACGCCGGCGTGGTCTTCGAGAACGGCAAGCTCGCGACGGCCGACCTCACCCGCGAGGTGGCCGCCGCCGAACTCGCGGCGATCCGCTCCGAGGTCGGCGAGGAAGCCTTCGCCGCCGGCAAGTGGCAGCAGGCCCACGACCTCCTCCTCCAGGTCTCCCTGGACGCGGACTACGCCGACTTCCTCACCCTCCCGGCGTACGACCAGCTCATCGGCTGACACTCCGACTTCGGCTGAATCGCACAGCAGCCGAACACCACGACAGCGCCCCCGGAGCCTTCCCGGCTCCGGGGGCGCTGTCGTGCGTCCGGCCGTTTCCAGCCGGTTTCAGCCGAACGACCGATCGGTTGTTACTTGTTCGTAACTTGCCTGTACCTAGCGGTAACAACGCGCGAGGTGGCACCTTTCCGATTGCCACCGGCCGGAGGTAACCCCCACTTACCCAGCCATGCGCCGGAGTTGTTGCCGACTCCCGCATGGCCGACCGCAGGAGTTCCGCAGTGATCGGATTCCGCACCGCAAGCAAGGACCGTGCCCGTCGAGTGCGACGACTGGCCGGAATCGCCATGACACTGCCGCTCGCAGCCGGGGCACTGATGGCCGGCGGGGCCGGGACGGCCGCGGCCGCACCGGGGAGCGGGCCCACCGCCGTGGTGTCCATGGGCGACAGCTACATCTCCGGCGAGGCCGGGCGCTGGAAGGGCAACAGCCTGACCAACAGCGGGAACCGGACCGGCACCGACCGGGCGTGGGTCAGCGGGAGCAGCTACGACCCCGCGAAGGTCTACGGGGCCACGGCCGGCGGGTGCGACCGGTCCGACTCCGCCGAGGTGAAGAGCGCCGGGGCGATCGCCGACGTGGCCGTCAACCTGGCCTGCTCCGGGGCGACCTCGGAGAACGTGTTCCGCGCCTCGAACGGCGGGGTCGCCTTCAAGGGCGAGGCCCCGCAGGCCGATCAGCTCGCCGCCGTGGCCGCGAGCAACAACGTCAAGGTCATCTCGCTGTCCATCGGCGGGAACGACCTCGGCTTCGCCGACATCATCAAGGAGTGCGCGTACGACTTCGTCCTCTGGAACTCCTACTGCTACGACGACCAGCAGTCGGTCGTGGACCAGAAGATGGACGCCGTGATGGGAGCCGTGAGCAAGTCCGTGGACGAGGTACGGACGGTCATGCGGGACGCCGGTTACGCCGACTCCTCGTACCGGATCGTGCTCCAGTCCTACCCGTCGCCGATCCCGCGCGGCGCGGAGAACCGGTACACCCAGAGCGACTGGAGCCGGCTCAACAGCGGCGGCTGCCCGTTCTGGAACAAGGACTCCGACTGGGCGCGCGACTCGCTCGTGCCGCAGCTCGCCGACCGCATCAAGGGGGTCGCCGCCGCCAAGGGCGCGCAGTTCCTGGACCTGCGGGACATGATGCAGGGGCGCGAGGTCTGCGCGAAGGCGAGCAAGCAGGTGACGACCGCGGCGCCGGCCTCGGCGAAGACGAGCGAGTGGGCGCGCTGGATCGACAACAACCAGACCCAGGGACTGGTCCAGGAGTCCATGCACCCGAACTACTTCGGCCAGCTGGCGGCCGGGCGCTGCCTGGCGCTGGTGGTGGCGCAGCCGGCGGACAGCGGATTCGGCTGCAAGAACACCGCCGGGGGCGACCAGAGCGGGATGTACCTCACCCCCTCCTCCTGATCCCCTCTCTATGAGGTGCACCCCTATATGAGGTGAACGGGTCCGGCGCGGGCTGGCATGCTTCCGGGCATGTCAGCCCGTACCGTACGTCCGAACGTTTACATCTCCGTCGACATCGAGGCCGACGGGCCCATCCCCGGGCCGTACTCGATGATCAGCTTCGGGGCCTCCGTGGCCGGCCGGCAGAGCGCGCACTCGTATACGGCCGCCGATCCGGAACAGGACACCTTCTACCGCGAGTTGCGTCCGATCAGCGAGGCCTGGGTGCCGGAAGCCCTCGCCGTCAGCGGGCTCGACCGCGACCGGCTGCTCCGCGAGGGCGCCGACCCGGCCGTCGCCATGGCCGAGTTCCGGGCGTGGGTCCGGGAAGTCTCCGCCGGGGCCCAGCCGGTGATGTGCGGATACCCGGCCTCCTTCGACTGGACCTTCCTGTACTGGTACTTGATGAACTTCGGCGGCGAGAGCCCCTTCGGTCACTCGGGCTGCCTGGACATGAAGACCCTCTACGCGGCCAAGGCCCGGATCCCGCTCCGCTCCGCCGTCAAGCGCCACATGCCCCCGGAACTCCTCTCCCGCCGCCCGCACACCCATCACGCCCTGGACGACGCGATCGAGCAGGCCGATCTGATGAACAGCCTGATGCTGTGGGAACCGGCTCGGCCGGCCTAGTCCGACAGCTCCGGCAGGAGGTCGCGCAGTGGCGTACGGGCGCCCGTGCGGTAGGCCGTGCGGAAGGCCTCCGGGGTGAGGCGGGTGCGGACCGTGTGCAGGGCCCGGGGGGCCGAGGACGCGCGGGGGCGGGCGCGGGAGACCGCTCCGAGGAGGCGGGCGGCTTCCGCGTAGTGGGCCTGGTCCGCCTCCAGTTCGGCCAGGAGTTCCACCGAGAAGGCCTGGCCGAGCTGGTCGTCCAGCGCGAGCTGGGTCCGCAGGGCGCGCAGCAGTTCGGTGCGGGCCAGCGCCGGACGGCCTTCGCGGCGCTGGACGAGGGCATGGGCGTAGCAGGCCCAGGAGCGGGCCCACAGGTCGGCGGGGCCGTCCGGGGGGCCGTCCTCGACCGGGACCGACACCGGGTCGGTGTGGGCCACCGCCATGGTGTGCGCGGCCTGGAGGGCTTCGCGGCCGGGGCCGAAGTCGGGATCGGCCGGCAGCAGTTCCAGACCCTCGCCGAATTCCGCGGCGGCCTCCTCGTACCGGTGCTCCCAAAGCGCGACCGTGCCCCGTACGTGCGCGAGGTAGGCCAGGCAGGTGTCCTCCCCCTCGTGGACGGCCGCGGTCCACGCCTCCACCAGCAGGGGGTCGGCGCCGTCCGCCTCGCCGAAGCTGGCCACCAGCCAGGCCGCGAGCCACAGGGCCCGCGCGGGCCGGGGCGCCGGGTGCAGGGCCAGGGCCCGCTCCAGGTGCCGCCGCCCCTCCGCCGCCATCCCGCACGCGGACCACAGGAACCACAGGGACACCGCGATCTCCAGGGCCGTGCCCGGACCGCTGGCGGAGAGCGGGTTCATCGCCGCGCGCAGCTCGGGGAGCTCCCGTACGGCGAGGGCGCGCGCCTCCCGCTGCGCGCCCGCGCGCCACAGCTGCGCCGCCCGCTCGGCCACCACCCGGCACCGCTCGTGGTGGCGCCGGACGGTCGCCGCGCCGTCTCCGGCGGGCCCGTGCGCCAGCAGGCGGCCCGCGTAGGCCCGTACGGAGAGCGGCATCCGGTAGCGGCCCGGCCCGGCGTCCGCCAGCAGGCCGGGGGCCAGCCGCTGCAACGCCTCGGCGGCGGTGTCCGGGGTGAGCTCCCCGAAGCCGCACACCTCGGCCACGGCCGCCCGGTCGAAGGGACCGGCGAAGACGGAGAGCCGCTCCCAGAGCAGCCGTTCGTCGGGCGGGGCCAGCCGGTGGGAGCGTTCGGCGTCGACCCGGGTACTGCGGCCCGCGCCGCCCGCGAGGAAGGTCAGCGGGTCGGAACCGAGTCTGCGGAGCGCCTGCGCGGGCGCGTACTGGTGCGCACGCCCCGCCGCGAGCTCCAGCGCCCCGGGAATGCCGTCGAGCGCCCGGCACAGCGCGGCCACCGCGGCCGCGTTGCGGTCGGTCAGCTCGAAGAAGGGGTCGGCGCCGCGCGCCCGCTCCTCGAAGAGCCGCACGGCCGCGTACCCGGCGACGGCCGCCACCGGCAGGGTCTGCGACGGGGGCAGGGGCCGGGCCGCCGGCATCGCCGCGGCCGCCGGAGGCACGGCGAGCGCGAGCCCCGTCAGCGGCGGTGCGGGCGGCGGAGGCACGGCCAGTGGCGGTACCGCGAGCACCGCCTCCCCCGCGAGCCGCAGCCGCCGCTGCGAAGTGGCCAGGATCCGTAGCCCCGGAAGGCGCGACAGCAACCCCGCCACGAGCCCCGGCCCGGTCTCCCCGAGCTGTTCGCACCCGTCGAGGACGAGCAGCGCCCGGCGCCCCGCGAGCCGGCCGGCGAGCTCTCCCTCCAGCTCCGCCCAGCGGCGCTCGGGCAGGGCCGCGAGGTCCACCCAGACCGCGTCGAGCCCGTCCCGGCCGGTCAGCGTCCGCACGGAGCGCACCGCGAGCCGGGTCTTCCCGATGCCCGCGGGGCCGGTGAGCGTCGTGAGGCGTTCGGCGGCCAGCAGTGAGGCGAGGGCGGTCAGCTCCCGCTCGCGACCGATGAAACTGGACAGTTCGGCGGGCACCGCAAGGCGCATGCCCGCGCCGGGCTCCCCCACACATCCTCCTGCGATGTCCGACAAGTACACACAACCACTCGTTCAACAGTTGAATGCACAAAGAGAGATGATCGGTTCATAATTCCGTTGTGTCGTCACCGACCGGGAGAACCACCAGGGGGAGGGTATGAACTCGGCCATTTCCGCCATCGATGACATGGACCGGGCGCTCGTCCACGCACTCCAGCTCGCCCCCCGTGCGAGCTGGGAGCTGCTGGGACCGGTGCTCGGAGCCCGCCCGGACACCCTGGCGCGCCGCTGGGAACGGCTGACCGGGGCCGGCGAGGCGTGGTTGTCGGGGATCGGACTGCGGACCGGCGTCCGGCCGCCCTCCATGGCCTGGGTGGAGGTCACCTGCGCCGCGGGAACCTCGCCCTCGGTGGGCGACGCGCTCGTGGCCGATCCGCACACGCTCGGCGTGGAACACACCACAGGGGGCCGCGACCTGCTGGTCTTCGTGGCCCTCCCGGACCTGCCCGCGCTGTACCGGTACCTGTCCTCGCGGGTGCAGCTGATCCCGGGCGTGGTCGGTACCCGCACCTCGATGGTGACCGCGGTGCACTACGCCCCCGACCGCTGGCGCCTGGACCAGCTGGCCCCGGGCCAGATCGACCTGCTGACCGGCCGGACCCGGCGCTGGGCGCCCGCCACGATCCCGGCCACCGCCCCGGTGGCGCCGCTCCAGCCCGAGGACCGGCCGCTGGTACGGGCCCTGTCCTCGGACGCCCGGCGCAGCGTGGCTTCACTGGCCCGGGAGTCCGGGATGAGCGAGTCGACCGTACGGCGCCGGCTGACGAGGCTGGAGGCCGGTCAGAGCCTGCGCTACAGCTGCGCGCTGGCGTCGGGGCTGTCGGGCTGGCCGGTGTCGGCGACCCTGTGGGCGGAGGCCGCCGAGTACGAACTCGCCGAGTGCGCGGCGGCGGCCGCGGGCCTGCGCGAGACGCGGGTCTGCATGTCCGTCAGCGGGCCCTGGAACTTCATGATCGGCGTACGGCTGCGCACGGTCGAGGACCTCTCCCGCTACACCGCCGACCTCACCCGCCGACTGCCCGGCCTGCGCGTGACCGACTCCGCGGTGGCCCTGAGCGTACGCAAGTCGGAGGCCCAGGAACTGGACGGCCGCGGCCACCGCCTGCGCACGATCGTCCCGGACATCTGGTCCGACCCGGCGCCGGATTCCAGCTCCGACGAACGTCAATTCCCGCCCCGCCGAAGCTAATTCCCGCCCCGCCGGCGTCAATCCCAGCCCCGCCCGGGGGCCCCTCCCAGCGGTAGCTGGGGGAGTTTGAGGCGCGGGGTCTGGGGCGGAGCCCCATGAGCCGCGGCCGCAGCCGGGCCGACAGGTCGGCGGCAGCCGAACGGGCGCACGCCGGGGCGGACGCCACACCCGCAGTGGGTGGCGTCCGCCCCAGCGCTCCATGCTCCGGCCGGGCAAAGCCCGGTCAGTGCACCGGCACCGGCTCCGGGGCAAGGGCGTTCGCGCCCTTCTTGGCACCGAGGTGGTTGAAGGCCAGGTTCAGCGCGATGGCCACGACGCAGCCGGTGCTGATGCCGGAGTCGAGGACGACCAGCAGGTCCTTCGGGAAGGCGTGGTAGAAGCCGGGGGCCGCGATCGGGATCAGGCCGATGCCGAGCGAGGCGGCGACGATCAGGGCGTTCTCGCCCTTCTCCATGGCCGCGCCGGCCAGGGTCTGGATGCCGCTGGCGGCGACCGAGCCGAAGAGGACGACGCCCGCGCCGCCGAGGACCGGGAGCGGGACCACGCCGATGACGGAGGCGGCCATCGGACAGAGGCCGAGCAGGATCAGGATGCCGCCGCCGGCCGCGACGACGAACCGGCTGCGCACCTTGGTCATGGCGACCAGGCCGATGTTCTGCGCGAAGGCACTGCACATGAACCCGTTGAACAGCGGGCTGATCGCACTGCCCAGGGCGTCGGCGCGCAGGCCGCCCTCGATGGTCTTCTCGTCCGCCGGACGGCCCACGATCTTGCCCAGCGCCAGGATGTCGGCGGTGGACTCGGTCATGCACACGAGCATCACGATGCACATGGAGATGATCGCGGCGACCTGGAACTGCGGGGCGCCGAAGTGGAACGGCGTCGGGAAGCCCACGATGTCGGCGTTCTTGACGGCGTCGAAGTTCGTCATGCCCAGGGGCAGCGCGATGAGCGTGCCGGCGACCAGGCCGAGCAGGATGGATATCTGCTGGAGGAAGCCGCGCAGGAACTTGCGCATCAGCAGGACGATCGCGAGGGTGACCGCGGCCATCCCGATGTTCCGCATCGAGCCGTAGTCGGTGGCGGTGCGGTTGCCGCCCTGCGACCAGTTGAAGGCCACGGGGAGCAGCGAGACGCCGATCAGGGTGATGACCGTACCGGTGACCACCGGCGGGAAGAACCTGACGAGCTTGCCGAAGTACGGGGCTGCGAAGAAGCCGAGGACTCCGGCGACGATGATCGCGCCGAAGATGACGGGCACGGCGTTGTCGCCCGCCCCCTTGCCGATGGCGATCATCGGGGTGACGCCGGCGAACGAAACGCCGTTGACGAAGGGGAGTTTGGCGCCGATCTTCCAGAATCCGAGGGTCTGGAGGAGGGTCGCGAGTCCTGCGGTGAAGAGCGAGGCGCCCATCAGGAAGGCGGTCTCGGTGGCGGAGAGGCCGACGGCCGGGCCGACGATCATGGGCGGGGCGACGACACCCGCGTACATGGCGGCCACGTGCTGGAGACCGCTGGTGAACATTTTCAGCGGGGGCAGGGTCTCGTCGACCGGGTGCTTCCCCCCGGAGTCGTCCGAGACCTGCGGTACTGCGACTGCGTCTTTGCGAAACCTGGGCGCCTGGGCCACGGCTTCCTCCGAACTGTTTAACACGCCGGCAGGGACGTGATGTGTCTGGGAGGTGATGCGAAAGCTGTGCGAGTCGAGCCGGTATTGAGTTGTGGGGGTGCTGCGAATGCTTGTCCCAAGGGGTGCGGAAACGATTCGTCTTGAACGGTCCGGACGTGAACGGTCCGGAGAAGTCGTTTCCACGCGGTGGCGGCGAGGGCCGCAGGTGAGAAAAAGAGCTGGAGGTGCCGTGGCAGTGGCTCGGTACACGAGCTGCGGAGCAAGTGCTGCAAGTGCTGCAAGTGCCACGACTCACCGCCCCCGGGGGCGCCCTGGGAAAAACCTCGGGCGCTACCCGGGAACGGCTGCCGCGGACCCCGCTCGGGTCCACGGCCGCCGGCCGGGGGCCGTCCCCCCCGGCCGGACTCCGTGGGATCAGGCCTGCGCGGAGATCCGCGCGAGGCGCTGGGCCTCTTCCCGGGTGGACACGGCGATCGCGTCCTCGTCGGCGAAGAGGAGCCGGTTGTTCTCGACGATCTGCTTGCCGTTGACCAGCGAGAGGGTCACGGGGGCAGCCGCACCGAAGACCAGGGCGGTGACCGGGTCGGCGATGGAGGAGTGCAGGAGCGTGCTCAGGTTCCACATCACCAGGTCGGCGCACTTGCCGACCTCCAGCGAGCCGATGTTGTCGGCGCGGCCGAGGACCTGGGCGCCACCGTACGTACCGAGGCGCAGGGCCTGGCGCGCGTTGAGGGCGCGCTCGCGGTGCACCGGGTTCAGGCGGTTGATGAGGAGCGCGTTGCGCAGTTCGGTGTGCAGCTCACCGGACTCGTTGGAGGCGGTGCCGTCCACGCCGAGGCCGACCGGGACGCCGGCGGCGAGCATGTCCGGGACGCGGGCGATGCCGGCGGCCAGACGGGCGTTGGAGGACGGGCAGTGCGCGACACCGGTCTTGGTACGGGCGAACGCGGCGATGTCGGAGTCGTTCATGTGGACGCTGTGCGCCATCCACACGTCCTCGCCGAGCCAGCCGGTCGACTCGAAGTAGTCGGTCGGGCCCATCCCGAACAGTTCCTTGCAGAACTGCTCTTCCTCGACGGTCTCGCTGCCGTGCGTGTGCATGCGCACACCCAGGCGGCGGGCCATCTCGGCGCCCTGCTTGAGCAGCTCGGTGGAGACCGAGAAGGGGGAGCACGGGGCGACGGCGACCTGGGTCATCGCGTCGAAGGAGGCGTCGTGGTACTTCTTCACGGTCGCCTCGGTGTCGGCGAGCGCACCTTCGAGGGTCTCTACGGCGTGGTCCGGCGGCAGACCGCCGTCCTTCTCGCTGCGGTCCATGGAACCGCGGGCGAGGGTGAAGCGGACGCCCATCTCGGACGCGGCGCGGATGATCGAGCCGGAGAGGTCGCCGGAGCCCTTGGGGAACACGTAGTGGTGGTCCATGGCGGTGGTGACGCCGCCCTTGGCCATCGCGGCGAGGGAGCCCTGCGCGGCCGTGTACGTCATCTGCTCGTCGATGCGCGCCCAGGTCGGGTACAGCGCGACGAGCCAGTTGAAGAGGTTGTGGTCGGTGGCCAGACCACGCGTGATCCACTGGTAGAAGTGGTGGTGCGTGTTGACCAGACCGGGGGTCACGAGGTGTCCGGTGCCGTCGATGCGGCGGACGACGTTTTCGAGGTTGTCGGGGGCCCTGCCCGCACCGATGGCCTCGATCTTGTTGCCGGCGACGACCACGTAGCCCGAGGCGTACTCGGTGTCATTCGCGTCGACGGTCGCAATCGCACAGTTTTCGATGACGATGCGCTCTACGGCGCTGCCATTGGCTGACGATGCTGCCATGGGACTTCCTCGTGCTTTCAGTGGCGGTGCGGGCACGGCAAAACCCAGAGGATTTGAGTGCCGGAGCCGGGGGCCTTGGACAGCTGACAGTACTGCCGCCCCATATGGTGCGTCCGGGTGCCGAATCAGGAAGCTTTCGTGCTGATCTTTCGTGCTGATGGTGAAGGGTGGTCGCACCGCCCCGGGGCCACTGCGGGGCCCCGGGACGCGCGTTCACATCAGAGGTTGGTCATGTCCACGGGGATACGGGCGTCGACGCCGTCGCGGAGGACCGTCGCCTCGATCAGACCGTACGGGCGGTCCGCGGCGAAGTAGACCTCATTGTCGTTCTTGAGGCCGAACGGCTCAAGGTCGACGAGGAAGTGGTGCTTGTTCGGGAGCGAGAAGCGGACCTCGTCGATCTCCGAACGGTGGTTGATGATGCGCGAACCCATCTGGTACAGGGTCTGCTGGAGCGACAGGGAGTAGGTCTCCGCGAAGGCCTGGAGCATGTGCTTCCGGGTCTCGGCGTAGGACTTCTCCCAGTTCGGCATCCGCTGGTCGTCGTCGGACCAGCTGAAGCGCCAACGAGCCGAAACCTGGGTCGCCAGGATGCGGTCGTAGGCCTCCTTGAGGGTCGTGTACTTGTCCTTCACGTAACCCCAGAACTCGGAGTTCGTGGAGTTCATGACGACGAGGTCCTTGAGGCCGGAGATGACCTCCCAGTTCTTGCCGTCGTACGTGATCTGGGTGACCCGGGTCTCGCCGCCGTTGCGGACGAAGGAGTGGTTCACCTCGTCGGAGCCGATGAACTTGGAGTTGGCGTCCGAGGTGGCGATCCGGGACCAGGAGTACTCCTCGATCCGGATGCGTGCGCGGTGGATCGGCTCCTGGCTGTTGACGAACCAGCGCGCCAGGTGGATGCCGAACTGCTCGGCGGACTCGATGCCGTACTCCTTGGCGAAGGCGTACACCGTGTTCTTGGTGGTGTCCGTCGGCAGGCAGTTGGCGTTCGAGCCGGAGTAGTGGACGTCGTCCATGTCACCCGAAAGGGCGACCGAGACGTTCAGGTCCTTGATGTGATGGGTGTCGCCGTCCCGCGTGATCTTGACGACGCGGTTCTCTGCTTTGCCGTACTGGTTCTGGCCCAGAATGGTGGCCATTGCTAGCTCCCTCGGTAAACGGAGTAGCCGAACGGGTTGAGCAGCAGCGGTACGTGATAGTGCTCGCCCGGGTTCACCGCAAAGGTGATGGTGACCTCGGGGAAGAACGCAACGCTGTCCCTTACGCGGGGGGCGTCCTGCTGTGCCTCGGCGGCTTGCTTCTTGGAGAAGTACGTCTCGGTCTCGAAGTCGAGACGCACGTGGGTGGTGCCCTCCGGCAGGGCCGGCAGGTCCTTGCAGCGCCCGTCCGCATCGGTGGCGGAGCCGCCCAGGGCCGCCCACTCGCCGTCGAGACCCGTACGGGCCGACAGGGAGATCGCGACGCCTTCGGCGGGCTTTCCGATGCTGGTGTCCAGGATGTGCGTGGACACCGACGCGGTGGTCTCAGTGCTCATGCTCGGTCTTACTCTCCTTCTACGGATTCCACGAGACGGGTCAGGCGGATCCGGTTGATCTTGACGAGCTCGCCACGAGCGATTTCCCGCTCCTGTTCCGGCGAGTTCTCGATCCGGACCTTGACCGCGTCCCGCATGAACTCACCGGTCGCACCGGTGGCGCAGATGAGGAAGACGTGGCCGAACTTGTCCTGGTAGGCCAGGTTCAGTTCGAGGAGCTCGTTCTTGAGCTCCTCCGAGGCACCGGCCATGCCACGCTGCTCGCGGGCGGAGGTCGGGTCTCCCGGCTTCGGCCGGCCGATCGGCGCGTGGCCTCCCATCGCCTCGGCCAGGTCCTCGGCGGTGAGTTCGGCCATGGCCGCCTCGTTCGCGGAGAACAGGGTTTCGACGCTGGTGAAGGGGCGCTGGGCGAGCAGCTTGCTCCCCCATGCCGAGCTGGCGCACACCTCGTGGAGCTCGGCCGTGGCCGCGCTGTCGTCCAAGGTGTTGAACCGGGTGAGACCCGGGGTCGGACTCGAAGTCACGGTAGGCCTCCGTGGCCTTGTTGCTTTGACGGGCTGGGCATAGCTAACGCCCTCGACAACACGGCGTCAACACTTTGTTGAAACTTCCCGTACACAAAAGCCGCCGCCCGGGTGAATTGGGCGGCGGCTCGTCACTGTGAGTCAGGTCCGATTCACTCTTGGTTCGTCTTGTTGGGTCCTTTTGGGGTGTTCGAGTCCCGGTTCAAATAGTTGTAAACCGTGAACCGGCTGACACCCAGCGCTCCCGCGACCGTCTCCACGCCGTGCCGTACGGAAAAGGCTCCGCGCGCCTCGAGTATCCGTACGGCGTCCTGCTTGGTCTTCCGGTCGAGCTGGGACAACGGTACGCCGTGGCGGCGCTCCAGCGCCGCCAGGATGTGATCCAGCGAGTCCGAGAGCTGCGGGAGCCGCACGGCCAGCAGGTCCTCGCCCTCCCAGGCGAGCACGACGTCGTCGGGCTGGGCCTGGGACGGATCCATCAGCTCGCCGCCCATCGCGTCCACCAGCGGCTTGATCGCGGTGACGAAGGGGTGATCACGGGGCTCGGTCACTGGGTCTCCTCCCGGATCACGTTGACCTGGAGCGAGACGCGCGTCGCTCCGGCCGCCAGCGAGTCGCGCAGCAGCGCGGTGACCGCGGTCAGCACCTCGTCGGTCTCCCCTTCGGCCGTGTTTCCGAACGGGCCGACATCCACCGCGTCCAGCTGGGCCTTCTGGATGACCTCGCGAGCGGCCACGGCATGGGCAGGGGCCTCTTCAAGATCGAAGGGCTCGGTCGTGAACTCCACTCTCAATCGCACGCGCTCAAGCTACCCGGCAGTCCGGACTTTTCGGCAGTCGGTACTTGACAAGTGAGACACCGGGCTTGCAGTCTTCCATCAGGCAGAAACTAACTTCCGCAATACGGAAGGAGCGCACACCCCTCATGGGATACACGGACCAGCGCTTCGATGTAAATCTTTCGATCCTCTTCACGGAACTCCCGCTCCTGGAGCGTCCCGCGGCCGCCGCCGCAGCGGGCTTCACGGCGGTCGAGCTGTGGTGGCCCTGGATTGAGACCCCCACCCCCGCTCAGGCGGAGCTCGACGCCCTCAAGAAGGCTCTTGAGGACGCCGGGACCCAGCTGGTGGGCCTGAACTTCTACGCCGGCCAGCTGCCGGGCCCGGACCGCGGTGCGGTTTCGGTTCCCGGTGAGGAGTCGGAGCGCTTCAACGCCAACATCAACGTGGCTGCGGACTTCGCCGCCTCGGTCGGCTGCAAGGCGCTGAACGCCCTCTACGGCAACCGCGTCGAGGGTGTGGACCCGGCCGTCCAGGACGAGCTCGCCCTGAAGAACCTGGTCGTGGCGGCTCAGGCCGCGGACCGCGTCGGCGCGATCCTCCTGATCGAGACCCTCAACAAGCCCGAGTCGCCGCTCTACCCCCTGGTGAGCGCCCCGGCCGGCATCGAGGTAGTGGACAAGGTGAACGAGGCCACCGGCCTCGGCAACGCCAAGTTCCTGCTCGACCTGTACCACCTGGCGATGAACGATGAGGACCTCTCCGAGGTCATCGAAAAGTACGCCGCCAAGACCGGACACGTCCAGATCGCGGACAAGCCGGGACGAGGTGCCCCCGGCACCGGCGACCTGCCCCTCGAAGAGCTGCTCGACCAGCTCAAGAAGGCCGGTTACGACGGTTATGTCGGTCTTGAGTACAAGGCCGCAGACGCCGCCGCCTCCTTCGCGTTCCTGCCGGCCGAGGCCCGCGCCGCGAAGTAAGCGGAAAAGTCCGGGCGAACAGCCAGGCACCACACGAACTTTTCGTACAAAGCATTAAGAGAAGGACCCTCATCATGAGCAACCTCCCCAAGATCGCGTGGATCGGTCTCGGCATCATGGGCTCCCCCATGGCCGAGAACCTCCTGAAGGCCGGCTACTCGGTCACCGGCTTCACGCTGGAGCAGGACAAGCTGGACCGCCTGGCCGCCGCCGGTGGCTCCGCCGCCGGTTCGATCGCCGAGGCCGTGGCCGACGCCGACGTCATCATCACGATGGTGCCCGCGTCCCCGCAGGTCGAGGCCATCTCCTACGGCGAGAACGGCATCCTTGAGAACGCCAAGTCCGGCGCGCTGATCATCGACATGTCGTCGATCACCCCGCAGACCTCGATCGACCTGGCGAAGAACGCCGCAGCCAAGGGCATCCGTGTCATCGACGCCCCGGTCTCCGGTGGCGAGGCCGGTGCCATCGAGGCCGTCCTGTCGATCATGGTGGGTGGCGAGCAGGCCGACTTCGACGAGGCCCTCCCGGTCCTCGAGGCGCTCGGCAAGGTCATCGTCCTGTGCGGCCCGCACGGCTCCGGCCAGACAGTCAAGGCCGCCAACCAGCTCATCGTCGCGGTGAACATCCAGGCGTGCGCCGAGGCCGTCGTCTTCCTCGAGAAGTCGGGCGTGAACCTCGAAGCCGCTCTGGACGTGCTCAACGGCGGTCTGGCCGGCTCCACGGTCCTGACCCGCAAGAAGGCCAACTTCCTGAACCGCGACTTCAAGCCCGGTTTCCGGATCGACCTGCACCACAAGGACATGGGCATCGTCACCGACGCCGCCCGCAACGTGGGTGCGGCCCTCCCGGTCGGCGCGGTCGTCGCCCAGCTGGTCGCCTCGCTGCGCGCCCAGGGTGACGGTGGCCTGGACCACTCCGCGCTGCTCCGCGCGGTCGAGCGCCTCTCCGGCGCCCAGATCTGAGCCCGCGGCCCGCTCGCGGGCCGCAGCTCGACTCCCCTTCGGGGGACTCCCCTCCGGGGGACCTGAGTTTCCGGATGGTGCCGGTGCTGACACCTGTCCTGTCGCGCCCAAGCGCCGGCACCGTCCGGATTACCTCTCCCGCCATCTTTCTTTTCAACAAACTGTTGACGTCGAGTTCATGCCGAAATTAGGCTGTTCCGCATGACGGAAGACGAATTCCGTCAGCAGTTCCCCGTACGGAAGGTCACCATGTCGAAGCGCACGCTGACGACCGAGTCTGGCGCCCCGGTCGCCGACAACCAGAACTCCGCTACCGCCGGCGTCGGTGGCCCCATCCTGGTCCAGGACCAGCAGCTCCTCGAGAAGCTTGCCCGCTTCAACCGTGAGCGCATCCCGGAGCGTGTGGTGCACGCCCGCGGCTCCGCCGCGTACGGCCACTTCGAGGTGACCGACGACGTCACCGCGTACACCAGCGCCGCGTTCCTGAACACGGTCGGCAAGAAGACCGAGACCTTCCTGCGGTTCTCCACCGTGGCCGACTCGCTGGGTGGCTCGGACGCGGTCCGCGACCCGCGCGGCTTCGCGCTGAAGTTCTACACCGAAGAGGGCAACTACGACCTCGTCGGCAACAACACCCCGGTGTTCTTCATCAAGGACCCGATCAAGTTCCCCGACTTCATCCACTCCCAGAAGCGCGACCCCTTCACGGGCAAGCAGGAGCCGGACAACGTCTGGGACTTCTGGGCGCACGCCCCCGAGGCGACGCACCAGATCACCTGGCTCATGGGTGACCGCGGTATCCCGGCGTCGTACCGTCACATGAACGGCTACGGCTCCCACACGTACCAGTGGACGAACGAGCAGGGCGAGGCCTTCTTCGTCAAGTACCACTTCAAGACGAACCAGGGCATCCGCTGCCTCTCCGGTGACCAGGCTGCCGAGCTCGTCGGCAAGGACGGCAACTCGCACCAGACCGACCTGCTCCAGGCGATCGAGCGCGGTGTGAACCCGAGCTGGACCCTCTACGTCCAGATCATGCCCGCCGCCGAGGCCGTGGACTACCGCTTCAACCCGTTCGACATCACCAAGGTGTGGCCGCACAGCGACTACCCGCTGCAGCGCGTCGGCCGTCTGGTCCTGGACCGGAACCCCGACAACGTCTTCGCCGAGGTCGAGCAGTCCGCGTTCTCCCCGAACAACTTCGTCCCGGGCATCACCGCCTCGCCGGACAAGATGCTCCAGGGCCGTCTGTTCGCGTACGCCGACGCCCAGCGCTACCGCCTCGGTGTGAACCACACCCTGCTGCCGGTCAACGCCCCGAAGGCGACGAAGGCCGACAACTACGGCCGCGACGGCGTCATGGCGCTGCGCAACGGCTCGCGCCACGACAAGAACTACGAGCCCAACTCGTACCAGGGCCCGGCCGAGACCGGCCTGGCGCTGGGCGCCCCGAAGGCCGTCTCCGGCTACACGGGCACCCACGCGGCTCCGGAGCACACCAAGGACGACCACTTCTTCCAGGCCGGTGAGCTCTACCGTCTGATGTCCGAGGCCGAGAAGCAGCGTCTGGTGGCGAACATCGCCGGCGGCCTGTCCCAGGTCACCCTTGAGGACGTCATCGAGAAGAACCTGGCTCACTTCCACGCCGCGGACGCCGACTACGGCAAGCGCGTCGAGGAGGCCGTTCGCGCCCTGCGCGACGCCTGAGCCGAAAAAGCTTCACCGGGGGCCTGACGGGAGGTCAGGCTCCGGGTGACGAGCCCACACCGCGGACCCGGATGAGGGGTGGTACGCGGTGAGGGCAGGACGAGGACCGTGGCGAGCGTGCGAGCCAGTGCGGTGGTAATGGGTTCCGAGGCCCGTCTCTTGACCTGAGGGAGACGAAGCCGGAGTTCTCGTCGCCCGCCCGCCACGGTCCCAGCCAAATCCTCTCCTCATATACCCAGGGGCCACGCACAGAGCTCCCTGTGTATATAGGGGACAACCTCCCCACCCTCTCCGCCTGGCGGTGCGAACGTCCTGTCGCGCCAGCCTCGTACCGTCAGGCGGTACCAAACCAGAGAGCCGAGTCACGGACGGTCCCGTGACTCGGCTCTTTGTCATGTCCGGGGTGCGTGTCCGGGGGTGCGGTTCCGGGTGTGCGTCCGCGTGCGCGTCCTGGTGTGCGCGTCCTGGTGTGCGTGGGGAAGGGGGACGTGCGGGGGTCTGGACCCGGCCACGGGTCCCCGGCCCTCCCAGGGCCGTCCAGGGCCGTCCAGGGCCGTCCAGGACCGCTACCGAGAGCCCCCTCCCCCGAGGGGCCGGCGCCCCCGTAGAGCGTCCGGGCCGGGCACTGCGGCATTGGTCCGTCGGCGGGCCCGTCACGGCTCCTCCTACGCTGCCTCGTGCGCTCGGCGTCCGGCCGCTGCGGGTCGGCGTACGATCCCCGCCTCCGCACGCCGCCGCAGGGCAGCCGGCAGGCACCCTCCGGCCGCGTACCCCGCCCGTCCGGCGGTGGCGCGAGGGCCGCCTGAGCCTCCTCCTACGGGCCCCGGGGCCGGGACCCGGGGTCCAGGGCCCCGGGCGCCAGACCGGTGGGAGCGGCCCGCCGGGCGGAACGCTCCCGGGACCTGGTACCCGTACGGCACGCAGAACGGCCCCCGTTCCTCCTGGAGGAGGGACGGGGGCCGTTCGGTGGTGCTAGACCAGCCTGGTGGGACTAGGCGGAGATCGGGCGGATCGCGGTCGGGGCGTGGCCCGGCTCGGTCGCGAGCTCTTCGAACTCGGTGACGTCGCTCATGTCGACCGTCTTGCTCATGGAGATGTTGGTGACGCGCTCCAGGATGGCCTCGACGACGACCGGGACGCTGAACTCGGCGGCCAGCTTCTTGGCCTCCTCCAGGGCGGCACCCAGCTCGTTCGGGTCCGTCACGCGGATGGCCTTGCAGCCGAGACCCTCGACGACCTTGACGTGGTCGACGCCGTAGACACCCAGCTCGGGGGCGTTGATGTTCTCGAATTCGAGGTTGACCTCGAAGTTGATGCCGAGAGCACCCTGCGCCTGACGGATCAGACCCAGGTAGGCGTTGTTCACGAGGACGTGGACGTACGGGATCTTGTGCTGCGCACCGACGGCCAGCTCCTCCAGCATGAACTGGAAGTCGTAGTCACCGGAGAGCGCGACGACCGGGGTCGTCGGGTCGGCCTTGGCGACACCCAGCGCGGCCGGGATGGTCCAGCCGAGCGGGCCGGCCTGGCCGCAGTTGATCCAGTGGCGCGGCTTGAAGACGTGCAGCATCTGCGCACCGGCGATCTGGGACAGACCGATGGTGGTGACGTAGCGGGTCTCCGGGCCGAAGGCCTTGTTCATCTCCTCGTAGACGCGCTGCGGCTTCATGGGGATGTTGTCGAAGTGCGTACGGCGCTGCAGCGAGCCCTTGCGCTCCAGGTGCGAGGCGACCCAGGCGCTGTAGTCGGGCAGCTTGCCCGCGGCCTTGAGCTCCTTGGCGACCTCGATGAAGGTGACCAGCGCGGCCTTGGCGTCGGAGACGATGCCCAGGTCCGGGGCGAAGATCTTGCCGATCTGGGTGGGCTCGATGTCCACGTGGACGAACTTGCGGTCGCCCAGGTACGCGTCCAGGTTGTAACCGGTGTGACGGTTGGCCCAGCGGTTGCCGATGCCCAGGACGTAGTCCGACTCCAGGAACGTCGCGTTGCCGTAGCGGTGCGAGGTCTGGACGCCGACCATGCCGGCGGCGAGCTCGTGGTCGTCCGGGATGACGCCCCAGCCCATGAGGGTGGAGATGACCGGGACGCCGACCAGCTCGGCGAACTCGACCAGCAGGTCGGAGGCGTCGGCGTTGATGATGCCGCCACCGGCGACGATCAGCGGACGCTCGGACTCCAGCAGGAGCTGGATGGCCTTCTCGGCCTGCTTGCGGGTCACGGCCGGCTTGTGGACGGCCAGCGGCTCGTACAGGTCGGGGTCGAACTCGATCTCGGTCAGCTGGACGTCGATCGGCAGGTCGATGAGGACCGGGCCGGGACGGCCGGAGCGCATCAGGTAGAAGGCCTCCTGGAACACGCCCGGGACCTGCGCGGCCTCCAGGACGGTGGTCGCCTTCTTGGTGACCGGCTTGGCGATCGACGCGATGTCGACGGCCTGGAAGTCTTCCTTGTGGAGCTTGGCGACCGGGGCCTGACCGGTGATGCACAGGATCGGGATCGAGTCCGCGATGGCCGAGTACAGGCCGGTGATCATGTCGGTGCCGGCGGGGCCGGAGGTACCGATGCAGACGCCGATGTTGCCCGGAGCCGTGCGGGTGTAGCCCTCGGCCATGTGCGAGGCGCCCTCGACGTGGCGAGCGAGCGTGTGGCCGATGCCACCCACGTTCTTGAGCTCGCGGTAGAACGGGTTGATCGCAGCGCCGGGCACGCCGAACGCTTGCGAAACGCCCTCGCGCTTGAGGATCTCCACTGCAGCGGCGGCGGCTGTCATACGAGGCATCGAGTTCTCCTGCGGGTCTGGCGGTCAGGCTTTTCCGTAATCCGGAAGTTTTGTTCTGCTATACGGAACAAGCTAAGCGTCGGTCCCGCGCACGTCAAGACGGGAGGGCGGCCAGGAACCCACCAAAAGCCGCGTCTCGGTCGGTGAGTTGTACGAAAAACCAGGCCTCGGCCGAAAATCGGGGGTCTGCCCACCCCGGTGGTGGCAGGTGGTGGAGCATGGGGCTACGCACAGCGACGGAGGGGGAGCAGGTCTCATGGCGGATGCGGTACCGGTGCGCTGCCCGGCGTGCCTGCGCGAGAACGACTACACGGTCCCGGTCTTCCCTTGCGCCTGCGGGAGCCCGGTCGTCCCGCCGCTGGACCTGTCGGCGCCGCCCCGGGAGCTGACCCATCGCACCTGGTCGGACGGCTGGGTGGCGGTGCGGTGCACGGCCTGCGGGCGGGAGAGCGAGTGGCCGCATCCGGAGGTGGGGTGCGGGTCGTGCGGGACGGTGGTGGCGGTTCCGGTACACCTGCCGGGTGCTGCTTCCACGCAGGGGGATCAGGTCGCTCGGCCCGATCAGGTCGCCCGGCCCGATCAGCCCGTTCGTCCCACGCGGCCTGGGCCGTCCGCCGCGGGGGCCCCGGCCCCCGGCCCCTCCTCCCCCACCCCGCCGTCGGGTGGGCCCGTAGCGCCCCGCCCCGCGTTCCGCCCGGTGACCATCCGTACGGCCCGGGACGCGGTGGCCACGGCCGCGCTGTACCTGCGCTGGCTCGGCTTCCAGGACGTGCGCCAGCCCGACGGCCGGCCGATCCCCTCGGCGGCGGTGGACCTGCGGGCCCCGGGCCTGGTCGCCCAGGTGGACCCGACCACCGCGCCGGCCGGGCTGCGGGCGGTGGAGTGCGTCTGGCTGAACGGGCTCACGGCCTCCGCGACCAGCGTTTACTTCGCGCTCGCCGGGTATACGGAAGACGCGCGCGCCCGCGCGGACGACCTGGGGATACCCCTGTTCGTCATGGACCTCACAGGCATGCCGCTCCCGGTCAACGACCCGGCGGACGAGCTCGTCGGTACGGGGGCCTAGGCTCGGGGGGTATTACGCGTATTCCTGCCGAGGAGAGCTTGATGAGCCTGTACGACATCCCGCTGACCACCCTGTCCGACGAGCCCACCAGCCTCGCCGCGTACAAGGGCAAGGCGATCCTGCTCGTGAACACCGCCTCGCAGTGCGGTCTCACCCCCCAGTACTCGGGGCTGGCCCGGCTGCAGTTCAAGTACGAGGAGAAGGGCTTCACCGTCATCGGTGTTCCCTGCAACCAGTTCGGCGGGCAGGAGCCGGGCAACGCCGAGGACATCCAGACCTTCTGCGCGGCCGGTTTCGGCGTCACCTTCCCGATGCTGGAGAAGTCCGACGTCAACGGCGAGAACCGCCACCCGCTCTACCAGGAGCTGGTGAAGACCCCGGACGCCGAGGGCGAGGCCGGGGACATCACGTGGAACTTCGAGAAGTTCCTGATCTCCCCCGCCGGCGAGGTCGTGGGCCGCTTCCGCCCGCGCACCGAGCCCGAGTCCCCCGAGGTCATCGCCGCGATCGAGGCGCAGCTGTCCGCTTAGTTCCTCGCGTAGCTCCCGCCGCGGTCTCCTCGGGCTTGTCCCAGTAGCCGTCGAGCACCACGTTCGAGCGGGCCAGGACCTCGCCGGAGTCCGAGAC
>NZ_JBHYVM010000012.1:85110-113032 GCF_042750105.1 Streptomyces sp. NPDC059443 | reverse complement strand
CCCCGCCCTCCGCACCGCGCCGTCGACTCCCCCCTTCCGCCGTTGCCGTTCCGCTGTGCGTGCCTTCCCCCCGCCCGCCGGGCCGCCCCCCCGCCCCGCCCCCCGCGGCGCGGAGGTCAGTTCACCTGCCGGTCGCGGCCCGACCAGTACGGGTCGCGGAGCTTGAACTTCTGGATCTTGCCCGTGGCCGTGCGCGGGATGGCGTCGCGGAACTCGACCGTCGTCGGCGCCTTGTAACCGGCCATGTGCTGCTTGCAGTGGGCGATGATGTCGGCCTCCTGGGCCGTCGCCCCCTCGGCCAGTACCACCAGGGCCTTGATCGTCTCGCCCCACTTCTCGTGCGGGACGCCGATGACGGCGACCTCGGCGACCGCCGGGTGACTGAAGATCGTGTCCTCCACCTCGATCGACGAGACGTTCTCACCGCCGGTGATGATCACGTCCTTCTTCCGGTCGGAGATCGTCAGGTGGCCGTCGGCCTCGTCGACCGTGCCTCCGTCCCCGGTGTGGAACCAGTCCTCTTCGAGCGCCGCCGCGGTCTCCTCGGGCTTGTCCCAGTAGCCGTCGAGCACCACGTTCGAGCGGGCCAGGACCTCGCCGGAGTCCGAGACCTTCAGCTTGACCCCGAGCGCGGGCAGGCCCGCACGGGACAGCTTGCGCGCCCGCTCCTCGGCAGGCAGGTCCGCGTCGGCGGGCCGGGTCCGGTTGAAGGTGAGGAGCGGGGAGGTCTCGGTGAGGCCGTAGATCTGGGTGAATTCCCAGCCCAGCTCCTCCTCCACCCGCTGGATGGTCCTGGTCGGCGGCGGGGCGCCCGCGCAGACGATCCTTACCCGGTCGCGGCCCGGGATCGCGCCCTCCCAGGTCGCCGCCGCGTCCAGGACGGTGTTCCAGACTGCGGGCGCGCCGCACATCAGGGTCACCCCGTGCTCCTCCACGCGGCGCAGGATCTCCGGCCCGTCCACCTTGCGCAGGACGACCTGCTTCACGCCGAGGCCGGCCATGACGTACGGCATGCCCCAGCCGTTGCAGTGGAACATCGGCAGCGTGTGCATGTAGACGTCGCGCTCCCACACCCGGGTGTGCAGGCCGAAGGTCAGGCCGTTCACCCAGATGTTGCGGTGCGTGAGCTGCACGCCCTTGGGGCGGGCGGTGGTCCCCGAGGTGTAGTTGATCGTCGCGGTGGCGTCCTCGTCCGGCCGCGACCAGGGGCGCGGCTCCACGCCGAAGCGCATCAGCTCGGTGTCGGTCTGGGTGTCGAGGACGAAGCGGTGGCGCACTTTGACGGCGGCGAGCGACCGGTCGAGTTCCGGGTCGACCAGCAGGACCGAAGCTCCGGACTGCTGGACCACGTACGCCACCTCCTCGGGCTTGAGGCGGAAGTTGACCGGCACGCAGATCCGACCGCTCATCGGCACCGCGAACAGCAGCTCCAGCATCCGCGCGGAGTTGTGGCTGACCACCGCCACGCGCTCGCCCTCGCCGACCCCCAGCGCGTCCAGCCCCGCCTGCCAGGCCCGGACCCGCTCGCCCAGCCGCCCGTACGTCGACTCGGGCACCGGCGCCCCGGGCTGATCGGGCTCGTCGACCACGCCGGGGCTGGACGAGAACCCCAGCTCTGCCCGGTCGAGGAAGTCCGTGACGGTCATGGGAATCCGCATTGCTTGCTCTCTCTCCTATGTCCAGGCAGACCGGCAGACCGGCTACAGGCATCGTGCCGTGTCCGGTGTACGGGCCACCAGAGCGGCGTCAGCCGTGGATTGACCCGAAGCGGACGGACCCGCCGGCGCCGTCGGCCCCGTCTTCGGTCATGGCTGCGAGGAGCGCCTCCCCTTCGGCGACGATCTCCGCCGTACGGGCCTTCGTCGCCGCGGAGAAGAGCTCGACGGTGAGGGTGTTCCCGTTCAGCTTCCAGAGCCCGGCGAGGAACCCGTCGAGCAGGAGCACGCAGTGGGCCTGGTTCCCCGACCAGGTGCGCCCCTTGAACTCGGGGGCGATCACGCGGGACCGGTCGGCGTGGGAGAGGAGCAGGTTGTCGAACTCGGGGAGGAAGCGCGGCGGCGCGGGCACGTCGGCGTCGGGCCGGGGCGCCTCGGGCAGATCAAAGAGCTCGACGCCGTTCTCGTCCCGGAAGACGACCAGCCGCGGCCGCAGCCGCTCGAACGCTTCGCGCAACCGGGTGACACCGGCCCAGGTCTGCATGTCCTTGACGGAGGCGGGACCGAAGGCGCCGAGATAGCGCAGGACGGCATCGTCGATGCCCTGCGTGCCGTGAGGACCCTCCCTCACCCCGGCCTCTTCCCCCACCCACTCGCCGAGGGTGGTGAGCCGCACCTGCCCGCTCTTCCCCCACACCCCGCGCGGGGTGATCTGCACGAGTGGCAGCCGGCAGCGCGCGGCGACGGACAGCGACGGGGGATCGGCGTCGGGCCACTCCTTGAGCAGTTCCTCGCGGATCTCCGCCATGGTGCGGGGCTCTCCCTCCACGAATTCCCGCGCGAGCCCAGCCAGCCGGTCCAGGTCGACTCCGACCAGGCCCTTCCGGAAGTTGTTGACCTCCCGGTCGCGGGCGGGCTGCACGAGCGGCCGCAGCGTCAGCGCGTCCTGGGCCGTGTGGGTGTGGATGGTGGACCTCATGGTGACGATCCGGACCACTCCCCGGGATTCCATCAGCCCGGCGAGCTCGGCGGGCCGGAACCCGGCGAGGCGGGCATGGAGCTGGAAGTACGGCGGCTTCACGTTCTGCGCCTGGAGTCCGAGGAGGTGTGCGACGGCATCCCGCGCCGGCATCTCGGCGCGGCTCAGGAGCAGCTGGCGCGCGAGCGTGGCGCGGTTCAGCGAACGGGTATCAAGTACGGGATGCGTCGTCCTGGAGTTGGAGGCCATGCCAGCAAACTAACCCCCCTTGCGGACACCCCCTGTCCGCAACCCAACCCAACCACCCCTCTCCCCACCCACACCCCAACCCACACCCCAGCTGCACCACCTGCCGAACCATTCCACCCATTCCATCCATTCCTGCCGATATCATGCCCCTTGCCGCAAACCACACCATCAATCACATTCGCCCGGGAGCTGACCTGCGATGTCACCCTCGATGTCGGAGCGCCCAGACCGCCGCCCTTCACCCCCCGCCTCGCCTTCGCCCGCGAAGCGCGCCGGTGGCTGGCGCCGCCCGGGATCCCCTCCCGCGAGTCCCCCGGCCACTCCCCCGCGGTCCCCGAACCCGGCCCCGGCGGCCCCCACGCCCCCGGACCACCGCAGCGTGATCGACTCCGCCGTCTACCGCGACGGCGTCCGAGTCGCCTCCCCCACCACCCTCGCCGAAACCTTCCGCAGGCTGCGCGAACAGCCCGACGGCATGGCCTGGATCGGCCTGCACCGCCCCACCGAGCCCGAACTCCACTCCCTGGCCACCGAGTTCAACCTCCACCCGCTGTCCGTCGAGGACGCCCTGGAGGCCCACCAGCGCCCCAAGCTGGAACGGTACGGAGACACCCTCTTCGTCGTCCTGCGCGCCGCCCGCTACCTGGACGCGCTGGAGGAGGTCGACTTCGGCGAGCTCCACATCTTCGTCGGCCCGGACTTCCTGATCACGGTCCGCCACGGCGCCGCCCCCGACCTCTCCGCGGTCCGCCGCCGCATGGAGGAGTCCCCGGAACTCCTCTCCCTCGGCCCGGAGGCCGCCCTCTACGCCATCCTCGACGCGGTGGTCGACGGCTACGCCCCGGTCGTCGAGGGCGTCCAGAACGACATGGACGAGATCGAGACCGAGGTCTTCCGCGGCGACCCCGAGGTCTCCCGCCGCATCTACGAACTCTCCCGCGAAATGGTCGAGTTCCAACGCGCCACCCGCCCCCTGGTCGGCATGCTCCACAGCCTGATGGCCGGCTTCGCGAAGTACGGCACCGACGAGGAACTCCAGCGCTACCTCCGCGACGTGGCAGACCACGTAACCCACACCAGCGAACGCGTAGACGGCTTTCGCCAGGCCCTCACCGAAATCCTGACGGTCAACGCCACCCTGGTCTCCCAACAACAGAACGCCGAAATGCGCGCCCTGGCCGAGGCCGGCTTCGAACAGAACGAAGAAATCAAGAAGATCTCCTCGTGGGCCGCCATCCTCTTCGCACCCACACTCGTGGGAACCATCTACGGCATGAACTTCGACTCCATGCCTGAGTTGGGCTGGAGCTTCGGATACCCCCTTGCGATCTGCCTCATGGGGATGGTTTGCAT
The DNA here is from genome assembly GCF_042750105.1 of Streptomyces sp. NPDC059443. Lineage (NCBI taxonomy): Bacteria > Bacillati > Actinomycetota > Actinomycetes > Kitasatosporales > Streptomycetaceae > Streptomyces > Streptomyces sp. NPDC059443. The sequence goes on along the minus strand of NZ_JBHYVM010000012.1, from coordinate 108,796 downwards.
CAGTCTGTACGTGATTTTCAAGCGTCGGGACTGGCTCTAAGCACCCTCTGCATCACACTCGGTAATCATTCGCACTTCGCTTTCGCATAACTCACAGATCACCCCAGAAGCGGCCGTGGGGAGCCCCTGGGGAGAATCCGGGGAGAATCGGCTGACGATCCAGGTCTGGGTCTGCGGCTTCGGCCCTGTCCCGCTTCCTGGTCAACATCTCACCGTCACGCTTGCTGCACCCGCAACGGATCACAGACAGTGACGTCGACTTCTGAACGAAGCCACCATCGGCCCGATCCATGCGCCTCCCGATGCCGACGGTCTCCAGGCGAACCTCACCGGCGCCGAGTGGACCGATGACGAAGCCTTCGCCGCCCACGGCCTCGACGATGCCACCATCACCGCTCTCCGCATCTGGCCCGTGGAGTGGCTGCCCGTCAGGGCCAACTCGTGTTGATCCGCTTCACCACGTCGGCGGCGGCCACCCCGGCGCCAGCAGCAAGCCCCGGCTGACGGCCGAGGCCACCCTCCAGACCGGCGCGGTGACCATCGGGAACCGGAACCAGGCCGCGATCGTGGCAGCGATCACCGCCGCCACCGCATCGGCGAACACCGATAGCGCGGGCGTCGGCAGCACGAGCGAAGGATCGTCGGCGAGCGCGACCAGATGCGAGGTGAACACCCCCGCGAGCGGGTCCGGGCCTTCGCCTCAGCCGGGTTCCCAACGACAATTCGGCGCCTGCGACGCAGGCGCACCTCATCCCATCGGATTCTGACCGGACAGCGGTACTACCGCTCGGTGGCGCCGCGTGGGGTCGCGGAAGGCCCGGCCTCGGCAGTACCGCCCGAAACCGGGCTCTCGACGGCATGCTTGGCAACCGCAGCAGCGGCTGCACCCTGCACCTCGGCACGCACCCTGGCACATGCCTGCTTGACATTGACGGTGAGCCCCACTGAACCCTTCACCGCGCCGCGTGCGATGGGCTTGACGATCTTCTGTGCCAGCGGTGACACGATCACACCCGCGAGGAAGGGAAGAACAACAAGTGGCATGGTGATTTCTCCTTGTCTCGGCACAAGGTTCTACGAACGGCAGGACAGCGATCAAACGCCACAGGACGAGCCACACAGGCTCGCGTATTCACTCGAACAGGCGATCAAGTACGCCCAGCCGGTGCTGTGCCACAGCGTCCGGCAACGAAGCTCTGCGGACGATCCGCAGGACGTTTCCGCCGACCGCCCTCTAGCATCCGCTGCGACGTCAACAGAAACCCAGGAGACTACAAGAGAGGTCATCAGCACCACTGGAGGCCGACCATGGACAGGTACATGGGGATCTTTCCGACTGTTCTCCTGGGGACGGTGACCGACTGCAGGGTGCCGTGCGCCAGGTCCCGCACGATCAACTTGTAGGTACCGCAGTCATTTACGAGTTCGGCGGTGTACAGCACGTCCATCGACGCCTCGTCCGCGGCCGTCGCATTCATCAGGTCACGACCCTCAACCATGGGCTCCACACTTGAATGGGCTTCTCTCATCGACATCAGTGGCTCGGGGCGGCGGCGCCCGACGCGGCTGCCTCCGACCGAGGCTTCACCGGCTTGGCATCCGCGTCTGCGTCGGCCCGCAGCTGGGCGCTGATCATCTCGGCAGTCGCTTCCGCAGCGAGGTCGTGGAGCCCTTCGTTGGCCTGGTGCGCCACCTTCTTCACCTCCATCGCAAGGCTCATCGATGTCTTGACGACGCCGAACACCAGTGGCTTCACGAGGCGCTTTGCCAACGGTGCCACGAGAAGACCGAGCAGGAAGGAGGGGACAACAGGCGGCATGATGGTGATCTTTCTCTGTGTGTGGCTGAAAGGACGGCCCGCGGCTGTACAGCGAGTGCCGCCCCGCATGGATAGCAGCGTTCAGTAAACGATCAAGCGTCGATAGGAAATCGGCTCGCTCTTGGGTGTCGCCGTCGACCGTGCTGTGCACGGCCGGCGAGTGGAACGCTAACGGCTGTGCAAATGACGCGGCCGACCATCGCGACAAGTTCATCCCTGAAGGTGAACACCGACGACGGTCCGAGGGATAGCGGCAGGAATGCCGGTTGGCCGCGTGATGCACCGCACCGGATTCCGGAAGTTCGCCGGTAACCTTCCCGTCCACGGCACTAGCGGGTCTCCACCTCTCCCCCCAGGCCCCTGAGACACGTACTCGTCCAATGGCGCCTGAGATGCCCCGGGGACCCATCGTGGAGGCCCGGGAGCCGGCGATCATCCGATGCGGCGGGGACCATCGGCTGCGGCGTGTGCCCTCCGTCGTCAGCCCCCGGCAGCGGGTGGGTAGTGGTGTCGTCTTCGACGGAGATGTTCGAGTTCACCATGGGTCAGCCTCCTGATCGGTCGTCCGGATGTTCTGCGAGGGAAGGGCATCGAGCCGGGCAAGGTGTGTAGCGAGGGCCGCCCCGGTGAGTACGAGCGCGACGGGGTGGTGGTGCGGTCTCTGCCGGATCGGTGAGCGGGGGCTATCCGTCAGCTTTTGCTGCACGGGGACCTGCTTTCTTGCTGGCCTTTCGAGGGGTGGTGCGCCGCGTCTGCTGTCCCGCCTGGAGTCTCCACAAGTTGGCGTACAGGCCGCCTTGTTGGACCAGTTCCTGGTGGGTGCCGCGCTCGGCGGGAACGCCGCCCCTGTCGAGGACGTAGATGAGATCGGCGTCACGTACGGTGGACAGCCGGTGGGCGATGACGAGCATGGTCCGTTGGTGACCGAAAGCGTTCAGCGCGCGCTGGATCGCGGCTTCGGTTTCGTTGTCCACGGCCGAGGTGGCCTCGTCGAGGATGACGATCGGCGGATCACGCAGGATCGTGCGGGCCAGGGCGACTCGTTGGCGTTGACCACCGGACAGGGCGGCACCACGTTCACCGACGGGTGTGTGGTAGCCGAGAGGGAGCGCCTGGACGAAGTCATGCGCACCGGCGATGCGCGCGGCGGCTGCCACCTGGTCGTCGGAGGCGTCGAAGGCGCCGTAGCGGATGTTGTCGCCGATCGTGGTGTCGAACAGGTACGGATCCTGGCCCACGTAGCCGATGGTCCGGCGCAGGTCCTGCAGAGACAGGTCGTTGACGTCGGCGCCGTCCAGGAGAATCAGGCCGTCATCGCGGTCGCGCAGGCGCAGCAGGAGCTTGGCGATCGTGCTCTTGCCCGCCCCTGTGGCACCGACGATGGCGGTGGTGCGGCCGGCGGGTACCTCCAGGGAGAGGTTGCTGATCACGGGTGGCCTGCCGGGGTAGGAGAAGGTGACGTCGCGAAGGTCGATCCGGCCGGTGACCGGGACGGTGGGCAGCTCGGTACAGCCGGTCTCCGGCTCGATGGGCAGCTGGTTCGTACGCTCCACGCGTCCGAAGGCGGCGAGAGCGCGCTGGTACTGGTCGGTGACCGCGCCGAGCCGGGACAGCCGGTACAAGGCCAGGCCGGGCATTTGGATCAGCGGGGTGACCACGGCGGCGGACATCTGGCCGTTGAGGACAGCGAGGCCGCCGAACAACAGCACGGCCGGCAGCGCCGCCATCGCGCAGGCTCGGACGATCAGGGCCTGCGCCGCGGAGCTGCGGTCGGTGCGCTTGTTCGCTGCGGTGTACTGGAGGCTGAGGTCGGTCAGACGCTCGTCCTCGTGCGTCTCGGTACACGAGGACTTGACCGTGATGGCGGCCTGGAGCGTTTCACTGATGCGGCTGCTCATGCTGGTGCGCCGCTCGCCGGCCACCACCTGTTCGGTCATGGCCTTGTCGTAGTAGCGGTACGAGAGCCATGCCATCAGAGGGATCGGCGCGAATGCGATCCAGGCGATCTGGGGCGCCATGAGGGTGAAGACGGGCACCAACATGGCGAGGCTGGTGGCCAACTGGATCGCTTCGTGGGGTGCGTTGCCCAGGAAGGGGCCGATCTGGCCGATGTCGTTGGACAGCACGGACGTAACGTGATGGGTGCGCTCGTCCTCCAGGTAGGCCATCGGCAGTCGCTGCGCGTGCGCGTGGGTGCGGGTGCGCCAGTCGTGCTCCACCTCGTGGCCCACGTCGTGCCATGCGGCCGTCGCGCTGTAGTTCAGAGCGGCGCTTGCCAGGCACGCCAGCGCGATGGCCCCGGCAAGGAGGGCGAGTTGACCTGTGACGGCGGTAATTCCCAAGCCGGCCAGCGTGGCGTTCCCGCCGTTCGCCAGGAGCAGCACGCCCGAGGCGCTGAGGACGAACACCGATGCCTCGACGAGCTGCCCGGTGGCCGAGAGCAGGGAGGCCCATGCGGCCTTGCGCTTGTGCGGGCCGATCATCCGCAATAAAGGATGCTCGCTCGTGCTCCCGTCCGCTCCCTCGTGCGCGTCGGTGTGCGGCGCGTCCTGAGCAGCGGAACGTTTCGAGGCGCGTTTGACGATCGCTGCGGTCGCCGCCACAGCCATGCCGAGGCCGACGAGCGGTCGAGTGAGCAACTTTCGGCAGAACCAACCACAGCCAAGGGCGGCCGCGGCGACCGCGCCCCGGACGAACACCCCCGAGGATCGCGTGCGGGGACCGTGCGAGGCGGTGTGGTCGGGGGGACCGTCCTCCTCCGATGGCGGTAGGGCGGGCGACGAGGGGGCGATCTGCGCCCGCCCGGGCGCGGCCGGCGCGCTCCTCGCGGAGGTTCCGTTCCCGTTCCGGTAGTCCATTGCGAGACCGGCGGCGCGTTCGCTCTGACCCACACTGCTGCGCGCGGCGAAAACCGCTCGCCCCACGGCTTCTCCGAGCAGCGTCGCCACCTCGGCCGACGGGATGGCCGGGTCGTGCACGAGCAGTACCCGGCCAGTGACGGGATTGGCCCGGACCTGCTGGACCCTCGTGCCCACCAGCAGCAGTTCCTCCAGCAGTCGGGCCACCGCGGGATCACGGCACACCACGTCGACATGCCAGCGCTGTCGACCGGGAATCACCGAAAGGGGCCGTAGCCGGGCCGCTTCGGGGACGTGGGTCTGCGGGGCCGTGTGGCGCCGTTCTTCGAGAAGCAAGCTCATGTGCGATCCACCCTTGAGTACAGGCCTTGGGGCGGAACCCTCCCGTCCCGAGCCATCGCGTCCGCGTCAGTGCACGGGCCGAACTACCACAGGAGAACGCGCTTCTTCATGTTTCTCGCCCCCTCCCTAGAAAAGGCTGGGGGACGAGCATCAGTGCACATGCCCGTCCCCCAGCCATCATTCGGCTCTGTTAAATCGCCCAGGTGTACATCTCGTAGCGGCCGGCCAGCGTGTGGCTCTGCATACCGAGCACGTTGCGGATCTTCGCGATCATTGCAGTCACCTACCCCTCTATATGTCTGCAAGAAAATGCCCCGTCGCTGGTGCGCCGGGACTACTGGTGGACTCGGGTACCCGTCCGATGAACACTTTGACGCATCGCTCCACCTCGCTCCACGGAAGGAGCAACGTTTCCCCCTGGCATTCGCGAGACCATTTCAGCTGGTCAGAGCAGGTTGGCGGGCTCCCGCCTCACTCGTACGGTCCTCACCCACTCGGCGTAATTAGTCATTTTTTCGACGTCACGTCGAGCTGGCAGAGCAACTGCGCGCCGACGCCGTGGCGGTGGCCTGAGCGGAGGAGCGCCCCGACTGGCCCGAGCAGCCGCTCCTGCGGGAGGGCGCGGGGGCCGAAGAAGGCGCGACCTTCCCATGGGGACCACGGCGCAATCCCGCTAAGGGGTGTCCCAGTCGGGAAGGTCTTCGCCCTTGCGGCGGCGGTGGGGCATGACGAGTCCGGTGCCGAGATAGCCGCCGTCAGCGATCGTGGTGGTCTTGCCGACGGCAGCTTTGGCACCGGATTCCTCCCACGCCTTGCAGTCGTTGCGGTTTCCGGGCAAGGGCCGGCCGACCATGACCACGAGTCGGGTGTCGGCGTCGATGACGACCTGGTGGTTCGTGGAGTACCTGTAGTTCTTCGACTGCGCGGCGACGGCGTGGTCGCGGGTGGGCACCAGGGTGCCGTCCACGATGAGCACGGCGTCCTTGGCGAACCGCTTACTGGGCTGGAGCGCGAGAATCGGCCCGAGGTGGTCAATGATGCGGCCGACCGCGGACTTGGAAACCCCGAACAGCGGCGCCAGTTGGCGCAGGGTCAGGTTCGTGCGCCAGTAGGCGGCGACCAGCAGCACACGATCCTCCAGTGGCAGGCTCCAGGGCCGCCCGTGCGCACTGGGTCCGCACCTTCGCGCCGCAGCGCGGCGATGAACCTGCTGAACTGACGCGAGCTCAGCCCGGTGAACGGGACTATCCAGGACGGCTCCAACGCCGTGATCACACCAGCCACTGCGAGCTGGTCACACGGGCCTCACAAGTGCCGGCCTGTGGGATTCAGGAGGGGGCTCGCTGCGGTTCCACAGCCTTGAGCAGGCACTCGCGGTCGTCCGCGCTGAGCAGTCCGTCCGGAAGACTCTCGTCCTCCAGCAACGCGCGCAGCTCAGAGGCGTGTGTGGCGAACGCGGCCCTGCACCATGCGCGTTCCGGGTGATCGCACTCATTGCCGAACAGCCCCGCCTGGCCTTCGTCGACGGGGCGAGACAGCTCCGCGACATGGGCCAAGAGTTCGACCAGTCCGGGGCGCACCGCGATGTCAGGGACCGCTGCCAGGCGGATCAGGAAGGGCAAGGCAGTCGGCATCGCCGCGCTCAGGTGAAAGATGCTGTTCATCAAGACGTTGCCCAGCACGCGCAGGGCCTCGGGGCCGGCGGCCTGATCGAGGAGCCCGCGGAGCAGGACCGGGATCCCAGCAGGACAACCGGGAATCTGCGACCAGTCGGCATCGGCGCAGCCCACAAGCGCGGGGTGATCGCCTTCGGCTTGCCCTGCCTGCGGATACTCGCGGAGGAACCGAGCGACGGCAGCCTCTTTGGCCGCCGCATCCATTACGCACATCCCACTGCCCCCGGCTCACACGGCATCGCCCCGGTGAGCGTCTGCCGGATGAGACTCTTCCTGGAGTGGCCGTCGAACGCAAGTACCAAGGTCGCCGACTGACACCGCCCCCGCGGGCGTAGTGGCGTGACAGCCCGGCGCTGCATTCCGGGACAGCCCTTAGGCCCGGCCCCATTGAGTGCGAAGAAATGACTAATTACGCCGAGTGGGTGAGGACCGTACGAGTGAGGCGGGAGCCCGCCAACCTGCTCTGACCAGCTGAAATGGTCTCGCGAATGCCAGGGGGAAACGTTGCTCCTTCCGTGGAGCGAGGTGGAGCGATGCGTCAAAGTGTTCATCGGACGGGTACCCGAGTCCACCAGTAGTCCCGGCGCACCAGCGACGGGGCATTTTCTTGCAGACATATAGAGGGGTAGGTGACTGCAATGATCGCGAAGATCCGCAACGTGCTCGGCATGCAGAGCCACACGCTGGCCGGCCGCTACGAGATGTACACCTGGGCTCTGTAACTAACAGATCCGAATGATGGCTGGGGACGGGCATGCGCACTACTGCTGCCCGTCCCCGGCCCTTTTCACGGAAGGCAGATCGTGGCGACCTCACCTGACTTGTTAGCCCTTCCCGGACCTACCGGTACGGATCGCCGCAGATGGCGCAGTGCCTACGATGCCGACCCGGCCGGATTCCTCTCTGCGGGTCGGGAGCGGTGGGGGGACGCATTCGCCCTCGATGAGAACCTGGTGGTGGTGTGTGATCCCGACGCGGCGCACCGGATCCTGGTGGCCACCAATCGCGAGTCGGAGATCGGCCCGGACCTGGTCCACGGGCGCTTACCCACTGCCGAAGAGACCCAGGAATGGATGGGGACACGCAAGCTGATCGGGCGGGTTCTCACGCCCCAGGCCGTCCGGGGCCAGCTGCCCCGACTGGAACAGGCCGTGGACATCGGCTTGCAGTCGCTGGCCGACGGCGGGCAGTTCGACCCGGTGGCGGTGGCGCACGGAACCTGCCTGCGCGGCTTCCTGCCGGTGTATCTCCCCGGCCCCGCGCCCACGTTGGTCACCGCGGTGCTGGACTCCATCAAGGCCGCCCTTGTACTGGCTGACGCCGGCGTGCGCCTACCCCGTTGGTGGCCCAGTTCGATGCGTCGGCGAGTGCTCGCTGCTCGCCGACGGGCGCATGTCGAACTGCGCGCTCTGATCACCGACCACCACCCCGACAGCCAAGTGCCAGACGACAGTCCGACCTTGTTGGACATCCTGCGCACTGCTGCCGTGCCCACTGATCTAGCGGTCCATGTCATGGGCAACGCACTGGTAAAGGGACTGCCCGCCACGGCCGGCGCCTGGTCCTGGCTGCTGCACGACCTGGCTGCCCATCCCGACGACATGGCACGCATCCGCGCCGAAGCCGCCACCGGCGGCGGATCCGTTGAAGAGCTGCCGTACACCAGAGCGTTCGTCCGGGAATCGATGCGCACTCACCCGCCCGCCTGGCTGCTGGCCCGCGAGACGACCGCACCGACCACAGTCACCGAGCAGTGCACCGCCCCCGCCGGCACGACCATCTTCATCAGCCCGTACCTGATCCACCACGACCCCCGGTACTGGCCCGATCCACACCAGTTCGCCCCACACCGCTGGACGTCCCCGCACCCCGAGCACCACCGCTACGCCTATCTGCCCTTCGGTGCCGGGCCCCGGGTCTGCGTCGGCCTGCACCTGGGCGAGGTCCTGCTCACGCTGACCGCGGCCCGCATCGCCAGCCAGTACCAGCTCACCGTCTCCGCCCCGGCCACCGCACCGGCCTTCACCTCGGTACTGCAGCCGACCGGACTCTCTCTCCGGCTCACCCCCCGCGCTCCGGGCACCTGACCGGCCCGTCCCGACCACCGAGCCGGGGGCAGATCCCAACACGCTCGTTGCGCAAGCGCTCGACACACCTGCTTGAGATGACGCCGACGTCACGCACTGTTCCGATCGGCGCAATACATCACCGTCACACACGTAAAACAAAGGGGTGGAGATACAACATGTGCGGAATTACCGGATGGGTCTCGTACAGCAGGAACCTCTCCTCTGAGCAAGAGACCGTCGACGACATGACCGAGACGATGGCCCTCCGGGGGCCGGACGACGGCGGTACCTGGACATCCGGGCCCGTCGCACTCGGCCACCGGCGGCTGGCGATCATCGACCTGCCCGGCGGCCGGCAGCCGATGACACTGGACACCCCGGACGGCCCGCTCGCCCTCGTCTACTCGGGCGAGACCTACAACTTCGAAGAGCTCCGCAAGGAACTCGCGGGCCGCGGACACCGCTTCACCACCCACTCCGACACCGAGGTCGTGCTGCACGGCTACCAGGAGTGGGGCCCGGCGGTGGCCGGACGCCTCAACGGCATGTACGCGTTCGCCGTCTGGGACGGGCGCGAGAACAAGCTCGTGATGATCCGCGACCGGATGGGCATCAAGCCCTTGTACTACTACCCCACCGACGACGGGGTGCTCTTCGGCTCGGAACCCAAGGCGATCCTCGCCAACCCCCTCGCCCGCCGCGAAGTCACCCTCGACGGCCTGCGGGAGCTCTTCGCCTTCGTCAAGACACCCGGACACGCCGTCTGGGAGGGCATGCGCGAGGTCGAGCCGGGCACCGTCGTCACCGTCGACCCCAACGGCCTCCGCACGCACACCTACTGGACGTTGGAGACCCGCCCGCACACCGACAGCCGGGACGAGTCCGTCGGACACGTACGCACCCTCCTCGACGACATCGTGCGCCGCCAGCTGGTCTCCGACGTACCGCGCTCCACCCTGCTCTCCGGCGGTCTGGACTCCTCGGCCATCACCGCGCTCGCCGCGCAGCAGCTCGGCGAGGTGGGCGAGACCCTCCGCAGCTTCACCGTCGACTTCGTCGGCCAGACCGAGAACTTCGTCGCCAGCGAACTGCGCGGCACCCCCGACACCCCCTTCGCACACGACATGGCACGCGCCGCCGGCACCGACCACCAGGCCATCGTTCTCGACTCCAGGCAGTTCGCCGACCCCGAGGTGCGCTCACAGACGATCCGCGCGCGGGACATCCCCATGGGCCTGGTCGACCTGGACCCCTCGCTGTACATGCTGTTCAAGGGCGTCCGGCAGCACTCGACGGTCGTCCTCTCCGGCGAGTCGGCCGATGAAGTCTTCGGCGGCTACCGGCAGTTCTTCGACCCGGTGGCGCGCGAGGCCGACACCTTTCCCTGGCTGCTGAAGTTCCCCAAGCAGGCCGGCGACGACGGCCTCACCCTCACCTCGGACGCCGTCCGCGCCCTCGACCTGGACGGCTACGTCCGCGACAGCTACCAGTCCGCCGTCTCCGGCATCCAACGCCTGGACAGCGAGAGCGACTTCGAGTTCAAGATGCGGAAGATCTGCTATCTGCACCTGACCCGCTTCGTCCGCACCCTGCTGGACCGCAAGGACCGCGTGAGCATGGCGGTGGGCCTGGAGGTACGCGTACCCTTCTGCGACCACCGGCTCGTGGAGTACGTCTACAACACCCCCTGGTCGATGAAGTCCTTCGACGGCCGCGAGAAGAGCCTGCTGCGCGAGGCCACCGCAGACGTCCTCCCCCGCTCCGTATACGACCGGGTCAAGAGCCCCTACCCCTCCACCCAGGACCCCGGCTACGCCGAGGCGCTCAAACAGCACGTGCAGGACATTCTCGCCAAGCCCTCCCACCAGGTCTTCGACCTCGTCAGCAGGGACTGGGCCGAGCGTGTCGTCCAGACCGACACGCCGCAGATCAGCCTGGCGGCCCGGTGCGGGCTGGACCGCACGCTGGACCTGGCCCTCTGGATGGACATGTACCAGCCGACCCTGACACTCTCCTGATCCCGCCGACGGGCCACGGGGAGGATCACCTGACACGGGCGCTCACGAGGACGCCGCTCTCGACGTCGCCATCTCGCCGCACCGGCTGCTGCGTTCGCTGCGCAGGGCCGGTCCGAGCGGGCAGCTCCCACCCACTCAGCTGATCCTCCTTCGCCCAGCTCTCCGAGCTCGGCCCCGAGCGGATCGGTACGCTCGCCCCGCGCACACAGTGCTCGCAGCCGACCACCGCCGTCGCCGAACTCGCCTCCGCCGGACTGGTCGAGCGCGCAGTCGACGGCTGAAGTGGTGGAACTCTGGCAGCGTACGACGGCGTCTCACCGAACTCCTCCAGCCCCGCCTTGCCACGCGCTCCCACCCCGCTGCCACTCCCCTGAGTAACCTGCCGTGAGCGGCGGAGGACAGCCCCTGACCTGCGGTACCCCTCTTGGCGAGACGGTGTCCGCTGGGGGGAACGAAGCCAGCATCGGCCCGATCCATGCGCCTCCCGATGCCGACGGTCAGCCCGGAGTCTGCGCGTCCAGGCCTCATGCGTGGGCGACTGACAGCCCGTGTGCCGACTGGCCGTCTGCAGGGCCCTCGAAGTCGTCGGCGGTGCGGAGCGTGGTTGTCCCCGGTGCCGCCTCCTGCGCCCCGTTGCCGCTTCCGTCGGTTACATGGATCTCCACAAGTCCGGGACGGGTATCGGCCGTCAGCTGCGCCTTGGCCGCCAGCCGGCCAGCAGGGGCTGCTCCTTGTAACCGGGTGAGGCGCGGATCGCGGCGAGGAGCTGCGGTTCCCGGGTCACCGTGCAGGTGGTGCGTCCCTTCCTGGAGCGTCTCCCGGGGAGTAGTGCGTCAAGGCTCCCTGAGGGTTGTCCGGACAGGAGCCTCGCGCTTGGGAACGCTCAAGCCTTCTCCATAGGATCCAGCCTGTGAATCACGACGACGAGCCGGTCTTCAAACGAAGCAAGTGGGGAACGAACCGCTACTACTACAACCCGCGCAACCCTCTCGGGCTCGCCCTGATCGTCATCAGCCTGCTCTTCGCCGCGACGATGATGATCCTCATGGCCAACCGCGCCGGCCCCTTCAAGCCGACACCTGGCCCCGCCCCATGGAGTCCGCCGCCGATCAACCACTCCTGGACGCCGTCTTCAAGCACGCCCTCACCTGACCCGACACCGGGCACGACAAACATGCCGGGCCCCTGACGGCAGCGGGCCGTCGATCGGTATGCCTTGGCCTGCCATCCCCTGCCCGCATAGAGGGCGTGAGGCCCCGTTGGGGAGCGGCCGGGGAGGTCACGCAGGCAGGTCAGTTCGCTGTCCGCGGGTGCGCGGCACAGCTCCGTGGTCACCTCCAGACGGAAGTCCCGGTCTTCGTCCGCGCGCAGACCACCCGGGCGGACGAGAGGTGCGGCGGGAACGCGCGCCCGGTCATCGGCATCGGTGTCTCCGACGGCGATCTGGAACTCGGCGCCGACCAGGTTCCGGCTGGCCGGATCGAAGTGGAGTTCGTCGGGCGTGTCCCACAGGTACGGATGACTCCCGAAGGTGTCCAGGAGGAATTGGCCGCGTTCCCCGACGTTCGCGTACGTCGCGATGGACACCTTGAGGTCCCAGAAGACGTCGTGTCGGGCCCATCGGTCGTTTCACGGAATGCCCTCGGTGGGGTTCAGCGGCACAGGGCGGTGTCCACGGCGCGTTCGAGGCTCCTCCGGGTCGCTTCGTCGGTGAGTTGCATGGTGACCGTGACGTTGGCGGCGTGGCCGGTGTCGGTGGCGCCGCCGCGGGTCTCGTACCCCGGGAAGCTGCCGCCGTGGCCCCAGGAGAGGCCGCCGCACGGCAGTGGCCTGCTGACGAGTCCGAGTCCGTAGCGGGCTCCGGGGCCGAAGGTCGCTTCGGCGGGGACGGTGGAGCGCATCTGGGCGAGCTGGAGTGGAGGCAGGAGGCGGCCGGCCAGGAGGGCCGTGAAGAAGCGGTTGAGGTCGGAGTTGGTGGAGATCAACTGGCCTGCCGCCCAGGCCCAGGAGGGGTCGATTTCAGTGATGTCGCGCAGCGGCGCGTCCGGCGACTCCCGGTAGTAGCCGTGCGGGTGGGGGTCGCGGATGCCCGCGTCGCCGGGGGCCGGGAAGTAGGTGTGGCGCAGCCCGATGCGCTTGATGATGCGCCGGTCGATCTCTTCGGCCAGGGGGCTGCGGGTGACCTTCTGGACGATCAGGCCGGCCAGGATGTAGTTCGTGTTGCTGTACTTCCAGCTCGTTCCGGGGGCGAAGTCAGCCGGGTGCCGGAGGGCTGTGGCGAGCAGTTCGCGGGGGGTGTAGGAGCGGACGTCGTCCCCGAGGTAGTTGCTGTAGTTGGGGAGTCCGCTGGTCTGCTGGAGGAGTTGGCGGACCTTGATGCGGCGGCCGTCGATCCCCTTCCCGCGGACGAGGCCGGGGAGGTAAGTGTCGACGGTGGCGTCCAGGTCCACCTTCCGCTCGGCGACGAGTTGGAGGACTACGACCGCGACGAAGGTCTTGGTGTTGCTGCCGATCCGTACCTGGCCGTCCCTGGGGACCTTCGAGCCGGTGGTCAGGTCGCCGACTCCCGCGGTGTAGGTGTGGGTGTGGCCGGTGTGGTTCTGGATGGTCGCCAGCGCGGCGGGCATCCCGTCGTCGCGCACCAGCGCGTTCAGGGTCTGCTGGACGGCGTCCGGCCCGGCGGCAGAGGCGGTGGCGGGCGGGGCGAGGGCGCCCAGGGCCATGACGGCGACGGCCAGCGCGGATGCGGCGGGCAGGGCTCGGCGCCGCCTGCCGCCCTGTCGGCGGGTTGAGGAACGAAGGGCCTGGCTGGTCTGCGCACGCATGAGTCAACTCCTGTGGAATCGTTGGATTGTTGTCCGGGTTGTTGTCCGGGTTGTTGTCCGACTCATCCGCACAAGGCCCTGTCCACGGCGTCCTTCACGTGCTGCGCGGCCGCCTCGTCCGTCGGGATGTTGGTGACCGCGACGCCGGCGGCGCGGCCGTCTTCGGTGACACCGCCCCGGGTCTCGTACCCCGGGATGTCGCCGCCGTGGCCCCAGTAGACGCCGCCGCACGACAGCGGCCTGCTCGTGAGCCCCAGCCCGTAGCGGAGGCCGGAGGTTCCGGCGGGTACGGTCGTGCGCATCTCGGCGAGCTGGGCCGCCGGGAGGAGACGCCCGGCGAGGAGTGCCGCGAAGAAGCGGTTGAGGTCGGAGTTGGTGGAGATCAACTGGCCTGCCGCCCAGCCCGCGGAGGGGTCCAACTCCGTGAAGTCGCGCAGCGGTCCGTCCGCCGGGTTGCGGTGGTAGCCCTGGGGGTGCGGCTCTCGGATGGTCCTCTCTCCGGGCGCGGGGAAGTACGTATGGCGCAGCCCGATGCGCTTGATGACGCGCCGGTCGATCTCTTCGGCCAGGGGGCGGCCGGTGACCTTCTGGACGATCAGACCGGCCAGGATGTAATTGGTGTTGCTGTACCCCCACTTTTCCCCCGGAGCCGCGTCGGCCTTGTAGCGGAGGGCGATGTCGAGCAGTTCACGGGGCTCGAAGTACCGGTTCCTGATCTCGTCGTCGTCGACGTGGAGGCCGTACTCGGGGAGTCCGCTGGTGTGCTGGAGGAGCTGGCGGACGGTGATGTGGCTGCCGTCGATCCCCTCCCCGCGGACGAGGCCGGGCAGGTAGGTGTCGACGAAGGCATCGAGGCCGATCTTCCCTTCCCCGACCAGTTGCAGCACCACGACCGCCGTGAACGCCTTGGTGTTGCTGCCGATCCGCACCTGGCCGTCCTTGGGGACCTTCGAGCCGGTGGTCAGGTCGCCGACTCCTGCGGTGTAGGTACGGGTGCGGCCGTCGCGGCCCTGGACGCTCGCCAGGACGGCGGGCATGCCGTCGTCGCGCACCAGGGCGTTCAGGGTCTGCTGGACGGCGTCCGGCCGGGCGGCGAAGGCGGCGGGCGGGGTGAGGGCGCTCAGTGTGACGACGGCGACGGCCAACGCGGTTGCGGCGGGCAGGGTCCGTCGTCGGCTGCCACTCCACTGGCGGGTCTGAGCACGCATGGGTCAACTCCTGGGGAATCGTCTGGTCGGGGGTCGGAGCACGATCCTGGTTTCCAGGGCCCTTTGGCCGCATCGCGGGAAGGCGGGAGATATCGCTCCCCCGATCGGGGGAGGCCGCCGGTGGGCTGCCCGGCGATACTGGCGATCATGATCAGGGGAATCCGGCCGCTGTTGCGCGGCTCCACGTATTCGGGTGCGCTGTTCGCCTTCTGCGGCGCGCTGATGAGCCTTCCGCTGCTGCCTCTCGCCCTGGTGCCGGCGCTGTCGTGGCGATCCGCACCCGAGGGCGCCCAGATCGTCCTGGTCCTGCTCCTCTGGGCGGTACTGGTCGGGCTGGTCGGGCTGGTGCGCCCCGTGAGGCGGGCGCTGGTCGCGTCCGCCCGCCGCATGCTGCGGGTGCCGCTGCCGGATCCGGTGGCGGCCGCCCGCCGGAAGTCCGGTTCCCCCGGTCCCGACCGCTGGCGGACTCCGCTGTGGCTGGTACTGCACGTGGCCGTCGGGTGGACGGGGGCGCTGGCGAGCGGGGTGCTGTTCGTCATGGGCCTCTCCCTGCCGGGGAACTGGCTCGGCGGCGAGGCGCGGTTGAGTCTGTTCGGCACGTCCGTGCGGGTGTCGGGCGGGTGGAGCTGGGTGGTGGCGGCCGTGTGCATCCTGCTGTCGGTGGCCGTCTGCGTACTGATGTCGAAGGCCTTGCGATGGTCGGCGCCACGGCTGCTGGGGCCGTCGGCGGCCGAGCGGCTCGCGCTGGCGGCCGAGAGGGAGCTGCTGCTGGCCGAACGCAACCGGCTGGCCCACGAGTTGCACGACTCGATCGGGCACACGCTGACGGCGGCCACCATCCAGGCGGCCGTGGCGGGCGAGGTGCTCTCCGCCGACCCGGCGGCGGCGCGGGCCGCCATGCGCAGCATCGAGGAGTCGACACGGGCCGCGCTGGAGGACCTGGACCACGTACTCGGAGTGCTGCGCGAGGAACAGTCCGGGACGGCGCCGACCCGGACCCTGGCCGACCTCCCCGAGCTGCTGGACCGCCTGCGGCACGCGGGGACGGAGGTGGAACCGGAGCTGTCGGGTGATCTGGAGCAGGTCCAGGGGACGCTGTCCCGGGCGGCGTACCGGATCCTCCAGGAGGGGCTGACGAACGCGCTGCGCCACGGGGCGGGAGGCTTGATCGAGGTCCGCGTGGCGGCCGGGCCGGACGGACTGGATCTCACGGTGGTCAACCGGACCGGGGCGCGGACGGACCCGGGCCCGGGTGCCTTCCCCAGCTCCGGCCACGGTCTGCCCGGACTGGCCGAGCGCGTCCGGCTGCTGCACGGCGAGTTCCAGGCCGGCCCGGACGGGACACAGCACTGGCGGCTGGCCGTCCGGCTGCCGGTACGGGTGTCGATGTGAGCGGAGCCGACGCGGACGAAGGCACGGCCCTACCCGCCGTTACCAGCCCCGCCGTTACCAGCCCCGCCGTTACCAGCCCCGCCGTCACCGGCCCCGCCGTCACCCTCCTGATCGCGGACGACGACGAGGTCACCCGCAGCGGCCTGCGCATGCTGCTCACCGCACAGCCCGGAATCACGGTGGTCGGCGAGGCCGCCGACGGCGTGGAGGCGGTCGAACGGGCGCGGAGCCTGCGGCCGGACGTGGTCCTGATGGACGTCCGGATGCCGCGTCTCAACGGGATCGAGGCCACCCGCCGGCTGCTGGCCGAAGCGGCCGACCCGCCGAAGGTCGTGGTGATCACCACCTTCGAGAACGACGGCTACGTCACCGCCGCCCTCAGCGCGGGCGCCAGCGGCTTCGTCCTCAAGCGCCTCCCGGTCCGCCGGATCGCCGAGGCGGTCCGGGTGGTGGCGGCGGGCGAAGCGGTCCTCTTCCCGGCCGCGCTGGGCCGCATGGTCGCCCCCCGCCCGCTGGGCTCGGCCGAGGCCCTGCCGCGGGCCGCCCTGACCGGCCGGGAGGAGGAGGTGCTGCGCCTGATGGCCACCGGGCTCTCCAATCCGGAGATCGCGGACTCCCTCACGGTGAGCCTGGAGACGATCAAGACCCACGTCGGAAACGTACTGACCAAGCTCGGCGCGCAGAACCGGACCCATGCGGTCGTGATCGCGTACGAGTCCGGCCTGGTGGTCCCGGGCTTCGCCGGCTGACCGGATTCCGCTCCTCGTCGCGGTCACCCGGCAGCCGTGTCCTGGCCAGCTCCTGGTGCTATCGGTCCACATAGTGGGACTGGTCTGGACCGTGCCGTCTCCGGTGGACTTGGGGGGACCGCGTGCGGCTGTTGGAATGATCAAGCGAGATGCGCCCAGCAAGCGAACCGGGAGAACCCCTTTGAAAGCCCCAGCACTGAGCGCAGGCGAGAAGCCGTCCGGAGGGGCCGAGCTGACCCGATTCGCCGCCGTCGTGGCGGCGGTGGATACGGCGGCCCTCAGCACACTGCTCGAACTGCGGCGCCAGGAACTGGCCTTGCGGTCCGACGATGTGTTCGAGCGCGCGTCGGAGGTCGCCGAGGTCTACGCCCGGTGGTTCGACGCCCACGGCGCGACCTGTCCGCTGCCCGGCCAGATCGCCACTGCACGCCGCAAAGGACTGCCCGCGATCGGGCCGGCCGTCGATGCCCTGCTGTACGCCGAACTGACCAGCGGCGTACTGATGGGCGTCCAGGACGCCGACGCCATCGACGGCGACCTGCGCTTCGACTGGGCGGCGCGGGGCGAGACCTTCGCCGGCTTCCGCTCCACCGTCACCTGCGCCCAGGACGAGCCGGTCGTCCGGGACGGGACCTCGATCGTCGCCTCCGTCCTCCAGGGTCCCGACCGCCGTACCAGCGTCACCAAGAGCTCCCGGCACCTGGTCTTCACCGTGTACGACGCGCCCGGCCTGGGTGCCGAGGACTTCGACGGCGCCGTACGGCTGCTGCGCGATCTCCTCAAGGACGCCGGAGCCGTCCCCGACGTGCTGGAGGTGAGACTGTGACCGGGTCGACCGGGACGACGGGCACGACCGGTACGACGGGTACGACGGGCTTATCGGGCGCCGACTGCGAGGAGCTCTCGCAGGAGCCCCTGCCCAGCCGGCACCAGCGGCGCATCCTGATATGCGTCGGCGAGCCGGAGGCGGGCGTGCACCCGGGCGGGCACGCGGGCGGGCATCCGGACGTGTACGCGGCCACGGCCCGCTGGCAGCGCCAGTACGTCGGCGGCGTCTACGTCCGCGTCTCGGGCACCCCCGAGCAACAGCGCGCGGTCGTGGCCCGGTTCACCGCCGCGGGGTGCACCCTGCAGGGCACCCACTTCTACCGGCCCGCGGATGTCGGGGCACTGGCGTCGCTGGCCCGTCGGCTCGAAGCCCTCCCCACCGAAGCCCTTCCCGCCGAAGTCCTCCCCGCCGAGGGCGAGTTCGATCCTGCGCGGGTCGCCGAGCTGCTGATGGTCGGCGCGACCGACGTCGTCGGTCCGTACCCGCAGCGGGACATGGCCGCCGCGCGGGCCGCGGCCTCGTTCGTCAACGACCGGCTCGGCGAGGTCTGGCTGGCACTGCCCATGGTGACGAGGGCCGAGGGGACGTCGGGTGCGGCCGGGGGGCCGCACGCGCAAGGGGGCCCGGGGAGCCGGACGGGCCGCACCCCGGACGAGCTGGAAGACCACTTCGCCGACACGGCGAGGGCACTGGCGGCCGAGACCGAGAGCCGCCTGGAGGTCCTGGACCGGCTCCCGGCGCACGGAGAGACCGTTCCGTGCTCGGCGGCGGCCCTCTCCGAGTGACCTGCCGCACCACGTAACTCATGAGCGCCACAAGCGATCTGGGGGGAACTGCGCAATGCGCACCACCGCTACTCTGCGCGCCGTACTCGACTTCGACCTGACCGACTACATAGGCAACGCCCGCGCCGTCGGGCGCGATCTGCTCGACCCCGCGCTGCGCGCCTGGATGGCCGAGGCGTACGAGGACATAGTCGTCCTCCTCGCCCTCGACCGGGACCGGCTCAGCCGCAGCGAATACGCGATGCTCAGCTTCGCCGAACTCGTCTTCCAGGCCGAGTGGAAACTGGCCCTGCCCGAGGGCGAGGCACCCCGGGAGGTCGCCTCGCGCGGCGGCGCGCCGCTGGACCGGCGCGGCAAGCGCTACCAGCCCTACGGCAACGTACGGCTCCTCAACCACGTGCTCGGCACCCGCAGCCACGCCCCGGACGGGGCCGTCGAGCGGGCCTGCTGGCAGACGATCCGTGCCACCGCCGAGAGCTGGCGGGCGTACGAACAGCGCACCGTCGACGGCACGGAGAAATGGGCGCAGGACGCCCTGCCCTCCGACGGGCAGCTGGCGGAGCGCATCGACCGGCTCGGATCGCTGGTCTCCCTGACCGTGGGCCGCGCGCCCACGCTGCGACCCGCCGCGCCCGAACCGCCCCGCCACTGGCGGGACTACGTGCTCACCCCGCACGGTCCCGCCAACGTCCTGGAACACCTGGCCGTGCTGCCCCAGACCACGCAGCACGACGAGGTCACCTTCCTGCGGGTGATCCACCTCGTCGAGGCCACCACCTGGGGGGTGCTGGCCCGGGTGATGTCCGCCGCCGAGTGGCTGCGCTGCGGGCGGTGGGAGTACGCCGCCGAGTGCCTGGAGCGCGCGGCGGACCTGGCCGCGGCGCAGACCGAGGCCCTGCTCGTCATGCGCAGGACCATGCCCGTGGAGCACTTCCAGGGATTCCGGGAGGCGACGGGCGACGCCAGCGCCGTCCAGGCGTTCCCCACCCAGCTGCTCCACATCCACCTGCTCGGGGTCCACCCGGAGAAGACCGGGGCGCTCGCCGAGGCCACGGAGAACGCCTACGTCCTGATGCACCAGAACCCGGACTTCGAACCCCTGCGGGAGCTGCTGCGGTGGGTGCCGGAAGAGGAGGCGGGGCGGCGGGTGCTGGATGCGGCCCACCGCCTCGACCAGGAGCTGTTCGCCTGGCGGAAGATCCACTACGGGGTCGCGCTGCGCTACCTGCCCACGGAGACCACGGGCTCGGGCGGCACCTCCGGAGCCCCGTACCTGCGGAGCTTCTACCAGGACAGGCTGTTCGACGCGGACCGGTCGCTGCTTCCGCAACACCGCTTCGGGCAGAGCACCGTCCTCAGCCCCTGGATCCGGTCCCGTCCGGCGCTCTCCCCCTTCAACTGACGGGGCCCGTCGGCCGCGTCCCGTCGGACTGGCGCGCGTACACCTCCCCGATGCGCCGGATCGCCTCGGAGATGCCCGACCGGCCCAGGGCCGTGTACCCCAGTACCAGCCCGGGCCGGGCCGTCGCCGGATCGTCGTAGTACACCCTGCTGCCCTTGACCAGGACGGACCGCTGGAGCGCCTCGGCGACCAGGCGCTCCTCGTCGGTACTGGGCGGCAGCGTGGCGACGACGTGCAGTCCGGCGACGGGGCCGACCAGGGTCGCGGCCGGCAGGTACTGCTCCACGGCCTGCGTCAGCATGCCGTGCTGGGCCCGGTAGCGCGTGCGCATCTTGCGCAGGTGCCCGTCGAGCAGGCCGCTGCGCAGGAAGTCCGCGAACGCCAGCTGCATCAGGCCGTCGCCGCCCAGGTCGCGCCTGACCCGGATCGTCTCCATCATCGCGGTCAGTGCCGGCGGCAGCACCAGCCAGCCCAGCCGCAGGCCGGGAGCGAGGAGTTTGCTCGCCGTGCCGGCGTAGATGACCCGCTCGGGATCGGCGGGCTGGAGCGCCAGGTGGCGGCCGCGGTGCTCCAGCCACAGCCCGCCGTCGTAGTCGTCCTCGATGATCCAGCCGCCGGTGTCCTGTGCCCACCGCACCAGCTCCTGCTGGCGCTTGGGCGACATGGGCACGCCGAGCGGAAACTGGTGCGAGGGCGTGACCAGGACGGCCCGCACCCGGCTGGCGTAGAGCTGCTCGATCTCCACCCCCTCCGGCCCCACCGGCACGGCCAGCGTCCGGATCCCGTTCTCCTCGACGAACTGGCGCTGACGGTCGTGGCTGGGGTCCTCGACCGCCAGCCTGTCGATGCCCAGCTCGCTCAGGGCCGCGCAGATCAGGCCCAGACCGTGTGCGAACCCGCCCGTCACCATGGTGTTGTCCGGATGCCCCAGCACACCGCGGACCCGGCCGAGATACGCGACGAGCTCCGTACGCAGCTGTTCGACGCCGAGCAGCGGCGGATAGCCGAGTCCCTGGTAGCGGGCGGTGGTCACGGCCCGCTGGTAGGAAGCCATCCATTCACGATGCGGGAAGGTGACCGCGTTGGGCGTGCCCGGCAGCAGGTTGAACCGGACCGACGGGATCGCCCGGTCGACCAGCACCACGGGCTTCTTGATCCGGGTGTCGGCGTGAGCCGCCACCCGCGTTCCGGAACCGCGGACCGACTCCAGCAGGCCCTCTCCGGTGAGCTTTTCGTACACCTCCACCACGACACTGCGCGAAACCTTCAGGTCCTGGGCGAGCTGACGGCTGGACGGGAGCCTGGAGCGGGGCGCCAGCCGGCCCTGCTCCACCTGTCTGCGCAGCTGGTCGGCGATCTGGGAGCCGAGTGGCTCCGGGGAGTCGCGTCGCACCTCCAGTATGACGTGCCACGTCATGTTGTCCCCCAAAATTTACTGTTTGTAGCGGTCGTCACGAATTTACAGCCGGATCTGGATTGGTCCGGTGGCGAGCCGGTCAACTGGCCTGGCGTGCACGTTTCTTGGTCAGCAGACTGACCAGCCGATACGCCCCGGCCGAAAGGTTCACGCTCCATGCCCTCCTCGTCCCCGTCCTCGTCGCCGTCCCCGTCCTCGTCCCCGCTGCTGGTCCTGATCAGCCCCATGGACCAGGAGACCCGTGGTCACCTGCTGGAGTCCGTGGCACGGGACCACCGGATCTGGCTCTTCTCCGACCGCGAGGTCGGATGGGAGGCGCCGTTCATCACCGGGCACACGCGCGTCGACACCCTGGACGCCGACGGCATGACCGAGGCAGTGGCCGAGGCCCTCCCCGTGGCCCCGGACGCGATCCTGTGCTGGGACGAGACCCGCATCCTTCCGGCGGCCAAGGTGGCCGGCGCCCTGGGGCTCCCGGGGCTGAGCCCGGAAGCCGTACTGACCTGCCGCGACAAGCACCTGACCCGCCTCGCGGTGGCCCGGGCCGGAGGCCCGCAGGCCCGCTCCACCCCCGTGTCCACCCTCACCGAGGCGCACGAGGCCGCCGCGGAGACGGGCTACCCGGTCGTGGTCAAGCCCCGGGCGCTCGTGGGCAGCACGGGCACGCGCATGGCCCGCACCCCCGAGGAGCTCGCCGCGGTCTTCCCCGCCATCCGGGGGACGACCATGGTCGAGGTGCGCGAGCGTTTCGAACGGCCCGTGCTCATCGAGGAGTACCTGGACGGCCCGGAGATCAGCGTCGACGCCCTGATCTGGGACGGCGAGGTGACCCCGCTCTTCGTCGCCCGCAAGGAACTGAGCCCGCCGCCCAACTTCGAGGAAGTGGGTCACTGCGTCGACGCCGCCGATCCGCTGCTGGCCGACCCGGAGCTGCTGCGCGCCCTGACCACGGTGCACGCCGCCGTCGGCATCACCCGCGGCTGGACCCACTCGGAGTGGCGCCTCACCGCGCGCGGCCCCGCCCTGGTCGAGGTCAACGCCCGCAGCGGCGGCGACTTCATCTCCTATCTCGGACTGCTGGCCACGGGCTGGGACGCGGGCCTGGCAGCCGCCCGCCTCTCGCTCGGACAGCGCCCCGAGCAGGGCGTCGCGCGCAGCGGCGCCGCCGCCGTGCGCTTCCTCTATCCCGAGGTGGAGACCGTCGTCGGCCGCGTCACCATCGACCGCGACCGGCTGCCCGCGGGCATCGGGATCGCCCGCGTGGTCGCGCGGCCCGGCCACGTCCTGGAACTCCCGCCCGCCTCGCACACCGGCCGGTACGCCATGCTCGTGGCCTCCGGTGACACCGCCGAGGACTGCCGGGCGACGCTCGACGCCGCCGAGGACGCGGTGCTCCTCGAAGCGGCCGAGCCGGTCCAGGTCCCGGCCCCGCGATGAGCGTGGAGGGGGCGACCCGTACCGGCGATGCCGAGGCGGCCGGCATCGTACTCACCTGGCGCGAGGCACCCCTGCCGGTGAAGGCGGTGATCGCCGGAATCATGGTGAACCGGCTCGGCGGCTTCCTCCAGGTGTTCCTGGTGCTCTACATGGTCGCCGGCGGATACCCCGAGGTGCGGGCGGGGTTCGCGCTCGCCGCGCACGGAGCGGGCGCGGTGGCGGGGATCCTCCTCGGCGGCTGGCTCGTCGGGCGGATCGGCGTCCGGGCCTCGATCGTCTCCTCGATGACGGCCAACGCGGCCCTCACGGCGGCCTTCCTGTACGCCGCTTCGTACCCGGTGATGCTGCTGCTCGCGGCCGGCACGGGCGCGGCGAGCCAGGTCTACCGGCCCGCCTCGGCGGAGCTGGTCAGCCGTCTCACCAGCGAGGAGCGCCGCGTCATGGTCTTCGCCATGTACCGCCTCGCCACCAACCTTGGGACCACCGCGGCGCCGCTCATCGGCGCCGCCCTGGTCGCCCACTCGTACACCCTGCTCTTCTGGGCGGAGGCGGCCGCCGCCCTGGGCGTCGCCGTACTGGGCAGCCGGCTCCTGCCGGGCGACCGGCCCGGGTCCGCGGCCGCCGGCCCGGCCGGGGCGAAAGCGGACCCGGAGGCGGGGGCGGAGGCGGGCCCGGGCGGCTACCGGGCGGTGCTGGGCGACCGGAACTTCGTGTTGTTCCTGCTCGCCATCCTCGGCTTCTCCGCGGTCTACACCCAGTACCTGTCGAGGGCGCGCCCCCCCGGGCCGGTGGGCGTGGGCGGACAGAGTCTAAGAGGGGGAGTGCTAGCGCGCGACCGGCGGAGTGTCTTTCGGTGGTGC
>NZ_JBHYVM010000012.1:48763-85100 GCF_042750105.1 Streptomyces sp. NPDC059443 | reverse complement strand
GATATTTGTTGTTGTTCGTGCCCCCACTCCGCGCATCCGCGCGATACAACCCCCTCATCCGCTGCCGCCGCCCGGCCGCGGGGGGGCCCCCCGGACTCGACATCTTCGTCTACGGAGTCCTCGTCGCCGTCAACGGCCTGATCGTCATCCTGTGCGAGCTGGTGGTGACCCGGAAGGTGCAGCGGTGGCCGGCCAGGATCGCCACCATCACCGGAGTCCTCGCCGTCGGCGGCGGCCTCGCCGCGTACGCGCTGCCCTGGGGCGTCGCCGGTCTGGTGGCCGCCACGGTGGTGTGGTCGGTCGGCGAGATCATCGGCTCCCCGACCATGACCGCCTACCCCGCGCTGGCCGCGGCGCCCGGGAACCGGAGCCGGTACCTCGGCGCCTCGCAGGCCATGTTCGGGGTGGGCTCCGCCGTGGGACCCGCGGCGGGCGTCGCCGCGTGGACCCTGATGGGCGACGCGGTATGGCTGGCGTGCGGGGCCGTAGCCGCGCTCGCCGCGACCGCCGCCTTCATCGGCATGCCGGCCTCCGCGAAGCCCTAGGTCGTCTCTTTCGGCGTAGACGCGTGTAGGAGGGGACCGGGGCCAAGGCTCCGGTCCCCTCCCAGGGGCGGCGCAAGGGATCGCCGCCGGTTCAGCAAGCGATCAGCGGGCGATCAGCAGCCGCTGGTGTGCCAGCGGCAGGCCGTGATCAGCGCGGCGGCGTGCTCCTCGCCGCGGGCGTCCTCGGTACGGACGTCCTCGGGCAGGACCTGGAGGGCATCGATGTCGAACTCCGCCATGGCGGTCTCCTTCTGTGCGGATGGAACTGCGGATGGGACGCCGGACCCCGATGGGCCCGGCAGCCGGTGGCCGACGGCCACCGGACACTCAGGGGTGGGCGGGTTCGCCCTCGGGCAGCCAGGCGCGCGGGCCGCCGTAGCGCAGGCGCAGCAGCAACGAGAGGCTCCCGGCCAGACCGGTGGCGTACTCGGCCAGCACCGTCCTGCGGTTCTCGTCGGGCACCAGCAGCCGGCCGTCGCGCAGCACCGCCTGGGCCGCCATGTGCTCGACCAGCAGCACGGCTCCGGCGCGGTGGCGCGCGTCGCCCGTCAGTTCCGCGGCGTCGAGCAGGAACTCGGCGTTGCCCGCGAGCCCATGGCAGGTGGCGGCCGTATCGGTGACCCTGCCCGCCCGGACGGCGGCGGCCGCGCCCTCCACCAGGTCGGCCAGGCCCTCGTCGCGGGTGCCGGCGGCCGTCTGGAGGCGGACCAGGAAGGTGCCCACGCCGGAGGAGCCGCTGCACCAGTGCCTGGCCAGGTCCGGGGAGTCCGACAGGTGCCGGGCCCTGTCCACCGGCCACAACGTGCCCGCCGGTCCTCGGCGGGCGGCCCCGGCGAGGGTGGCGCCCGCCGCCACGGCCGCGGCGCGCAGCCGCTCGTCGCCCGTCGCCTCCCAGGCGAGGAGCAGGAAGGTACCGACGCCGGCCACCCCGTGCGCGAACCCGTAGTGCCAGGCGCCCGCGAGACCGGAGTCGAAGTCCTCGGGCACCGGCCAGAAGATGCCCTCGGGCGTGCGCCGGGCCGCTGACAGCAGCCCTTCGGCTACCTGCGCGGCACGGTCGAGGAAGCGCGGGTCCCCCGTGGTGCGCCAGAAGTGGAGCTGGGTCAGGCCGGCGCCGGCCGCGCCGTGACAGACGTCGGGGTTGGGCCACTCCAGGGGCAGCGCCAGGGCGAGTGCGACGGCGCGTTCGGTGAGCGCCGCGTCCTCCAGCGCCCGGCCGGCGTCGAGCAGGGCCCAGGCCGTGCCCGAACGGCCGAAGTGGAGTCCGGGCAGGTTGCCGGGCAGCGCCTCCTGCCGGTCCGCCGTCCAGAGCGCGGCCGTACGCAGCCCCGTGCGCAGGGCCTCCCGGGTGACGGGCGGTCCGTACGGGGAGTCGCGGAAGGTTCCGGACCCGGAGCCGGCCCCGGAGCCGGAGCCGGCCGCGAGGTCGTCCGCGTGACGCAGGGCCCGGGCGAGCACGCTCACTCCGCCCGCCGAGCCGTGCTGGAGGGCCACCGGGTCGCAGGTCTCGCCGAAGGAGTCGGAGGCCCAGAGCCGGTCGGGATCCGCCGGGCGCATGGTGGCCAGCAGGTGGGCGATGCCGTCGTGCAGCAGGCGTGCGCACACCTCCGCAGGGTCCGTGGACCCCGCAGACACCGTAGGCCCCGCAGGCCCCGCAGGCCCCGTAGCGCCGGTGAGGGCCGCCCTGGCCCGCTCCAGGGTCCAGCGGTCCGCGGGCGCGTCCCGCATCAGACCCCGGACCAGCGGCCCGAACCGTCGTACGAGTGGCTGGTCGCGGGCCAGCAGCTCCAGGAGCCCGGCCAGCCGCTCCTCGTCCGGGCGGGCCGCGGCCGCGGGCCGGTCCGCCGCGAAGAGCGGATCGGCGCCGGTCAGCAGGTGCAGGACGGTGGCGCCCAGGGCGTAGAGGTCCACGCCGGGCCCGAACGCGGGTGCCACCGGGTCGGCGGCGCGCAGTTCGGGGGCGGTGTAGCCGGGGGTGGCGCCGAGCACCCACCGTTCGCCCTCGGCGGCGGCCATCTCCAGGTCGATCAGCAGGAGTTGCCCGTCGGGGGTGACCATGACGTTGTTGGGGTTGAAGTCGTGCAGGGTGACGCCGAGTTCGTGGGCGGCTCCGACCAGTTCGAGCAGCTGCCGGACCTGGGATTCGGCGGTCCGCCCGTCAGGACAGGCGGTGCCCTCCCGGATCAGCCGCTCGGCCACCGTCCGCCGCAGGGTCGCCCCCGGCACCGACTCGGCGACCAGGAAGGCGCTGCCCTGCTGCTCGAACACCTCGACGAGCCGGGGAACCCGGTCGGGGAACTCCTTGCCGAAGCGCTCCAGCAGGGCCGCCTCCCGGCGCAGCAGGTCCCGTACGTCCAGCCCTTCGAGGCCCGCGCCCACATGAGGACGGGCTTGTTTGACGACCACCCGGTCGCCGGTGACGGTGTCCTCCGCCCGGAAGACGCCCCCCTTGTTGGAGTGCTGGATCGCCCCGCGCACGAGGTAACGCCCGTGCAGCAGCACGGGCTTCGCGGTGGCCGTGCTGCGGGCCGGAGCGACCGGGCGGCCCGGGAACGGGTCGCCCGCCCAGGACGGCGGGCTGTACCAGGCGTTGCGCTCGTCGGGTACCGGCCGGCCCTCGGGGTCGGTCAGGCGGGCGGCGAAGGCGCCGTCGGCCGTGAGCTCGGGGGTGGCCGCGAACACCCCGTAGCGGTAGTAGACCTGACTGTCCGGCAGGTAGCGCCGGTCGGAGAGCACCGCGGGGCCCGGCAGCCCCACCGTGGCGAGGTGCAACTCCTCGGCGAGCAGCCGGAATTGCGCGTCGTCGGCCGGGTAGACCGTGATGAACTTGCCGCCCCCGCCCCGGGCGAAGCGCCCCGAGACCAGGGCGGCGACCCGCGCCGGGCTCGCCGCGAATTTGAACGGCGCCCGGTGGGCGATCAGCACCTGTGCGGCCCGGGCCAGCGCGAGCGGGGCCGAGAGCGGGGTGGCCGAGACGTGGAGCTTCCACCCCTGGGTACGGGGTACGGCGCCCCCCGGACGGACGTGACACCAGAACTCGCCAGCCTCCACGGCCCAGTTCACCGTGGCACCGGCCGGGCCGGCCCCGTCCCGCGCGAGGGCGGCGCGTACCAGATCGGGCAGCAGCGCCAGATCCGCGGGGCCCTCCGCGCGCGTGCGTGGCGGGCCGGTGAGGGACCGGGACGGAGCCTCGGGCAGTGGTGACACGCTCTACGACCTCGCACTTCGCAACCGATGGGGCGGACGGGAGGGGGCAACGGGCAACGGGCCCTAAAGAGAGGGCCGGATGTAGTCGTCGCCCCAGCTCGTGTCGAGAATGCCCGCGGCGAGGACCGCCGTCGCCCCACCCGGTGCGCCCCGGTGCCCATCGGCCGCCCCCGGCCCAGCCTCCGCCCCGGCGGCGATCGAGCCGCCGACCAGCAGGACCGTGAGGAGGAACAGGCAGGTGAGGGTTCGGGACATGGCACAGCTCCTGGGTGGGGAGATCGCGGTTCGGGCGGCGAGGGCCCGTGTCGGGGCCGCTCGCGCCGTATGTCGGCATATCGGCCTGATGGGGGTGTGACCCGGCCGGATGCTCAAATTTCATACCGGCGTACCCACTTGGTCCACCCCGGCGGGCTGGCAATAGCCTGCATGGCACGGAAGTAGCAGGGCCGCATAGCGGGGGAAATCTTGATAGAACAGACCAATTCCATCGAGCTGCCGCGACTGGACGACCGGGCCGTCGCCGTCTTCGATTACGCGCTGTCGCAGGGCAGCCTCAAGCGGTGGCTGCCCGACGTGTCCGAGGCTCTCGGCCTGACCCCGGAGGAGGCGGAGGGGGCGTGCCGCACTCTGCTGCGGCTCCGGCTGCTGCGTCAGGCGCCCGGCAGTCCCGATGAGTTGATCCCGGTCAGCCCGGACGCCGCCGCGGCGGAGGCGGTCGGCCCGGTGGAGGCCCGGCTCTCACAGGCCGTCGCGCACGCCCAGTCCGTGCGCGAGGACCTGCGCTCCCTGATGCCGCAGTACCGCGCCGCCCGGCGCGCACGCGACCACCGCCAGGGCGTGGACGTGCTGGCGGACCTAGCGGCCGCCTCGGCGATGCTCACCGAGGAGTCGGCCCGCTGCCGGGAGGAGGTGTTCAGCATCCAGCCCGGCGGCGGCCGGGCCCCGCACCGCCTCGGGGACGCCATCGAAAGGGACCTCGCGATGCTGCGCCGCGGGGTGCGGATGCGCACCCTCTACCAGCACTCGGCACGCGCCAGCCTCTCCACCCAGGGGTACGTGGAGACCCTCACGGAGGCCGGCGCCGAGTACCGCACCGCCGCCGAACTGCCGGACCGGGCCGTGGTGTTCGACCGCTCGGTGGCCTTCCTGCCCCGGCGGGCCGACGGCGGCCCGGGCGAAGGGGCCGTACTGGTCCGGGACCCGGACGTGGTGGCGTACCTGTGCCGGGTCTTCGACCAGCAGTGGTCCGGCGCGACCCCGTTCCACCGCACGAGCGAGGCCGCGTACAAGGAGGTCGGCCCGAGCCTGCGCCGGGCACTGGTCGGGCTGCTGGCCGAGGGCGCCAAGGACGAGGTGATCGCCCGGCGGATGGGCATGTCCCTGCGCACCTGCCGCCGCCACATCGCCGACCTGCTGGAGGAACTCGGGGCCGAGAGCCGCTTCCAGGGTGGCGCCCTCGCCGAACGCGCCGGACTCACCACGGCGGAGTAGCCGCGGCCCCGCCCCTCCCGTACCCCGGGCAACCCGTGCGTTTCCCGGTGGCGCGGCGGCCTGTCCCGCTAACGTGGCGTAACTCACTGCCGTCGGGGGGCAGGTGGTCGGTAGCGACCGCCGGGGCGTGGTGTCACCTGGCCGAGCCCTGCCGTGCGGCGGTGTATCCGGAGGACGCAGGCTTCGCCCCCTGCCTCCCTGATGCGCAGAGGAGCAGCGTGCAACGGCCGCTTCCCCAGGGGATCGAATACCTCATCGAGCAGTTCGACACGTTCGCGCGGGATCGGCGCGCGAGCCGTCGGTTACCCGTGATGCTGCTGAAACGGGATCCCGCCCCGCCCGGGGCCACCCGGGCATCCACCGGGCGCACGGTCGTGCTGGGCTACAAGAAGCGACTGTGCGAGCTGGACCCCGGCCCTGTGGTCGACCTCCTCCCGCACGCTCTGATCGAGGACGACACCCCGTCCCCGCGGGACACCGAGCCCGGCGGGACACCCGGCGGCGCGACCGATCGGCACGTCGCCCTGCTGGACGCCATCGTCAAGCAGCTGGAGACCTCGATGCCCCCCGGTGCCGGTGAACTCCGGCTGCCACGGTTCCACACCTGCCGCGCCGCCCTCGACATATCCGTCGGTGCCGGGACCGAGGCAGCCAATCGACGCCGGCTGCGCGACGAGCTCTACGCACAGCTCCTGCTCCGGCGCCCGCTCCTGGGCACACTGGCGCGACTGGCCGGTGCCACCGGGGGCAACTTCCTGGTCGACATCTGGCTCACCCTCTTCCAGCTCCTGGTCGTCGGGCTGCCCCGCCGCGTCTACGGCCTGTGGCTCAGCAGACGCCGCACCCTGCGCTGGGTCGGCTCAGGGCGTCCCAAGGGCGCAAACTTCCTCCGCATGGCGCTGACCATCACCCCGTTCGGCACCGCCCGGGACAACCATGCCCTGGTCCAGCGCATGCTGCTCATGGCCCTGCTGAACGACCTGTCCAAAGCGGCCGCGCCGTCCCGGTTCTGGATCTACCGGGCTCGCCGGCGCTGGCCCTTCGTCCTGCTCCTCCCCGAGGTCGGCGGGGAGGGCACGCCCGTGCGCCAGCTGCTCGACACGTACGCGGACATCGCCCGGACCGAGCCGCCCGCACCCCTGATGGTCCTCGGAGGCCTGACGGGCGAGCCGCCCTCGTACGCGCAGACCCTGGCCGCCGACCCCCGCAGGGTGACCGCTCTCGCCGAACGGGTGCAGAGCCTGTACACCCGTGGCTCCTCATCGGCCGTGTACGTCGTCCCGCTGTCCGCGAGCGACGACGACGGGCCGGCCGACCACTGGCTGCTGACCAATCCGAGTGTCACCGTACGGACGAGTGGCAAGGCGGACTACGTGCGGGCCGTGGCGACCCCGGTCCTGGCGCTCTCCCTCGTCGCCGGCGGCGTGTACTTCTTCGGCGCCGGCAACACCGGACCGGCGCCGTCGTGCCACAAGGTGAGCACGGGAGAGGTCGTCGGTGTCACCGACGGGCGGGAATGTCCTCTGGGCGTCAAGGGCCGGGACGACGACCTGCTCGCTCTGGAGGCGCTCGCGGCGCAGCAGAACGACGATGCGCTCAAGAGCGGGCGCCCGTACCGGACGGTGGTGTTCTTCGCCCCGCTCACGGGCGAGCCCGGCGACAGCACCCCGGTCAGCGTCCAGAGCCTGCGCGGCGCGCTCGCGGCCCAGAACCAGGTCAACGGCCGGGTGGGCCATGTCGTCCAGATACGTCTGCTGATCGCCAACCCGGGAAAGTACTTCGCGTACGGATCCCAGAACGCCCAGGGGCCCGACGTCGCGAAGGAGATCGTGGACCGCAAGGACCGGGACAAGATCGCTGCCGTGGTGGGCATCAACCAGAGCCGCCCGGCCTCGTTCGCCGCGGTGGAGGAGCTCTCCGAGGCGAGCATTCCGGTGATCGGCAGTTCCGTGTCGGGCAGCAGGATGGTGGACGCGCGGTCCCCCGCCTACTACTTCCAGGTGTCCCCCGCGAACGACCGCATCGCCGAGGTGATGGCCGAGTTCGCCGGGTACTCCGAGCAGATCGGCGACCTGACGACGGTCAAGGACGGCGGCCGGACGGCCGTGGTGGTCTACGACCCCGACGACGAGTTCTTCAGCTCCGACCTCCAGGCCAAGTTCTCCGAGCACTACAAGGGGGGCAAGGTGGTCACCGTCCCCTACCACGAGAAGCGCAACGGACAGATCGTCTCGGACGTGGCGCGGAACATCTGCGACGAGGTCCGGGACTCGGGGGGATTCATCCTGTACGCGGGCCGCTCCGGCGAGATGCCGGAACTCTTCGACGCACTCCAGGGCAGCGCGGACTGCCGGAAGGCGGACGGGAAGCAGGTCGCGGTCCTCTCCGAGACCATGGACGCGAAGTACATCGAGGACCCCGCGGACATGCTCAAGAGCCACTCCATGCTGAGGCCGTTCTACGTGATGCCCAACAACTCCAACGGCACGGCGAGCCCGGGCAGTCCGTACTCCGAATTCACCTCCCGCTTCCGGGACGTGTTCAAGGACAGCGCGATGCCGGAGGCGAACGCGGCCGGGGCCTACGACGCGCTCCGGGTGGCGTCCGAGGTGATCAACCAGGTGTACGCGCAGTACAAGACGCCGCAGAACAGCAGCGCGCCGTTCCAGCCGACGGACGTGTACGCGCGGCTCTCGAACCCGGGCGTCAAGGACTTTCCCGGAGCCTCGGGCCTCCTGTCGCTGGACAGCCGCCACAAGTACCCGCCGAACAAGGCGGTCTACGTGCTGGAGTCGCACATGGACAAGACCGTGACGACCTGGATGGCGTGCGGCCTGCTGCCCGAGCAGCCGCCGGGCCTGGACAACCCCGCGGCCTGGGGCCGCCCCGGCTACAAACGCCCCTGCCCCTCGGCCGTCTCCTAAGGCGGCCGGGGCGCCGGCCGACGTCTCCGCTTTCACCCGTGTGGCCCGATTCGCGGCGTACGGGCCGGGTAGGGGATGACCCGTCCTTCCCCACCAATCCGGAGGCACCCGTGCCCGACATGAACGGCCCCTACAAGCCCGGTACCCCCTGCTGGATCGATCTGATGGTCCCCGACCAGCAGGCCGCGCTCGACTTCTACTGCGACCTGTTCGGCTGGCAGGGCGAGATCGGTCCGGCGGAGACCGGCGGGTACTCGGTCTGCACGCTCAAGGGCAAGCCGGTCGCCGGGATCATGAAGGCGATGAACCCCGACGGGACGGTGCCCGACCCGATGCCGCCGACCGTGTGGACCACGTACCTGGCCACGGACGGGATCGACGCCACCCTCAAGTCGGTCACCGACGCCGGCGGCAGCATCATGATGGGCCCGATGGACGTCATGGAGATCGGGCGGATGGCCGTCATCACCGACCCGACCGGCGCCGTCGTCGGCCTCTGGCAGCCCGGTACCTTCGACGGGGCGGGCATCGTCAACGAGCACGGGGCGCTGATCTGGAACGAGCTGCAGACCGGTGACACCGACGCCGCCGCCGCGTTCTACTCGGCCGTGCTGCCGATCAGCCCGGCCCCGTCGGAGATGCCGGGCGCCGGGAGTTACACGGAGTTCAAGGTCGGCGGTCGCGCGGTCGCCGGGATGATGGACCTCTCGAACCTCCCGGACGGGGTTCCGCCGCACTGGCTGCCGTACTTCAGCGCCGACGACGTCGACAGCGTCCAGGCGGCGGCGGTCCGGGCCGGTGCCAACGTCATGGCCCCGGCCTTCGACATGGCGGCCGGCCGGATGGCCGTCCTCTCGGACCCGCAGGGCGGCGTCTTCGCGGTGATCACGGCATCCGTACCGGAGCAGTCGGCCTAGTAACCGTCGGTCGGCCGCCTCCGCGACCTCCTCGTGGAGACCGTGGGGGCGGCCGTCGACAAGGGGGCCGCGGTTTGGCGGGTGGGGGGAATCTCAATACGATCCGGCGATGATCACTAGAAAATGGGTGGCGGCCGGCGCGTGCGGCCTGCTGGTCACCCTGGCCGCCGGGTTGTTCCCGGCAAGTGCCGTCGCCGGCGAGCCGGTGGCGAAAGAACCGCCCAAGGTCGAGTTGGTGCTGGACGTCAGCGGCTCGATGCGGGCACAGGACATAGACGGGCAGTCCCGGATGTCCGCCGCGAAGCAGGCGTTCAACGAGGTACTGGACGCCGTGCCCGATGAAGTGCGGCTCGGGATAAGGACCCTTGGCGCCACCTACCCCGGCGACGACAAGAACCTCGGCTGCAAGGACACCAAGCAGCTCTATCCGGTCGGGCCGTTGAACCGGACCGAGGCCAAGACGGCCGTGGCCACGCTCGCTCCCACCGGCTGGACCCCGATCGGGCCGGCCCTGCTCGGGGCCGCCGATGACCTCAAGGGCGGCGACGCCACCCGGCGGATCGTGCTCATCACCGACGGCGAGGACACCTGCGCACCGCTCGACCCGTGCGAGGTGGCGCGGGACATCGCCGCCAAGGGGATCCACCTGGTCATCGACACCCTCGGGCTCGTGCCCGACGCGAAGACCCGTAACCAGCTGATCTGTATCGCCGAGGCCACCGGCGGTACGTACACCTCGGTGCAGCACACCGCCGAACTGTCGGGCAGAGTACGGCAGTTGGTTGACCGGGCGGCCACCCCGGTGGTCAATCCGGTGGCCACCGAGGGCGCCAAGGAGTGCCAGGGCGCACCGGAGCTGAAGCCGGGCCTCTACAGCGACCGCGAGAGCTTCGGGGAGCACCGCTGGTACCGGGTGGGCGTCAAGCCCGGCCAGGAGCTGCGGGCTTCGGTGAGCATCGGGGCCGACCGCGCGGTCAACAACGACTACGGGGTCCTGCTGCGCGCGACCACGCGGAGCGGGCGGGAGATCGTACGCGGCCAGGAGGCGGGTGACGGGCGGACCGACCTGATCTCCTCCGGGCTGCGCTATCCCAAGCGGGCGAGCGGGGACGAAGCCGAACAGCAGCAGACGGAGACCGTGTGTCTGCAGGTCAGCAACTCCTTCTCGGCCCCGGCCTCGGTCAAGACCACCCC
Source organism: Streptomyces sp. NPDC059443 (assembly GCF_042750105.1). NCBI lineage: Bacteria > Bacillati > Actinomycetota > Actinomycetes > Kitasatosporales > Streptomycetaceae > Streptomyces > Streptomyces sp. NPDC059443. The sequence goes on along the minus strand of NZ_JBHYVM010000012.1, from coordinate 74,822 downwards.
GGGCATGCCCGTGGAGCTGACCATCGACGTGGTGGACGGCCCTGACGAGGCGAGCGACGTGGCCGCGTTCGGCCTCGGGCGCGGCTGGTGGCTGCTCGGCGTGCTCGTGCTCACCGGCTTCCTGGCCGGTCTGGTGTGGGGCTGGGTCTCCCGCTGGCGCATCGCGGTCTGGAGGACCAACTGATGAGTGACACCACCCGGTACGCCCGGAACACGCGCATCACTCGAACCGTTCGACGCGCGGCGACCGTCGGACTGCTGGTCGGGGGCGGGCTGCTCGGCGTGGCGGCCTCGCCTTCGCCCTCGGCGAGCCCGAGCGGGGACCCGAAGGCGCCGACCGAGGCCGGCACGGCCTTCCGTACCGCCACACCGGTCCGGCTGGGCCAGGACGCCACGGCCGAAGCCTCCACCGGCGACTACCTCTACTGGGTCCTCCCCCTGGACGCCGGACAACGCCCCACCGTCCGGGCTTCGGTCACGCTGCCCGCCGCGGCCGGCCGGCACGCTTCCTCCACGTGGCAGCTCGACGTCTACGACGGTCTGCGCCGCCGCCAGCCCTGCATGTACGGCACGCAGACCGGCACGGCCGCCAAGGACGCCGCCACCGTCGAGCTCTCCTGCACCCTGCGCCCGGTCCACTCGGGCGCCGACCAGTGGGCCAACGACGCGCTGCCGGGGGCCTATTACGTCCGGCTCACGGTCACCGACCTCGCACCGGAGGACCTCGGCCAGCCGGTACGGGCACGCCTGCGGGCCGAGGCGAAGGACGTCGGCGGCGCCTACGCGGCCGACAACGCCCTGGCCAAGCCGCTCACCCCCGACTCCGGTACGGCCTCCGGCATAGAGCCCGACGGCGGCTGGTCCGGCGGCTGGTGGTCCGACCGCTGGCTCTGGACGGCGGCCGGCGGACTGCTCGCCGCGCTCGCCGGTATCGGGGGCTACCGCCTGACCCGGGGCGCGGGCCGACCCGGGCGACGGATACCGCCCACCGCCTGAGCCCGACCGCCCGAGTCCTGCGACCCCGGGTGCCGGGCTGACCAGCCCCGCACCCGGGAATCCGTGCAGACACCAGGCTTCGGAACCGTTGCCTCCCCTGGGCGACGCCGAGATGATGCGCCCCGGAGCACACTTGGGGGATCTCATGAACGACGGCGAAGCCCGGGGCGACCAGTACGACGACGAATCGGAGGACTACGTCGGCTACTGGCAGGGGCGCGACTACGAACACGCGGCGGAGATAGCCGCGGTCAAGCGGCTGATCGGACAGGGCGGCGTCCGGTACGGACTGGTCTGCGAAGTGGGCGGCGGATTCGGGAGGTTGAGCCCGGTCCTCAAGGAGTACGCCGACCGGGTCATGATGTTCGACCCCAGCGCGAAGCACGTCGGCATCGCACAGCGGCTCCTCGTCGACCAACCCGGCGTCACGGCCCACCTCATGCGCCCCGGGAAGATCCCGCTGGAAGACGGAGAGGCCGATCTCGTCTCCATGATCCGGGTCATGCACCACTTGCCCGACCCCGGCCCGACCCTGCGCGAGATAGCCCGCGTACTGAAGCCCGGCAGCCTCGCCCTGATCGAAGTGGCCAACTCCGCGCACATGCTGAACAAGTTGCGCTATGCCAAGCGGCTGCGCACGGTACCGCGCCAGCCCGTGGACATCCGCTCCGCCGAGAAGGTGGCCGAGGGCAGCATTCCCTTCGTCAACCACCATCCGGACACCGTGGTGGGGCAGTTCGCGGACGCCGGACTGCGCGTCGAGGAGAAGCTGTCCGTGTCGAACATGCGCAGCGGCCGGCTCAAGCAGAGCGTGGGCGAGGAGCGGCTGCTGGCCGTCGAGCAGCGCATCCAGAGCCCGTTGGCCGCCCTCAACTTCGGACCGAGTCTGTTCTTCCTGCTGCGCCGCAGCGCCCGCGCGTAGGGCCGCCTACCCGGAGGACGTGTTCCCGGGCGGGGTACTGAACGTGGCGGTGCCCCGCTCCGGCAACAGACTCAGCCAGCTGGGCGGGAGTTCGGACCGGTCGGCGAAGGACACGTCCCTGAACTCCGCGACCTCCGCGAAATCGGTCCGCTCGAAGGTGACCCCGGCGGCGAAGACCGTGCTCGTGAACAGCGCCGACGCGGCGAAGGTGGCCCGGTGGAAGGAGGTGCGGCCCTCGAAGCGGACCCCGTCGAACAGCATCTCGTCTCCCCAGAGGGTGAACTCGAAGGAAGCGGGTCCCAAGAAGGCGGTCCGCTCCCAGGCGGCCCGCTCGTGGAACAACGTGTGGGCGAAGTCGCTCTCTCCCCGGACCCTCATCCGGCTCATGAGCGCCTCCCCCCACAAGTCGGCCCAGGCAATGTCGAGTCCGCGGGTGAACAGCGTGTCCGTGAACCCCGCACTGCCGCCGAAGTCCGCCCTGCCGAACCGTGCTTCGCGGTCGAACGTGCTCCCGTCGAAGGCGCCGCCGCGCCGGAAGAGGGTCCGCCCGAAGGAGACCGGCCCCCTGAAACGGGAGGTTTCGAAGCTCGCCCGCCCGTCGAAGACGGCCCGGTCGAAGGAGGCGCGGCCCTCGAACTCGGCGCCGGCCGTGTTCCAGTCGTCGACGAAGTGCGCGCGGTCGAAGGCCGCGGCGCCCATCCGGACGTGCCCCGTCAGCGGGTCCCGCAGGTTGCGCAGCACGCGTTCGAGCAGGCCGTCGGCGAAAGTGGTGCCCCGTAGGTCCACCAGGGATCCGTATCGCAACCCCTCCAGATATGCGGACTGTTCGGACGCCGAAGCGTGGGCCAGGCACCACCGGCGGCCCGGCAGCCGTATGCCGACGCAACCCGCCAGGTCCGCCGCGCGGCCCTGGTACCCGCACCGCGGCCAGTCGACGGCCGGATCGTCGATCCTCAGCTCGGCGTCGGCCAGCGCCCGCGCCAGCCCGGCGGGTCCGTCGGAGCAGATCCAGCCCCGCCCGCTGACCTCCGGGTCCAGGTCCGCGTCCGCGTCCGGATCCAGCCGCTCGCCCCTGAGGTGTTCCATCCCGCTGACGGCGCGCAGGGACTCGCCCTGCACCAGGATGATGGACCAGATCGCGCCCGTCCGCCTCAGCCGCTCCGTGACCGTCCGGTGGTAGACCAGACGCAGCGCTTCGGCCACCGCCCGCCGGGACGCCGCGTGTCCGTCGACCGTGCGCCCCCCTCTGGTGAGGACCACCGCCAGGGAGACGCCCCATTCGCCGAAGCTCTCGCGCAGCCGCGACAGCGCCCCCGGCAACTCGGCCAGCAGCCGTCCCGTCTTCCCCAGCGCGCCGGGCCCCGTCACCGTGACGAGTTGTACGGCACGGCTGTCCGGGCCGCCTTCCAGGACGCCGATCGTCCCGGTCACTCCGCTCTCCGCCTGCGCCCGCAGGACCAACTCGGCGAGCTCGGAGTGCAGCGGCAGCCCGACCTGCCGCGTCGCCACCTCGGCCCGTACCGCCAGGCAGATTTCGGAGTCCTCTTCCAGCATCCTCGCGTAGGCCGTCACCACCTCGCGGAATCCCGGCTGTTCGAGCAGGGCCTGCCCGGACAGGAACACCATCCGGTCCGGCAGGACGGTGTGCACGATGCCCGCCAGCTGCCCGCCAAGGGAGACCGGGCCACCCAAGTACTGGTTCCAGGCGCCTGGTTCGTCGGAGAGCCGGACGAGCTCCCCGTTGCGTTCGCCCTCGTACGGCAGGACCTCGCCGGCCAGCGCGACCGGTTGACCCTCGTCGGTGGAACCGTTCACGACGAGGCGGTTCCCCGGGGAGGCGGACCCGTCCATCCAGGCCGGCGCCGTCCAGTCCGCCGGGTCCACGAGATCCGTCTCGGAGAGCAACAGGAGCACCTGGGGCGATGCTTCGTCCCCCCAGACGCTGTCGCAGAGGAACTCCAGTGCCTCCGTGCGCACCCAGGCGACGGCGTTCCCGCGCACGTGCGATTCCGCCACCGTCAGGATCAGCCGGGGCGACAGCAGTACCCCCACCGCCTGCGGTTCGCTCATCGGCTCGAACCGCACGCGCACCACGCGGTCGGCCAGTCCGGGATCGGGGCCGGCCGCGGTGGCGAACGACAGTGCTTCGTCCGGCACTTCGAGCCGGCCTCGAACCCCGTCGGTGAGGCGGATCGCCGTGAAGGAGCGTGCCGGGGTGCCGTCGCCCTGTTTGGCCATGTACTCCCCGACCCGGCGCCGGACCAGTTCCCGTACGTCGGCCACCTCCCCGCGCAGCTGCGATCCGAGCAGGGCTTCCCGTACCCCCGGCAGAAACTCGAACTCAACCTGGTCCGCGTCCTGTTGGCCGTCCCAAGGTGCGAACAGCCCGCCCAGGGCCACCTCCGCGAGATGGCCGTGCTCGGAGTCCCGCAGCAGGGAGCGCCGTACGAGGGTCATCACGGGCAGGGTGAGCGGCACGGCGGCCAGGTGCGCGGCGAGGCGCTGGGCGGTCGGGGAGGCGTTCGCGCGGAAGCGTTCGACCACGTCCAGCGGGTCCTGGACCTGGCCTTGCGGTTCGGGGGACTCGTACGCCGCCTCGCGCGCCGGCTCCGCGTCCAGGAGCAGGCAGGCCAGCCGGCGCCAGCGGCCGTCGCCCGACACCACGCGCAGCAGCCGGGCCAGACTGTCCGAGGCGAGGCCGACCACCGGGACCACCGCTCCGCCCCCGCGGGCCCGGCGGACCATGCGCACCCTCTGCCAGGAGCGGGTGGCGGCCGCCGGCCGGTCCGCGCGGACGGCGAAGGGGACCGGGCGGACGGCCCCGCGCGTCCAGAGCCGTTCGGGCAGGACGTTCAGTACGGCCACGGCGTTGTGCGCGGACCACTGCCGGAGCACGCCGCGCAGGGGGGCTTCACGCCAGCCGCCGGCCACCGTGTCGGAGAGGACGACGATCAGCCGGCGCCCCGCCGGGTCGGCCAGTTCCATGGGGTTGCGGGGCGCGGCGGCGCGGCCGCCGCCGAGCGTGACCATGGGGGTGCCACCGGGTCCGGTTCCCGCGAGCTGCCAGGTCCGTACGTCGCGGAAGACGCCGCTGCGGGTGAGGACCCCGCGCACCTCCTCGACCAGGTCGGACCAGAGCAACATCGAATGGTGCGCGTCGACGACCAGGGCCACGTCCAGCCAGCGGATCTCGGCGGGGCGCATGACCGGGGTGAGGACCATGCGCTCGATGCTTCGTTCCACGGTGAGCTGCTCGTCCAGCTCTTCGCCCGGACCGCCGATGTTGCGGCGGCCGACGGGGCGCAGGGAACGCATCAGGGCGAGCGGGTCGTCGAGGGAGGCGGCGCGCGGCAGCCGCGACGGCGTACCGCGGCGGCGGGGCGGTGCGGGGGCATCGGCCGCGGCCTTGTCGTCCGGGTGGACGGGATCGGCACGATCGGAAGGGCTGGGCGCGGACGCGGGGAAGAGCCGGACCACGGACCCCCTGGCCGTGCGGTCGGTGACCGGTAACTCCGGTGCGGAGTCGGTTGGTTCGGTCCCGATGGGCGGCTCGGTTGCCGCCGATGGCCCGGCGGCCGGCGGCCGGGCCGGCGCCGCGTCCACCCGGGCCGCCAGCCACAGGATGTCGGCGATCTCCTCCGCTCCCACTCCGGGGCGCGGGCCCCCGCCCCCGGCGCCTTCGGTGAAGGCGGCGAGGAGCTTCTCGATCACGCGGAGGGCCCGGTGAGGTGGTGCATGACGGTACCGAGGAAGCGGTCGCGGTCGCGGGGGTCGGACCAGGCACCGGCCAGGCGGAGTTGGATGGCGTTGAGGAGCTGGTCGGTGGCGAGGTCGCCGTCGTCGGCCCGGTCGAGGAAGCTCAGGACGAGCTCGCGGTACTCGTCGTGCTGCTCGATGTCCACGCCGAGCCGGCCGCGCACGATGCGGGCGAGCTTCTCGATCCCGGGCGGCTCTAGGTGGAGGCGGACACAGCGGCGCAGGAAGGCGGGCGGGAAATCGCGTTCACCGTTACTGGTGAGGACGACGATGGGGAAGTACCGGCATTGGACGCGGCCTTGGGTGATCCGGACGGCGGTGCCGGTGTCGGTGTCGTCGTCGGTGCCGATGGCGACGGTGGGGTCCTCCTTCGCGAGCCGGGCGAGTTCGGGGATGACGAAACCGCCGTCCTCGAAGATGGTGAGCAGGTCGCCGGGGAGGTCGATGTCACTCTTGTCGATTTCGTCGACGAGCAGGACGCGCGGCCGGTCCTGGGGCAGGAGGGCCGTGCCGAGGGGCCCGAGGCGCAGGTAGCGGGCGATGGACGACCCGGCGGCGGCCGGAACCGGGCCGCCCGGGTCCTGGGATTCAGCAGGGTTCCCCGGAGCGCCGTTCTCCGGAGAGCCGTTCCCCGCGGCGGCGGCGCCCGGCGTGCGCAGCTGCTCCAGGCCCGCCTCTTGCAGGCGGCCGATGGCGTCGTACAGGTACAGCCCGTCGCGCAGGACGGTCCGGCTGGTGATCGGCCAGTGGAGGACGGGACCCAGGTCCAGATCGGCGGCGATGCTGTAGGCGAGCGTGGACTTGCCCACGCCGGGCTTTCCTGTGATGAGGAGCGGCCTGCGCAGGTGCAGGGCCGTGTTGACCACGTCCTTCTCCTGCTCCTCCGGTACGTAGCCCGCGCCCCGCCGCCAGGTGCGCTCCCAGGCCGGACCCCCGCGGCCGGGGGGCGTGTACCCCCGGTCCGGTGTGCCGGTGAAATCGCGCCAGGGCGGTGGCGGTCCGGCCTCCAGCCTGGTCCGGCGCTCGGCGGCCTCGCCGGTCCCGTGGTACAGCCACCAGTCCTTCACCACTGCCTCTGCCTCCATCGTCGGATCTCGCGGTCGGTCGTCGGGATTGCTGTCGGGTTCGAGGGACGGCATCGGAATCGGGTCGGTTCAGGCCAAGGACCGGAGGGTGAGCGTGTCGTCGGGATCGTCCCACAGGAGAACCAACTGGTCTCCCCCTACTGCCCGTTGTCGGCTTCCATCGGGGGCTCCCACGCCCGCTCCGGCGGCCGCCCGGCGCACCTCCCGCACGCGCGCCGGCAGCCCGAGCACGTCGAGTGCGCCGGGGTCGGGACGCCCGTCGGCACCGGTCGGGGCGAGCAGGGCGAGGAGATCCGGAGGCACGGGCGGAACAGACGGACCGGAGCCGCGCGCACGCCGCCACACCGCCACGGGAAGCCCGCCCTCCAGCACCGCTTCCACCACCGCCCCCGTCCGCGCCTTGCCCTGCGTGTGCGCCAGTACGCACGCCGGCGCGGGCCCCGACCCCAGCTCCATACCGAGTCCGTCGTCCACGTCCGCGTCACCCACCACGCGCACCGCGTCGGCGTGCCGCCCTCCTTGCACCCACAGCCAGCGCCATTTGCTCCGCCACTCCACCATGGTGTCCCCGCGCTCTTGCGGGCAGCGCACCACCACCTGGTAGACGAGCCCGAGGGCCCGGGTCCGCCCGCCGGGGCCGCGCGGGACCGGCCACTGGTCGAAGTCCAGGTCCAGCAGCTCGTACGGCACGTGGAACTCGATCCGCTCCACGGCGTCGGACGGCCGCCCGGCCTCGGCATGTCCACCCAACGCCCGCCCTATACGGCCCAGTTGGCGTACGAGTTCCTCGCGTATCACATCCAGTCGGACCGGCCCGCCCTCCGACTCCCAGATGTGCTCGGTGGTGTCCCGCCGCAGCCACATCCTGGCCCGGAAGCCGTCCTCCCCGCCCGGCGGCGATTCCAGCCGCACGTGCAGGGCCGTTCTGCGCGGGAGCGGGGGCGGGGGCCGCAGCGCGGGCAGGGCCAGGCGCTCACAGGTGTCGCGCACCCAGTCGCGCAGCCGGGCCGCCCACCGCTCGTCACCCGCTCCGGCCCGTTCGCCGAGGAACCGTACGAAGGGCACCGCGAGCGGCATCCCGTCCGGGCCTCCGTGGCGCTCGTCGAGGTCCTGGACCACCTCCAGCAGGCTGCCGCCCGGCAGGCCGCCCTGCATCGGGGCGGCGCAGCCGGTCGCCTTGAAGGCCCACACGTAGGCCTCGTAGGCACAGCGCGGCAGGTCACGGTCCTCGAAGAGCTCTCCGAGCCCGTCCCACGCGGCCTGGTCGAGGCGGGCCGCGCGCGGCGGCGGCGCCCCGATCAGTTCGTCATGGAGGAAGGAGCATGCGTCCCAGTCGCGATCCACGACGAACTGCGGGAGCTGCCAGCCCTGGCCGCGCTCGCGCAGTTCCCGGAAGGTGTGGTGGATGGCGCGGGCCGTGTCGGCCAGCCCCGTGACCACGTCCCGCACCGACCGCTCGCCGAGTTCGCCGAGCAGGGCTTCGGTGAAACGGCCTTCGCCGCGCTCGGCGTCGTTCTGCGCGGCCTCGCCCTCGCGGGAGGCGTAGAGCCGGAACTGCCGGCGCCCGGGGACTGTGGCGCCGCCGCCGTAGTCGTTGGTGCCGAAGTTCCACCGGGTGTCGCGGGGCGCGTCGACGCGGCAGGCGTCCACCAGGGCCGCCTGGAGCGGGAACCGGCGGTGCTTGACGAGGTCGGTGCGCCACCAGCGCAGCGCGGAGTCGAGGTTGAGGTGGCGGATCTGGCCGGGGCTGGCATCGGCGCAGGGCAGCATGAGTTCGCCGGCGCGCGGCTCGATGTATCCGTGCCCCGCCCAGAATATCCACAGCAAATCCCCGTCGCACGCAGGGAGTTCATCGAGAAGTACCGCCTTCACGTTCCCCTCGGTGGCCGGCCGGTGGGTGGTGCGCAGGGCCTCCAGCCCAGGAGAGTCCGACCAGTCGAGCGTCTGCGGGTCGTCGAGCGGGGACAGCAGCAGTTTGACGTGGCCCGGCGGGACCTCCCCCGGACCGGTCAACCAGCGCGCGAACCGAAGGGCGTCGCGGGCCGGGCCGCGCAGGTTCCAGCGTTGGCTGACGGCATAACTTTCGACCCCGGCGACGAGCGCGAAGGTGCGTCGTGGTTCCAGGGCCCTGGGGAGCAGGTCAGGGAGGATCACCCGATCTCCGCTTCAACCACCGCCTGTTCGATGCGCGCGTAGAGCGAGTCCTGTTTCCAGTAGGCGCTGTGGCAGGCGGGGAAGGGCTGACGGCTGCCGATCTCGTGGTCGCTGACGCGCGGGTCGCCGGGGAAGACGGGCTCGGCGAGGTACGAGAGCACGTCCTGGCGGTCGTAGACGTTGAGCCAGCGCGGGAAGGCGTACGGGAGCTTCGTGCCCGGTGCGATCCCGGTCAGCGCGCCGAGTTCGTAGAGGAACGGCGCCTGCGAGCCGACGGTGACGAGCAGCGCGGCCCCGGGGACGGGTTCGCCGCGGGCGGCGGCGAGCGCGAGGAGGTCCACGAGGGCGATCCCGCCGAGGCTGTGGCCGATGAGCACGGTCGGGCCGGGCTCGGCGGTGATCCGCGCGTGCAGGAATGCGCGCAGGTCGGCGCCCCGGGCCTGGTAACGGAGGATGTCGCCCAGGGCGGGGGTGGCGCCGACGGTCAGGGAGCCGCGCCAGGCGTTGAGCAGGGGCTGGGTGGTCACGCGCATCGCGAGCCGGCCGAGGACGGCGGCGGCCCGGGCTCCGGGCACCCGGGCGTCGCCGCCGAGCCGGGTGGTGAGCAGCTCGACCAGGCGGTCGCGTTCGGCCCCGGTGCAGTCGGCCTCGGCTCCGGCCGAGGCGAGCGCGGCGGCGGTCACCGCGCGGGCGAGGGCGGTGGCCAGCTCCCGGGCCTGGGGCTCCTCGGTGGCGCGGGCACCGGCGCGGGCGGCCTCGGCGGATCCCGCGACGGCCTCCAGTGCGGCGGGGAATCCGGCGGCGAGCCCGGTGCCTCGCAGCAGCGCGGCCTGCTCACCGGCCCCGGGCGCCCCCGCCCCGGGCACACCGGCCCCGGGCGGCCCGGCGCCCTCCGGCCCCTCGGACAGGCCGGCCAGCAGTTCCAGCACCCGGAATCCGGCGGACCGCACACCGGGCATGGCGAAGGCGTCGTCTTCGTCCCCGCCATCGTGCCCGTCGACGCCGGTGTCCCAGCCCGCTTCGGCCAGGACCCGCAGCTCGCACAGCGGGTCGGCGATCAGCAGCCCCCACTCGGCGGTCTCGTCGTCCCCCGGCTCGGGGGCCCCGTCGCGCAGGCGCAGCCCGGGTACGGACCGGCCATGGGCGCTCAGGGTGGCCCCGAAACGCTCCCCCCAGAAGCAGGAGTCGACGGCCGCGTCGGGAAACCGGTCGGTCAGCCGGTCCCGGACCAGTGCGAAGAGCGTGTCGTGGCGCTCGCGCCGCACCCCCGTGCCGTGCACAAACAGAAATCGCATCGCGGTTCCGCCCCCTCGCACCGTCGTGCCCCGCCCGGCACCATAGCGCCGCGCGGCGAACGGGGCCTTCGGAACGGCGAGTTCGGGACGCCTATCAATCACCTGTCACATGTGAAATATTACTCGCGCTTCGATCCGAACTCCCGGAAAGGACAGCCACGTTGCGCAGACTCGCTGCGGTGGGAGCGGCGATATCCCTCGCCCTCCTCGCCGCCACCGCCACCACCCCCGCGCTCGCCGCCACCGCACCCCCGCCCCCGCCCCCGGCCGGGCCGCAACAGCAGCGGACCGGGCAGCAGGAGGCCCCGGCCCCGCCGCCCGCACCCCTGGAGGTCCAGCGCCAGGCCCTGCGCCGCCAAGCCCTCGAAGACGTCGCGGCCGGCCGGCCCGACGGCCTGCGGGCCGAGGCCGACGGGACGCTGCCGCGCCGGGCCAAGGTCGGCAAGCAGTACGTCGAGCTGGCCCAGGAGCGCAAGGACAAGGTCTTCGTGATCCTCGCCGAGTTCGGCGACCAGGTGGACAACACCACCCAGTTCGAGGGCAAGACGCGCTTCGGCGGCACACCCGGCCCGCTGCACAACACCATCGGCAAGCCGGCCAAGGACGACAACCACACCCTGTGGCGCAAGGACTTCGACCAGGCCTACTACCAACAGCAGTTCTTCTCAGCCGACCCGCGGTCGGCCTCCATGCGCGCCTACTACGACCTTCAGTCCTCCGGTCGCTACGACATGGACGGCACGGTGACCGCCTGGGTCAAACTCCCCTGGAACGAGGCCCGTTACGGAAGCGACCACTGCTCCGAGGCGGGTCAGTGCCAGAGCAACTGGGACATGATCCGGGATGCGACGGCCGCCTGGTACGACTCCGAGCGCGCGAAGGGCCGTACGTCCGAGCAGATCAAGGCGGAGCTCGCCGAGTACGACGTCTGGGACCGCTACGACGCCGACCACGACGGCAACTTCGACGAGCCGGACGGCTATCTCGACCACCTCGTCGTGGTCCACGCGGGCAAGGACCAGACCTGGGGCGGCGGCGCGCAGGGCACGGACGCCGTATGGGCGCACCGCTGGTTCGCGTACTACGACCAGGCCGGCAGCGCGGGCCCCGAAGGCAACAAGGCGGGCGGAACCCCGATCGGCGACACCGGGATCTGGGCCGGCGACTACCTGACGGGTGGGGAGAACAGCGGCGCGGGCCTGTTCTCGCACGAGTTCGGGCACGATCTCGGACTTCCGGACCTGTACAGCTCAGGCGGGGACAACAACGTCAACTTCTGGTCGCTGATGTCCTCGGCCTCCTATCTCGGCAAGGGCCCGAACACCACCGGCATGTTCCCGGGCGACCTCGACCCGTGGAGCAAGCTGCAGCTGGGCTGGCTCCAGTACACGGAGGCCGACGCGGGCCGCACCACACGGGCCACGCTCGGGGTTTCGGGCTACAACACCGAGGATCCGCAAGCCCTGCTGGTCCACCTGCCGCCTTCGGTGACCACGACCGAGCTGGCCGATCCGTACGAGGGCGGCAGCCAGTGGTGGAGCGGTACGGGCGACTTCATGGACAACACGCTGAGCCGCACCGTCGATCTCACGACGGCGCCGGCGGACGCGGCCCGGCTCGACGCCCGGGTCTGGTACGACATCGAGCAGGACTTCGACTTCCTGACGGTGGAGGCCTCCACGGACGGCGGCACCGGCTGGACCGCCCTGCCGGGCACCGTGGACGGCGTGGCGACCGGCGCGAAGGGGATCACCGGAACCTCGGCGGGCTGGAAGCAACTGTCCGTACCGCTGGAGCAGTTCGCGGGCAGGAGCGTGCAGCTGCGGCTGCGCGTCACCTCCGACAGCAACACCCACGGCAAGGGCGTCGCCTTCGACGACATCCGCGTCACCGCGGGCGGCCGGGAGCTGCTGCGCGACGGCGCCGAGCAGGGTGCGAACGGCTGGACGGCGGTCAAGTGGTCGCGCACGCAGGGCCGTACGGGCAGTGAGCAGCACCCGCGTGCGTACTTCGTGGAGAACCGGCGCTACACCGGCTACGGCAGCCTGCTGAAGACGGGCCCGTACAACTTCGGCTTCACGGGCGACAAGGTGGAGTTCTTCCCGTACCAGCAGGGCGTGCTGATCTGGCTCTGGGACACCTCGTACAGCGACAACACCACCAAGGCGCATCCGGGCGGCGGGCTGCTGCTGCCCGTCGACTCCCGGCCCGAGCCGCTCACCTACGCGGACGGCACCCCGCTGGGCGCCCGCGCGCAGACCTTCGACGCCACCTTCTCGCTCCGCCCGAGCGACCGGGTCGTCCTGCACAAGGCGGGGGTACCGGTGGTGATCCCGGCGCGGCCCGGGGTGGCGGTCTTCGACGACCGCCACGGGTCCTACTGGGACGCGCGGCTGCCGCAGCTCGGGGTCAAGGTGCCGGACACCGGTACCCGGATCGCGGTGGTGAAGGAGGCCTCGGGCGGGGCGGTGACGACCGTACAGCTCAGCCCGTCTTCGCCGTGAACTCACCCAGCTGAGCACGCGGGCAACCTTGTCGAAGCACTCTCCGGCCGCGTCGCCGAGGGATCATCTTATTGCGAAGCACTCGCAATAAAGGCACCGGCGGCTGCCCCCGTCAGTCGCACACCAGGCAGAACGGGTGGCCGGCCGGATCGGCGTAGACCCGCCAGCCCTCGGCGGCCCGGCTCTCGTCCAGGAGGGTGGCGCCGAGGGCCAGCACCTCCTCGTGGGCCCGGTCCAGGTCCGCGACGGCGAAATCGAGGTGGAGCTGCTGGGGACGGTCCGGGTCCGGCCACTGGGGCGGGCGGTGGTCCTCGGCGCGCTGGAAGGCGAGCACGGAGCCCGCCCCGGTGTGCAGGGTCGCCCAGCGCGCGTCGGTGGTCCAGCGGCGGTCCGGCCGGTTGACCTCGCCGCCCGCCAGCGAGTGGTAGAACGCGGCCAGCGCGGTCGGATCGGGACAGTCCAGCACCACGCACTGCATCTCAGCGATCATGGTTCCGATCCTAGGGAGCCGTTCCCGCGCGGGCCAGCACAATAGACGCATGAGTCTCCAGGGGCGGGAGTGCCGCATGTTCACCAAGGTCCAGATAAGGGCCGTACGGGTCTTCGTGCTGTCCGGCATCTGCTGCGCCCTGCTCGTGGGCGGCGCCGGGTACGTCTGGCAGCTGCGCGGCCTGGCCGCGTACGTGGCCCAGGGCGACCCCGGCCGGGGCACCTACCTCCGGGACCCCGCGAGCACGGAGGACGCCGCGACCGCGGTACTGAACGGCGCGGCCGGCGCCGCACCGGACGCGGGGGCACCGGACGCGGGGGCGCCGGACGCGGGCGGCCCGCCGGCGCCCGCCCCCGCCACCGGAGAAACCCCCGACGGGCAGCCCCTGACGGCCGCGCCGGCCCCCGCCGAGCCCGCCGTCGGCGCGCTGTTCTCCCCCGGCGACGACGCCGACCCCGACCACCACTGCTCGGCCAGCGTGGTCCACTCCCCCGGCGGGGACCTCATCGCCACCGCCGCCCACTGCGTCTACCGCGGCGGCTTCCGCACCAACCTCGCCTTCGCCCCCGGCTACCGGGACGGCTCCTTCCCGTACGGGGTCTGGGTCCCGGACCGGATCGACGTGGACCCCCGCTGGATCGAGGACCACGACCCCGACCGCGACGTGGCCTTCCTGCGGCTGAGCCGCCCCGGCCATCCCGGGGAGCGGTTGGAGGACACCACCGGCTCCGCCGAGACCATCCGGTTCGGGACCGAACTCCCCGTGCCCGCCCGGCTGATGGGCTACCCCAACGACTCCGAGGAGCCCCTGGGGTGCCTGACCACGGCCGTCGCCGCCGGGCCCACGCAGGTGCGCCTCGACTGCGCGGACGTACCCAACGGCACCAGCGGCGGACCGGTGCTGGCCGACGGGCACACCCTGATCGGGGTGATCGGCGGCCGGGACTTGGGCGGCGACGACGAGACCTCGTACAGCTCCTACTTCGACGACGGCATCCGCGACCTCTACCTGCGCGCGGTCGGCGGCTAGGTCGTCGGCCGCCGACGCCCGCCCGGCCTAGCCGCGGTCGCCGGCCGGCCTGTGGTGGGCCGGGTAGTCGGCGGTGTCCGGGGCGGTGGGCAGTCGCCACTTGGAGAGGACGCGGATCACCGTGGCGGGGCTGAGCAGGGTGTTGGGCGAGTCGGTCAGCGACAGGACCCCGAAGAACCGGCCGGAGATCACCGGGTCGGTGTTGGCGCCGACCATCACCCGGGACATGTAGTTCTGCAGGAACCGGGTGGCCCGGTCCGGCGGCGGCCCTTCGGTCACCGCGTAGCGCATGTCCTCACTGGTGGCGATCTGCCAGGGCACGGCCGCCGCGGCGGTGGTGCTGCGCTGGATCCGCCGGGAGGCCGCGGCGATCCGCTCCGGGTCCAGGGTGCGGATCTCCTTGGCCAGTGCCTCCGCGGCGAGCGCGGCGACCGTCATCCCGTGCCCGTACACGGGGTTGAACCGGCAGGCCGCGTCGCCGAGGACCACCAGTCCGGCGGGCCAGCGCTCCAGGCGTTCGTAGTGCCGCCATTCGTTCGCCGTGCTCCGGAAGGCGGTGGGCGAGGACAGCGGGGTCGCGTCGCGGATGGCGTCGTACAGGGCCGGACTGCGCAGGCTGCGGGCGAACGCGAAGAACTCCTCGTCCTTGACGGGCGGGGCGTGTTCGCCGTTGCCGATGAGCGTCACCAGCCAGCGGTCGCCGTCCTGCGGTACGAGTACGCCGCCGCGCGGGAGGTCAGGCCGGCTCTGGACGTACATGCCGTGCCAGCGCCGCGCCGGATCGGCCGGCCTCTCGAAGTAGCGGCTGGAGTAGCCGAGATGGGGGTCGTAGCGGGTCACCTCCGGGGCCGGGTGGCCGAGTTCGGCGAGCCAGGCGGTGGTCTTGGAGGTGCGGCCGGTCGCGTCGACCACCAGGCGTGCGGCCAGCGGGGCGGCGTCGCGCAGGCGCACTCCGGCGACCGAGCGGCCGTCCGGCCCGGCCACGAGCCCGGTGGCCGCCGTCCCGGCCAGGATCCGGATGCGCCCGTCCCGGAGCACTTCCTCGCGCACCGTCCGGTCGAGCAGGTCCCGGCCGGCGACCAGGACCTTGGTCCCGGGGACCGACTGGAACCAGTCGGCCGGGCTCAGCCAGAGGAAGTCCCGCGGCGTCTCCAGCAGGGAGGCTCCGGCCTCCACCAGTTTCCCGGTGAGGCCCGGCAGCATCTTCTCCATGAGGTACAGGCCGCGCGACCACAGGATGTGCGCGTGTCTGGACTGCGGGATCCCCGGCCGGAACTCCGGCCCTTCCTGCGGCAGTTCGTCCCGCTCGATCAGGGTGACCCGGGGAAACCTCCGCGCGAGCACCCGCGCGGCCAGCAGCCCGGCCATACCCGCCCCGAGGACCACCGCGTGGTCCCCGCCCTCCGGATCGGTGTGCGGGTGGTGTAGGTGGTTGTCCGTAGCGTCGTCGTCCATTCCGTCGAGTCTGGTGCGGACGCGGCGGCCCGGTCAGGGCCCGGACGGGGCGCCCGGAGGCTTCCCGGGGGCGGACGGGCTCATACCGGGGCGCGCTCCCCGGCATGAGCGGACGTCGTGCCAGGTCAGGGGCAGAGGACGGTCCAGGTGACCTTCACGTGCCCGCCGTCGTCCCCGTAGAACTCGCTGGTGCGGGTGCCGGGCTGGTCGGTGTACGGATCCCAGGCCACCGTGCCCCGGGCGACCAGGTCGTCGGCCGAGGAGGCGTCGTAGTCCCAGAGGTACACGCCGAGCTCGAAGGGGCCGGGTGAGTACGTGGCCCCCGAGCCGACCCGCTGGTAGAAGTACGGGTCCGGGTTGCTGCGGCCGCCCCGGTTGGGGAAGGTCGACGGGTCGGACGCGGAGCGCGACCACACGGCGCTACGGGCCCCGTCGCCGGTCCGGACCCCGATGTCCCCGTAGAGCGCGGGACGGGTCGTGCCGTCGTCGAAGTAGGTCAGCTCCGCCTGGTCCACGCGGAGCCGGCAGGCGGGGACGGCGGTCTGCGCCGGGGTGACGGTGTAGGTGACGGCCGCCTCGCCGCCGTCCACGCCGAGCATCTTCGCGGTGAAGCGCCCGAAGCCGAGCGCCGGGTCCCAGTGGACGCGGCCGGCGGCCATCACGTCGTCGTTGTTCCCGGCGGTGTAGTCGGCGTCGATGAGGTAGGCGGTGACGGTCGCCTCGCCGGTGAAGGTCTGGCTCCGGGTGGAGTCGTCGAGCCCGAACCACGGGTCGTGGTCGGGGAAGGCGGTGGCGCCGGCCCGGTCGCGGTGCCACAGGGTACGGGCGGTTCCGTCGGTGGTGAGGGTGAGGCCGTCGTAGAGCTCGGGGGCGTTCTCTCCGCTGGAGGTGAACCGGGCGGAGTCGACGGTGATGCGGAACGGGCCCGTCTTCAGGTCGACTTGGCTCACCGGGTCCTTGGAGAACTCGGCGACGATCTGTCGGCGGACCCAGTCGTTGGAGAGCAGTCCGTAGTGCGAGGGGCAACCGCTGTCGCCGACCGGCAGGACGTGGTTGACGGCGCCCGCCAGTTCGGTGGAGCGCGGGGCGCGGCTGTCGCCGGGCGGGATCTGCTGGTCGCAGGTCGAGCTGAAGGTGGTGTAGCGGGTGGAACCGGGGGTCTCGTCGCCCGCGTTGAGGGAGTTCAGGAACTCACTGCCGGGGGTCATGTCGGCGAGGGAGGCCGCGTGGATGTCGCAGAAGGTGGCGAAGGGGCCGCAGGGCGCGGCGTCGCCCGCGCCGTGGTTGGGACCGCCGAGCGAGACCCAGGCGCGGACCTTGGAACTCCCGCCGTCCTTCAGATACTTGCGGGTGAGCAGCGAGCCCATGCTGTGCGCGACCACGTCGACCTGGCGGTCGCCGAACCGCTCGGTGAGGAAGGCGCCGAAGCGGGTGGCGTTGGACTCGTTGGTGGCGGCCCAGTCGTAGCCGAATTCGGCGAGGTCGCTGGAGAGCCAGCCCTGGGCGTGGAGGTAGTCCTCCAGCCCGTCGAGGGAGGCCGCGGTGTCCCCGTAGCCGTGGACGAGGACGACGGGCGTACGCCGCTCCGCGCGCGCGGCGTCGGCCCGGCCGGACGCCCGCGCCGCCGGGGCGGTGAGGAGGGCCGCGAGGAGTACGGCGGCGAGCGCGGCGGTCAGGGCCGAGAGCATCGGGAACGACAGGGGCACGGGCAGGGCGGATCTGCGCATGGCTCTCCCAGGGGGCGCGGCGTGATGCGGCTCCACAGCCTGAAGTGACTGGTGGGTAGCAAGCTAGCCCCCGGGGGTTCAGCGCGATAGGGACGTGTACGAGACTCCCGTGAGCTTTTCCGAGGCGGCCCAGAGCCGTTCGCCGGACTTGTCGTCCAGGGTCCATTTCGCCCGCCAGGAACGGGCGGGCGCGCCGCGGAAGCCGAGCCGCGGCCCGATGAACTCGTCCGGCCGGACCCCGGGCGCGGTCGCCGCGTACAGGGTGGGCAGCGCGCCGGAGGCGGCGGACTGGGCGATGACGCCGTTGCCGATGGTGTTGCCGAGGTTGTTGGCGGCGACCGCGATCCGCGAGGTGAGGGTGGTGCCGGCCTGCGGGGTCGCCGCGACGTGCAGGTTGGTGGAGGCGTAGCCGGGGTGGGCGGCGGCCGCGACGATCCCGGATCCGGCGGCCGCGAGCCTTCGGGCGAGCTCGTGGGTGAAGAGCAGGTTCGCGGTCTTGGAGCGGCCGTAGGCGATCCAGCGGCGGTAGTTCCGCTCGCCATTGAGGTCCGCGTGGTCCACATCCCCCAGGGCGTGGAAGCCGCTGGAGAGGTTGACGATCCGGGCCCCGGGGGCGGCGGCGAGGAGCCGGGGCAGGAGCAGGCCGGTGAGGGCGAAGTGGCCGAGGTGGTTGACCCCGAACTGGGTCTCGAACCCGTCGACGGTCCGCCCGAACGGCAGGGCCATCACACCGGCGTTGTTGACGAGGAGGTCGAGGGTGCCGTGCCGCTGCGCGTAGCCTTGCGCGAACTCCCGCACGGTGGCCAGGTCGGCGAGGTCGAGCGGCATGAACTCCACGTCCGCGCCTGGGACTTCGGTACGCATCTGCACCTCGGCGGCCCGCCCCCGGGCGGCGCTCCGGCAGGCCAGCACGACCGAGGCGCCGTGCCGTGCGAGCTCGCGGGCGGCGAAGTAGCCGATCCCGCTGTTGGCCCCCGTGACCACGGCCGTGCGGCCGCTCTGGTCGGGCACGTGTGCGGCCTTCCAACCCGGCATGACAGCTCCTCGCACTCACATCACGCATCGCATCAGGGAGGGTTACCACCGGTAACCTTGTCGGGACACCGCCACCCTACTCCCGGCCGGGTTACCCCGGTCACCCTGGCCCCTGGGCGGGGGTGCGGGCCCAGTAGGCTGCGGGTCCACCCGCTTCCCCCACCCCGAGGTTCCGCGCAGTGAGCTCCGCACCGCCACCGACCCCCATACCCGCGCCGATCGCCCCGCCCGTGTCCGTCGTCGGTCTCGGCGCCGACGGCTGGGCCGGGCTGACCGCCCCCGCGCGGGCCGCGCTGGCCGGGGCCGAGGTGCTGATCGGCGGACCGCGGCAGCTGGACCTGCTGCCGCCCGAAGAGTGCGGCGGCGCGCGCGTGGCCTGGCCGAGCCCGCTGCGGCCGGCCGTGCCGAAGCTGATGGCCGAGCACGCGGGCCGCCGGATCGCGGTGCTGGCCAGCGGGGACCCGATGTTCTACGGGATCGGCCGCGCGCTGTCCGAGGAGCTCGGGGCGGACGCCCTGCACGTGCTGCCCCACCCCTCCTCGATGTCGTACGCCTGCGCCCGCCTGGGCTGGCCGGTGGAGGACACCGAGGTGATCACCGCCGTCGGGCGCCCCGTGGCCCGGCTGGCGGCCGCGCTGTACGAGGGCCGGCGGGTGCTGGTGCTGAGTTCCGGAGCAGTGACCCCGAACGAGATCGCCGCTCTGCTTCGAGAGCGGGGCTTCGGCCCCAGCCGGATGCGCGTCCTGGAACAGCTCGGCTCCGAGCACGAGGACGCGTACGAGGGCCTCGCCCAGACCTGGGAGCACCCGCCCGGCGACCCCCTCAACCTGGTCGCCGTCGACTGCCGCCGCGACCCCGCCGCCCCCGCACCCCGGCTCGGCGCCACCCCCGGCCTGCCCGACGCCGCCTACGAGCACGACGGCCAGCTCACCAAGCGCCACGTCCGCGCCGCCACCCTCTGCGCGCTGGCCCCCGCCCCCGGCGAACTGCTGTGGGACATCGGCGGCGGATCCGGCTCCATCGGCATCGAGTGGATGCGTACGCACCCCTCCTGCCGCGCGGTGACCGTGGAACGCGTGGCCGAGCGGGCCGAGCGGATCACCCGCAACGCGGCGGCGCTCGGCGTCCCCGGGCTGCGCGTGGTCACCGGCGCCGCGCCCGCGGCCCTCGCCGGACTGCCCGCCCCCGACGCCGTGTTCATCGGCGGCGGCCTGACCGCCCCGGGCCTGCTCGACGCGGCCTGGGAGGCGCTGCCCCCCGGCGGCCGGCTCGTGGTCAACACGGTCACCCTGGAGTCGGAGGCGGTCCTCACCGAGCGCTACCGGCGCCACGGCGGCGAACTGGTGAAACTGGCCGTCGCGCACGCCGTGCCGGTGGGCGGTTTCACGGGCTGGCGCCAGGCGATGCCCGTCACCCAGTGGTCGGTGACCAAGCCCCACCCCAACCCCAGCGCCACCACCAGCGACGACGAAATGGATCAGACGATATGACCGTGTACTTCATCGGCGCGGGCCCCGGCGCGGCCGACCTGATCACGGTGCGCGGCGCCCGGACCCTGGCGGCGGCCCCCGTCTGCCTGTACGCGGGCAGCCTGGTCCCGCGCGAACTGCTCGCCGAATGCCCGCCGGACGCCCGCCTGATCGACACGGCGCGGCTGAACCTGGACGAGATCATCGCCGAGTGCGTACGGGCGCACGCGGCCGGCCAGGACGTCGCCCGGCTCCACTCCGGCGACCCCTCCGTCTTCAGCGCCGTCGCGGAGCAGATGCGGCGCCTGGACGCGGCCGGCATCCCCTACGAAGTCGTCCCCGGCGTCCCCGCCTTCGCCGCGGCGGCGGCCGCGCTGAAGCGGGAGCTGACCGTGCCGACCGTCGGCCAGACGGTGATCCTGACCCGGATCTCCCAGCAGGCCACGCCGATGCCGCCCGGCGAGGACCTCGCCACGCTGGGCCGCAGCGGGGCACTGCTGGTGCTGCACCTGGCCACGCGCTACGTCGACCGGGTCGTCGACGAGCTGCTGCCGCACTACGGGGCCGAGTGCCCGGCGGCGGTGGTCGCGATGGCCAGCCGCCCCGACGAGCTGATCCTGCGCGGGACGCTGGCCGACATCGCCGCCCAGGTGAAGGAGGCCGGACTGGTCCGCACCGCCGTCATCCTGGTCGGCCGCACCCTGGGCGCCGAGCAGTTCCGCGACAGCCACCTGTACTCCGCCGAACGCGACCGGCATGACTGCTGATCCGGCCGCTCCGGGCCGCCGGCCGCACGTCCTGATCCTCGGCGGCACCACGGAGGCCCGGCGGCTCGCGGAGGCGCTGACCGCCGGGGACGAACCCGCGTACCGGGTGACGACCTCACTGGCCGGCCGGGTCGCCGCCCCCGTGCTCCCCCCGGGCGAGACCCGGATCGGCGGCTTCGGCGGAGCCGCCGGGCTGGCGGCGTGGATCACCGCCCACCACGTCACCCACCTGGTCGACGCCACGCACCCCTTCGCCGAGCGGATGAGCTTCAACGCGGCCGGGGCGGCGGCCCTCTCGGGCGTCCCGCTGCTCGCGCTGCGCCGCCCGGGCTGGGTCCCCGGCCCCGGAGACGACTGGCACTTCGCGGACTCCCTCGCCGGGGCCGCCGCCCTGCTGCCGGGGCTCGGCTCGCGCGCGTTCCTGACCACCGGCCGGATGGGCCTGCACAGCTTCGCGCACCTCACCGAGCCCTGGTTCCTGGTGCGTTCGGTGGATCCCCCGGCCGCCCCCGCTCCGCCGCGCCTCGAAGTGCTGCTCGCCCGGGGCCCGTTCGGCCTCGCCGAGGAGCGGGAGCTGCTCGCCCGGCACCGTATCGACCTCCTGGTCACCAAGGACAGCGGCGGCTCCGCCACCGCCCCCAAGCTCACCGCCGCCCGCGAGGCGGGCATCCCGGTCCTCGTCGTCCGCCGGCCGCCGGTCCCCGGGGGCGTCCCGCAGGCGGCTTCGGTCGCCGAGGCCCTACGCCGGCTGGACTACGAGCGGCCGCGCCCGTAAGCCGCGCCCGTAAGCCGCGCCCGTCGGTCCCGGTATCATGACCGACCCGGCGCCCCGGTAGGGCGCCGAGCCAGCCGTGCTCAGGGTCAGCGAGGGCTGAGGAGGCAGAACTCGTTGCCCTCCGGATCGGCCAGAACGCTCCAGTGGATCGCGGACTGGTCGATGCCGGGGTCGGTGGCGCCCAAGGCGCGCAGTCGGGCTTCCTCCGCCGCCAGGTCGTCACCCGGGTACGGGCGAACGTCGAGGTGGACGCGGTTCCACCCGCTCTTGGTGTCGGGGGTGCGGAGGAACTCCAGGTAGGGGCCGACGCCCTTGGCGGAGCGCATGGTCGCCTGGTCGTCGGTGACCTCGTGCAGCGTCCAGTCCATCGCCTCGCCCCAGAACCGGGCCATCCCCCGTGGGTCGGCGCAGTCGACCACCACCGCGGCGATCGGCCCGGTGTCCCGGTAGATCGGACGGGGCTCCAGGACACAAAACTCGTTGCCCTCCGGGTCGGCCATGACCGTCCAGGGCACGTCGCCCTGACCCACGTCGGCGGGCGTCGCGCCGAGATCCTTCAGGCGCGCGACCAGCTCCGCCTGATGGGCGGCCGAGGTGGTGGCCAGATCGAGGTGCACCCGGTTCTTGACCGTTTTGGGTTCCGGGCGGGCGATGATGTCGATGCAGACGGCCGCGGGGTCGGGGTAGGCGAAGCCCACGGGTTCGAGGTTCGTCACGCCGGGTCCCTCGCTGTCGACACCCCAGCCGAGTGCCTCCGCCCAGAACCGGCCGAGCGCGGAGTCGTCATGGGCCTTCATATTGATCTGCACGAGTCTTGTTGCCATGCGGCAGATTCTAAAAGCTGCCGCCCCTGGCCGACCGGAGGCCCCTTGCCTCCGGCCGGCCGGGCAGGATCATCCGTACCGGCGCGGAGTCCACGTCACCCGCGAACCGTCGGGCCTCTGCGTGACCTGAGTCTGCGAGGAGCCGATCAGCAGGATCGTCCGCATGTCGACCTCCGACGGCTCCAGTTCGGCCAGCGTGAGGATGCGGACCGACTGCTCCGGCCCGCCCACGTCGCGCGCGACGACCACCGGGGTCTCGGGAGCGCGCAGCTCCAGCAGCAGCGCCCTGGCCTGTGCGACCTGCCAGTTCCGGCTGCGCGAGCCCGGGTTGTACAGGGCCAGTACGAGATCGGCCGCGGCGGCCGCGCGCAGCCGCTCCGCGATGACCTCCCACGGCTTGAGGCGGTCGGAGAGGGAGATGGTGGCGTAGTCGTGGCCGAGCGGCGCACCGGCCAGCGCGGCCGCCGCGTTGGCGGCCGTCACCCCGGGCAGCACCCGTACGGGCACGTCCTCGTACTCGGGCTGTCCCGCGACCTCCAGGACCGCGGTGGCCATGGCGAAGACCCCGGGGTCGCCGCCGGAGACCACGGCCACCCGCTTGCCGCGCCGGGCGAGGTCGAGCGCGAACTCGGCCCGCTCCGACTCGACCTTGTTGTCGGAGCCGTGCCGCACCTGGCCCGGCCTCGCCGGGACCCGGTCCAGGTACGTCGTGTACCCGACCAGCACCTCGGCGTCGGCCAGCACCCGCCGGGTCTCGGCGGTCAGCCACAGCGGCCCGGCCGGACCGGTGCCGACCACGGCGACCTCGCCGGGGCCGGACGGCACGCTGCCCGGGTTGCCGATCCGGCTGGGCACCACGGCGACGGCGAAGTAGGGGACGCTGTCGGGGTCGGTGTCGGCGAGGACGCCGGTCCGCTCCCCCGCCATCGTCGCGCGTTCCACGTACCGCGCCTCGGCGAGCCGGCCGCTGTTCTCCATCGCCCGCCGCACGGCGGGGAAGGTGCGGCCGAGCTTCATCACGACCGCCGAGTCGGTGGCGGCGAGGCGGGCCGTGAGCTCCTCTTCGGACAGCGTGCCGGGCAGGATGGTCAGCACCTCCTCGCCCTCCACGAGCGGGGTGCCGAGCCGCGCGGCGGCGGCGCTCACCGAGGTGACGCCCGGGATCACCTCGGCCTCGTACCGGTCCGCCAGCCGCTTGTGCATGTGCATGTACGAGCCGTAGAAGAGCGGGTCGCCCTCGGCGAGGACGGCTACGGTCCGGCCGGCGTCCAGGTGGACGGCGAGCCGGGCGGCGGAGGCCTCGTAGAACTCCTCCATCGCGCCCTGGTAGCCGCCGGGGTGGTCGGTGGTCTCGGTGGTGACCGGGTAGACCAGCGGCTCCTCGACGTGGTCGGCGCGCAGGTGCCCGGCCGCGATCGAGCGGGCGATCGAGCGGCCGTGCCGGGCGGAGTGGTACGCGATGACGTCGGCCTCCGCGATCACCTCCACGGCGCGCAGCGTCATCAGCGACGGGTCGCCGGGCCCGAGCCCGACCCCGTAGAGCTTTCCGGTGTCCCGCACCTGCTCCGCGCTCATTCGGCCACGCTCGCAATGGCGTTGACTGCGGCGGCGGCCATGGCGCTGCCGCCGCGCCGACCCCGGACGATCAAGTGGTCGAGCCCCGAGGGGTGTTCGGCCAGGGCGTCCTTGGACTCGGCGGCGCCGATGAAGCCGACGGGGACGCCGATGACGGCGGCGGGGCGCGGGGCGCCCTCCTCGATCATCTCCAGCAGCCGGAAGAGCGCGGTCGGCGCGTTCCCGACGGCGATCACCGATCCCTCCAACAGGCCCCGGTCCCGCCAGACTTCGAGGGCGGCGGCGCTGCGCGTCGTGCCCATCTTCGCGGCGAGCTCCGGCACGGCCGGGTCGGAGAGGGTGCAGATCACCTCGTTGTCGGCGGGCAGCCGCTTGCGGGTCACCCCGCTGGCGACCATCTGCACGTCGCACAGGATCGGGGCACCCGCCTCCAGGGCGGCGCGCGCCCGCAGGACGACCTCGGGCGTGTAGCCCAGGTCCCGCGTCAGGTCGGTCATGCCGCAGGCGTGAATCATGCGCACCGCGACCTGGGCGACCGAGGCGGGCAGCCCGGAGAGGTCCGCCTCGGCGCGGATCGTGGCAAAGGACTGGCGGTAGATCTCGGCGCCGTCCTTCTCGTACTCGAACACGGTGTACTCGCTCATTTCTTCACTGCGTCTTCTGAAACCTGGGGAACATGAGGGGTGTTGCGCGCCGCGGCGAGGGCCGCGGAGAGTTCGTGGTCCGGCACGGGCCGGCCGTCGATCCGGTATCCGTCGCCCGTGGCCACCACGTCCACCCAGACGGCGCCGCGCGGGTGTCCGCACCGCCGCTCGCAGCCGGACCAGTGCACGGGCAGGGGGCGTGCCCCGCTCGAAGAGCGCTCCGAAGAACGCGGGGCGGGCCCGGCCGCCTCCGGTACGAGGGCCCGCGCGTCGGCGCGCACGTCCGCGAGGGACTTCGCGCAACCGGGGCGCCCGGTACAGGCGGTGACGGACTCCCACGCGCTGCCGGGTGAGACGACCAGCCCCGCGCCGCGGATCCGGGTCGCACCGTCGGGCGCGGTCCCCGCCCCGGTCGTGACCGCCCGGGTCAGGACGATGCCGCGCCACGGGGTGACCCGCAGTTCGCCGCCCGCCCCGTCGGCGACCTCGGCCAGGACCCGCCACTGTCCGGCGGTCAGCCGGCCGAGCGGCGGCAGCACGCACAGGGACCCGTACGGGCCTTCGCCCGGCCCGGGCGGCTCGGCGTACGGCCACGCCACCTCGGCCGCGTGCCCGCAGGCGATCCCGTCCGCGGCCAGCCGGGCGGCGAACCGCCCTGCGTCCGGGGCGTGTTCGGCGGGCAGTTCGGACACCCGCCAGGCCCGGGTGCCGGCGGCGTCCACGCGGTCCAGGAAGTACTCGGCGGCGAGCAGCGCCGCCCGGGGCGCGTCGGCCGCGGCCACCTCCACGGCGTCGGCGGCCGCGCCGAGCCGGACCAGCGCCCGGCCGTCCGGCCTGCCGAGCACGGTCACGTCGGGGCCGAGCGCGGCGACGTCCCCGCGCCCGTCGTCGAGGGCGAAGAGGAACCGTCCGGACAGGGCCGTCGCCCGCGCGCTCGCGCACAGCAGCCGGTCCAGTTCGCCCACCCAGGGCGTCGCCGGGACGTGTCCCCGGCCGTCGAGTCCGGACATCGGGGTCGCCACGATGTTCCGTACCCGCTCGTGGCCCGGAGCGGGCAACAGCCCGGCCGCGCCGAGGAGCTCCGCCAGGCCCGCGCCGCATCCGTCCGCGAGACCCCGCAGCTGGACGTTGCCGCGCGAGGTGAGTTCCAGGTGCCCGTCGCCGAACCGGTCGGCGGCCAGCGCCAGTACCGAGGCCTGCCGGACGCTCAGCAGCCCGCCGGGGATCCGCACCCGCGCCAGGTACCCGTCGTCGGCGGCGTGCAGGCGCAGCGCGCCGGGGCAGGCGTCGCCGCGATCCCGTATGACGGGTTCGTCCCGCGCGGCGGCGGAAGGGGGCGTGGGCATGGCGGCGAGCATACCCACGATTCTGCGCCCGCCCCCTGTGTCGATCACCACCCCGAACCGGCCACACCCGGCCCCGCCGAAATCCAGCCCCGCCCAATCCAGCCCCGCCGGCGTTTGAGGCGCGGGGCCCGGGGCAGAGCCCCGGCAACGGCGCCGCACACGACCCCGCCCGACCCCACGATCCGCCGAACCAAGCCGGAACCCCCGGCC
>NZ_JBHYVM010000012.1:24769-48753 GCF_042750105.1 Streptomyces sp. NPDC059443 | reverse complement strand
AACCCCCGTCCCGCCCCCCCCCCCCCCCCCACCCACCCCCCCCCCCCCCCACACACCCCCCCCCCCCACCCCCCCCCCCCCCCCCATCGCCGAGGACGGCGACATGGGAGGAAGCCCGGTGCGAATCCGGCGCGGTCCCGCCACTGTGAATCCGCGAGGCCAGCCGGCCGCCGGATGAGTCAGGAACTCCCGCCGTCCTCACTGCCCGGGGCGCGGAAACCCCGAGGAAGGCCTGCCGCCGCATGATCCTGCTGCTGTCGACGTCCGACACCGATCTGCTCAGCGCTCGCGCCGCGAACACGGCGGACGGCCCCGTCCCGTACCGGTTCGCGAACCCCTCCCGCCTTCCCCTCGACGACCTCCCCGGTCTCCTCGACGGCGTCGACCTGGTCGTCGTACGCCTCCTCGGGGGCCTGCGTGCCTGGCAGGACGGCCTGGATCTGCTCCTCGCCCCGTCCCAGACCCGTCCGGTGGTCGTCCTGACCGGCGAACAGGCCCCCGACGCGCAGCTGATGGAGGCCTCCACCGTCCCGATCGGCATCGCCGCCGAGGCCCACGGCTACCTCGCCCACGGCGGGCCGGCCAACCTGGACCAGCTGGCGCGCTTCCTCTCCGACACCGTGCTGCTGACCGGCCACGGTTTCGAGCCCCCGGCCGCCTCGCCCACCTGGGGCCCGCTGGAGCGCACCGCGCGGCAGGCCCCGCGTGAGGCAGTCCCGCGGGTCGCCGTGCTGTACTACCGCGCGCACCAGATGAGCGGCAACACCGCCTTCGTCCACACGCTCTGCGAGGCGATCGAGGCCCACGGGGCCCAGCCGCTCCCCCTCTTCGTCTCCTCCCTCCGCACGCCGGAGCCGGAGCTGATCGCCGAGCTGGAGTCCGTGGACGCGGTCATCACGACCGTCCTGGCCGCCGGCGGCACCAAGCCCGCCACCGCCTCGGCGGGCGGTGACGACGAGTCCTGGGACGCGGGCGCGCTGGCCGGCCTCGGGGTGCCGATCCTCCAGGCCCTGTGCCTGACCGGTTCGCGCAGCGCCTGGGAGGAGAACGACGAGGGGCTGTCCCCGCTCGACGCCGCCACCCAGGTCGCCGTCCCGGAGTTCGACGGCCGTCTGATCACCGTCCCGTTCTCCTTCAAGGAGCTGGACGAGGACGGTCTGCCCGCCTACGTCGCCGACCCCGAGCGGGCCGCCCGCGTGGCCGGGATCGCCGTGCGCCACGCCCGGCTGCGGCACATCGAGCGCCGCGACAAGAAGATCGCGCTGGTCCTCTCCGCGTACCCCACCAAGCACTCCCGCATCGGCAACGCGGTCGGCCTCGACACCCCGGCCAGCGCCGTGGAGCTGCTGCGCACGCTCATCGCGGGCGGCTACGACTTCGGCCCCGTGGAGGACGTCCCGGGTCTGGTCTCCGGTGACGGCGACGAGCTGATCCGCGCCCTGATCGAGGCCGGCGGCCACGACCAGGACTGGCTCACCGAGGAGCAGCTGGCCCGCAACCCGGTCCGCATCCCGGCGGCCGACTACAAGCGCTGGTTCGCCGAGCTCCCCGCCGAGCTGCGCGAAAGCGTCGAGCAGCACTGGGGCGAGGCCCCGGGCAACATGTTCGTGGACCGCTCGGCCAACCCGGAGGGCGACATCGTCCTGGCGGCCCTGCGCCGCGGGAACCTGCTGATCCTGATCCAGCCTCCGCGCGGCTTCGGCGAGAACCCGATCGCGATCTACCACGACCCGGACCTGCCGCCCTCGCACCACTACCTGGCCGCGTACCGCTGGATCCAGGCCCGCGCCGAGGACGGCGGTTTCGGCGCCGACGCGATGATCCACCTGGGCAAGCACGGCAACCTGGAATGGCTGCCGGGCAAGAACGCCGGCCTGTCGGCGGCCTGCGCGCCCGATGCCGCACTCGGCGACCTGCCGCTCATCTACCCGTTCCTGGTCAACGACCCGGGCGAGGGCACCCAGGCCAAGCGCCGCGTGCACGCCACCCTGGTCGACCACCTGGTGCCGCCGATGGCGCGCGCGGAGTCGTACGGAGACATCGCGCGGCTGGAGCAGCACCTGGACGAGTACGCCCAGATCTCGGCGATGGACCCGGCCAAGCTGCCGGCCATCCGCGCGCAGATCTGGACGCTGATCCAGGCGGCGAAGCTGGACCACGACCTGGGTCTGGAGCAGCGTCCGGACGACGACGGCTTCGACGACTTCCTGCTGCACGTCGACGGCTGGCTGTGCGAGATCAAGGACGCCCAGATCCGCGACGGCCTGCACGTCCTGGGCGGCGCCCCGACCGGCGACGCCCGCGTCAACCTGGTCCTCGCGATCCTGCGCGCCCGCCAGATCTGGGGCGGCACGACGGCGCTCCCGGGTCTGCGCGAGGCGCTCGGCCTGGACGAGTCCGCGGCCACCCGTACCACCGCCGACGAGGCGGAGGAGCAGGCCCGCGCGCTGGTCCAGGCGATGGAGGACGCGAACTGGGCCCCGGAGGCGGTGGCTTCGGTCGCCGCCGGCTTCTCGGCGGACGTGGCGGCCGTACTGGACTTCGCGGCCCGCGAGGTCGTCCCGCGCCTGGCCGGCACCACCGACGAGATCGCCCACGTGGTCAGCGCGCTGGACGGTGCCTTCGTCCCGGCGGGCCCCTCCGGCTCCCCGCTGCGCGGCCTGGTCAACGTGCTGCCGACCGGCCGCAACTTCTACTCGGTCGACCCCAAGGCCGTCCCCTCCCGCCTGGCGTGGGAGACCGGCCAGGCGCTGGCCGACTCGCTGCTGACCCGCTACCGCACGGACAACGGCGAATGGCCCGCCTCCGTGGGCCTGTCCCTGTGGGGCACGAGCGCGATGCGCACCTCGGGCGACGACGTGGCCGAGGCCATGGCGCTGCTGGGCGTGCGCCCGGTCTGGGACGAGGCCTCGCGCCGCGTGACCGGCCTGGAGCCGATCCCGCTCGCCGAGCTCGGCCGCCCGCGCATCGACGTCACCCTGCGCATCTCGGGCTTCTTCCGCGACGCGTTCCCGCACGTCATCGGCCTGCTGGACGACGCGGTACGGCTGGCGGCCTCGCTGGAGGAGCCCGCGGAGGACAACTTCGTACGGGCCCACGCGCAGGCGGACCTGGCCGTGCACGGTGACGAGCGGCGCGCGACCACCCGTATCTTCGGCTCGCGCCCGGGTACGTACGGCGCGGGCATCCTCCAGCTGATCGACTCCCGCGACTGGCGCACGGACGCCGACCTCGCGGAGGTCTACACGGTGTGGGGCGGGTACGCGTACGGCCGGGGTCTCGAAGGGCGCCCGGCGCGCGAGGAGATGGAGACCGCCTACAAGCGGATCACGGTCGCGGCGAAGAACACGGACACCCGCGAGCACGACATCGCCGACTCGGACGACTACTTCCAGTACCACGGCGGCATGGTGGCCACCGTCCGCGCGCTGCGCGGCACGGCCCCCGAGGCGTACATCGGCGACTCGACCCGCCCGGAGACGGTCAAGACGCGCACGCTGGTGGAGGAGACCTCCCGGGTCTTCCGTGCCCGTGTGGTCAACCCGAAGTGGATCGAGGCGATGCGCCGCCACGGTTACAAGGGCGCCTTCGAGCTGGCCGCCACGGTGGACTACCTCTTCGGCTACGACGCCACGACCGGCGTGGTGGCGGACTGGATGTACGACAAGCTGACCGAGACGTACGTCCTGGACCCGGAGAACCGCGCCTTCCTGGAGGAGGCCAACCCCTGGGCCCTGCACGGGATCGCGGAGCGGCTGCTGGAGGCGGAGTCCCGCGGCATGTGGGAGAAGCCGGACCCGCAGGTGCTGGAGGCGCTGCGCCAGGTGTACCTGGACACGGAGGGCAACCTCGAAGGCGAAAGCGAGTAACCGGCTCGCGCCTGGATCACACTGGCCGCATGTGCCACTACTGCGGCTGCCGTGAGATCCCCCTGATCAAGGAGTTCATCGCCGAGCACGAGGCGGTGACGGACGCGGCGGGCGATGCCCTGCGCGCCCTGGACTCCGGGGACATCGCGAGGGCCGGGGCCCTCGTGGCGGACATGACGGCCGTCCTCCTCGCCCACTGGAAGGGCGAGGAGGACGGCCTGTTCGCGGTCATGGAGCAGGACCCCGAGTACGCGGGGTACATCGCGGCCCTGGTCGGGGACCACCGGGAGCTGGCGGCCTTCCTCTCCCGCGCGGACCTGACGGATCCGGCGGACGTCGCCGCGCTGCGCCGCGCGGTGGAGGAGCTCCACCAGCACATCGCGAAGGAGGAGGACGGCCTCTTCCCCGCTTCCCTCACCGCCCTGACGGGCGAGGACTGGGACCTTGCCATCGCGGCCTGGCGCACGGCCCACCCCGGCGGGGACCTGAGGCCCGTCGGGTAGCCGGGCCGGCCCGGCCGAGGAGGCCCTACAGCTTGGTCGTCTGGTTCAGCAGCACCAGAGCGTGCGCCCAACGCGCGAACTTCAGCTGGCCGAAGTCGGCGACGGTCTTCACGCCGAACGCCTCCAGGAGCAGTTCGCCGTCCTTGTCGGTGACGCCCTTGAGCGCGGCGACCGGGGCCGCGAGCACCTCCGCGAGCGGCTTGTCGGCCCACGCCTTGTCCAGCACCTTGTCGAGTTCGATCGCCATGATTGTCCCTCCCGGAACGTCGAAATCTGTACCGATGGCGCAAACCTAGAACAATCGGACAAGCATCCCGCGCTGCGACACCAGCACCTTCGCGCGGGCGCGCGCCCGCCCGCCCCGCGACCAAGGGGCGGGCGGCCCGTCTCGCCGATACCGATTCCGCGTATAATCCGCCGCGTCCGTTATCGGAATCGAATCGGAATCGAAAAGGCAGTGACCAGGAAATGAATTCAATGCGGGCACTTCTGGACGGCGGGATTCCGCTGGTGGCCGTCAGCTTCGACGACTCTGACGCCGAACTGCGCGCGCAGGAGGCGCAGGCGGCCGGCGTGGACGTCGCCGAGCTGCGCGTCGACCGGTACGCGCGGACCGACACGGCACATGTCCTGGCGCAGGTGGACGCGTTCAAGGCCCTGCCGGTCCTGGCCACGCTCCGCTCCCCGCTCGAAGGCGGCGACTGGAAGGGCACCGAGGCCGAGCGCCTCGATCTCTTCCGCGCCCTCGCTCCCCGGGTCCAGGCCGTGGACATCGAGCTTTCGTCCAGGGAAATCCTGACCGGCGTGATCGAGGCGGCCCGCGCGCACGACACGGTGACGATCGTCTCGTACCACAATTTCGAATTCACCCCGGCCACCGAGGAACTCCAGGCCGTCATCGACGAGGCGAAGGGCGCCGGCGCCGACGTGGTCAAGGTGTCGACCATGGTGGAGTCCGAGAGCGACGTACGACGGCTGGCCTCTCTGCTGCTGCGCGCCGGGGCCGACGGGACCCGGCTGATCGTCATCGCCATGGGGGCGACCGGCGCCGTCTCGCGCGTCTTCTTCCCGGCCCTCGGGTCGCTGATCACCTACTCCTTCTTCGGCGCCAGCTCCGCCCCGGGCCAGCTCGACTTCACGGAGACCTCCGGCCTGCTGCGCAAGTTCTACCCGGCGTTCGACCGGCGCAAGTCCGCCGGGGCCTGAGGCCCGCACCGGGGAGGGGAGCGGGACGGCACCGGGCGGGCACCCCCTTCCCCGGCCGCCTCCCCCACCCCTCTACTTGCCAACGGCCCCACGCGCCGCGGAACGGCACCCGTGTCACCTGATGAAGTGAACTCCCCCTTATCCCACCGGCGCCACGGGTAGCCAGCTGTTGATCTCGTGCTTACCGAGACAGACAGACGAAAGGCCCACCCCGCCGTGACGCAGCCGTTCCAACTGCCGGATTTCTACGTGCCCTATCCGGCGCGACTGAACCCCCACCTGGAGAACGCCAGGGCCCACACCAAGAAGTGGGCCCGCGCCTTCGGGATGCTGGAAGGCTCCGGCGTCTGGGAGGAGAGCGACCTCGACTCGCACGACTACGCCCTGCTGTGCTCGTACACCCACCCCGACTGCGACGGCGAAGCACTGTCCCTGGTCACCGACTGGTACGTGTGGGTGTTCTTCTTCGACGACCACTTCCTGGAGATGTACAAACGCTCCCAGGACCGCGCGGGCGCCAAGGCCTACCTCGACCGGCTCGGCGCCTTCATGCCCATGGACCTGGCCGATGGATTCCCCGAGGCCACCAATCCCGTGGAAGCGGGCCTCGCCGACCTGTGGGCCCGTACCGTCCCCGCGATGACGATGGACTGGAGGGAACGGTTCTCCGAATCCACCAGGAACCTCCTCGACGAGTCCATGTGGGAACTCGCCAACATCGACATCGGGCGGGTAGCCAACCCCCTCGAATACATCGAGATGCGCCGCAAGGTGGGCGGCGCCCCCTGGTCGGCCGGGCTCATCGAGTACGTCTCCGCCGAGATCCCGGCGCGGGTCGCCCGGTCCCGTCCGCTCGGGGTGCTGCGCGACGCCTTCGCCGATGCCGTGCACATCAGGAACGACATCTTCTCCTACCAGCGAGAGGTCACCGACGAGGGCGAACTCTCCAACGCAGTCTTGGTGTTGGAGACCTTCCTCGGCTGCACCACCCAGGAGGCCGCCGAAGCCTCCAACGACCTCCTCACCTCCCGGCTCCACCAGTTCGAGCAGACCGCACTGACCGAACTCCCCCAGCTCTTCGCCGACCGGGCCATGACCCCGGCGGAGATCGGCGCCGTCCTCGCCTACGCCAAGGGCCTCCAGGACTGGCAGTCCGGCGGCCACGAATGGCACATGGTCTCCAGCCGGTACATGAACGAGGAGGCCCGCCCCACCGCCCCGCTCACCCTGCCCTTCCTGCCCTCCGGCCTCGGCACCACCGCCCTCGACCTGCGCTCGATCCTCGCCCCGCGCGCCCTGGAACTGCGCCGCCGCTCCTTCACCCACGTCCCCTTCGAGCACACCGGCCCGTCCGTCGTCCCGGACGTCTACATGCCGTTCCCGCTCACCCTCAGCCCGCACCACGCCCGCGCCCGCGAGGA
The DNA here is from genome assembly GCF_042750105.1 of Streptomyces sp. NPDC059443. Lineage (NCBI taxonomy): Bacteria > Bacillati > Actinomycetota > Actinomycetes > Kitasatosporales > Streptomycetaceae > Streptomyces > Streptomyces sp. NPDC059443. The sequence continues at coordinate 41,754 of NZ_JBHYVM010000012.1, read as the reverse complement.
ATCCGTCGCGTGGGCCCGGGAGATGGGGCTCGTCCACCCGCAGCCCGGGGACCCCGGCTCGGCGATCTGGAACGAGGAGAAACTGCGCGGCTACGACTTCGCGCTCTGCTCGGCCGGCATCGACCCCGACGCCACCCCCGAGGCCCTGGCCCTCAACGCCTGCTGGCTGACCTGGGGCACGTACGGGGACGACTACTACCCGGTGGTCTTCGCGCAGGCCAAGAACCTGCCGGCCGCCAAGGCCACCACCGCCCGGCTCATCGCCATGATCCCGGTGGACCACGCAGAGCAGGCGCAGGCAGCGACCGCGATGGAACGTTCCCTCGGCGACCTGTGGGTGCGCACCAGCCAGGACATGTCCCCCGGGGTCCGGGCGGAGTTCCGGGCCACGCTCGTGAACATGCTGGAGAGCTGGCTGTGGGAGATGGAGAACCAGATCCAGAACCGCATCCCCGACCCGGTGGACTACGCCGAGATGCGCCGCCACACCTTCGGCTCCCACCTCACCATGTACCTGTGCCGGCTCGGACAGGCGGGCCGGGGCATTCCCGACGAGATCTACGCCTCCGGCACCATCCGCTCCCTGGAGAACGCGGCCGCCGACGCCGCCTGCCTGATGAACGACGTCTTCTCCTATCAGAAGGAGGTGGAGGTCGAGGGCGAGGTCCACAACTACGTGCTCGTCACCCGCAACTTCTTCGACATCGGCTACCCCGAGGCCCTGCACATCTGCCACTCGCTGATGACGCAGCGCACCGAGGAGTTCGAACACATCGTGGCGAACCAGCTGCCGCTGCTCTACGAGGACTGGCAGTTGGACGCGGGGGCACGGGCCGGACTCGACGCGTACGTGGGCGAGTTGAAGGACTGGCTCGCCGGAATCCTCAACTGGCACGAGAAGACCAGGCGTTACCGTGAGGAGGACCTCCACCGGCTGGGTGACGGGATCTCCACCGGCGTCCTGAGCTCTGCCTTCGGCATGTCGGCTGCCCGGATCTCGCTGCCCGCCCCCGCCGCGCCCCAGCTCTAGAACTCGTCCGCCGTGTGCGGCAGCAGCACGGTGCGCAGCCCCGCGTCCAGGGCTGCCGCCGCGCCGGGGGCGTGCTCCGCCACCAGCCCGGCCGCGACCAGCTCGACGGCCCGGGTCCCGCCCAGGTAGCAGGCCGCGAGCTCCCGTACGTCCAGGGTCAGATCCGGGTCCTGCCCGTCGGCGGGCTCGTACGCCGCCCCGTGCGGCCCCGCCTTCAGCCGGAACCGCCCCGCGTTCGCGGGCAGCCGTACGTCGGTCAGTTCCAGTACGAGTTCCACGGGCGCGGCCCACGACCGGCCGGTCAGCGCCGCCCCTACGTCGACGAGCCGCAGCCAGAGCGCGGGGAACGCGGCGGTGACCCTGACCTGGTCCCGGTCGGCGGCGAAGTGCAGCAGCGGGTCGTCGGCCGGGCGGCCCCACGCGCGGACCCGGCCGGTGAGGTCGAGGGAGGCCAGGCACTCCCACAGCGCGGCGGCCACCGTCGGGGTGTCCGCCTCCAGCTCGTAGACCTGGACCTCGCCCGGGGTGCGGGAGGGACCGCTGTCGTCCTCGGGCTTGGTGCGGTAGAGGACGTAGCCCGCGACCGGTTCGCCCGGCTCCCCCAGGACGATGATCCGGGGCGGGCTCAACTCCTCGTCCTCCTCGTCCTGTTCGGTCAACCATTCCTCGGTCCACCGCCACTCGCCCCGGGTCGGCCGGCCGGCCCGGGTCGCACGGGCCGCCTCGTGGTACGGGCCGATCACGGCGACCGCCTCCTCGGGATCGACCAGGCGCAGCGGCCGCCGGTCCGCTTCGATGCGCAGGGCCAGCGGCCGGGTGGAGTCGATCTCGATGGTGGCGCCCTGGGTGGCGCTGCCGTAGCCGAAGCGCCCGTAGATGGCGGCCTCGGAGGCCCACAGGGCGGCGATCGGGCTGCCCGCCGCCCCGGCCCGGCGCAGCATCTCGCCCATGAGGGAGGTCAGCACGCCCCGGCGGCGGTGGGTGGGGGAAACGGAGACGAAGGTGAGCCCGGGGCAGGGCAGGTCCGCCCCGGGCACCGAGAGCCGGAAGTCGTGCGCGGCCATGAAGCCGACCAGCGCTTGCCCGTCGTAGGCACCGATGCGCGTGCAGTGGAGGAGCATGTCGTGGTGGCGTTCGCGCGCCTCCTTCTCGGGCCGGTCGTGAAAGACCAGGTACGCGAGCTCCAGAGCGCGGTCGATATCGGACTCGGGCACCTCGCGAATGTCCACCATGATCGGGAGACTAATAGGTCATCGCGGACCAGTCACCTCAAAATGACCCCGTTTGCCGGTCAGGGCGCCGTCGGCCCGGTCCAGCCGGCCGGAACGTGCCCGAGCCGCACGCGCTGCGGGTGGTCGCCGACGGGTACGGAGACCCGCTTGGCGCCGGTGGCGAAGTCGATGGCCGTCACCCGGTCGGCGCCGCTCTCGGAGATCACACAGCCGGCCCCGTCGCCGTCCACGGTGGCCCAGTACGGCTTGACGGCCGGCACCAGGGGACCCGGCTCCAGGGTGGCCCGGTCCACGACCGTCGCGTAGTCGTCCATGGTCCCCGCGATGCAGAGCTTGGCCCCGTCGGGGCTCATGGACATGCCGTGGTGCCGGGAGTCGTTGACCCAGGTGGTGCGGTCGGTGCTGGTGGCCGGGTTCACGGGGAGGGTCTTGACCCGGGTGATCCGGTCGGCGGCCACGTCGTACTCGACGAACCCGTTGAAGAACGACACCTGGAAGTACAGCTTCGACTCGTCGGGACTGAAGGACATGGGGCGCACCGCGTCGGAGAGGTCGGAGCGCCCGAACGCGTCGAGGCGTGCGCGCATGTCGATCACCCGGACCGTGCGGAAGGTCTGCGCGTCGACGACGGTGATCTTCCGGTCGCCCTTCGTCCAGTCCAGCCAGGGCGCGTCGAGGGCGGAGGTCACGTCACCGATGGAGCTGTTCCACAGGAAGCGGCCGCCCTGGGTGAAGGTGTTCTCGTGCGGCTTGTCGCCGGTGGCGAAGGAGCCGACCTGGCGCCCGCTCGCGATGTCGAGGACGTGCACGGTGTTGGCGGTGGACGCGGAGACGGCCACGCGCGTGCCGTCCGGGGAGACCGCCATGTGGTCGGCCCGGTAACCGGCCACCGGGAAGCGCCAGTTGATCCGGCCGGTCCGCACGTCGATGGAGACGACGTCGGCGAAGCTGGGGCGGGAGGCGACGACGGCGGAGCCGTCGGGGGTGGTGTACATGTCGTCCACGAACTGGTCGTGACCTTCACCCGCCGTGGCCCGGATGCCCAGGAAGTAGCCGAGCTTCACGGGGTTGAGGTAGATCTCCCGGAGCCGCTCCTCCTTGTCGGGGATCACATTGATCCGGCCCACCTTGGCGAGGTCCCCGGTGGAGGCGAGGACATCGGCGGTGCCCTCCCAGTTGTTGCCCACGAACAGCACCTCGCGCAGCCCCGGGCCGGCGGCCTCGGCGCCCGCCGCGGGCACGGGACCCGTCACCAGGGCGGCGGCGATCAGGGCGGCCAGGCCCGCCATGGCCGACAGGGCGCGGCGGGTACGTAAGGGAGTGGCAGACATCCGGTCAACTCCGTTGCGGGGAGACGCTGTTACCGGCGGGTAAAATAGGCCCAACGCCGAAAGGACGCAACCCTCGCGGGTCGCGCCCTTTCTCACCGTGTTACAGCTCGCCACCGTGTCACAGCTCGCCGGCGCGGTCAGCGCCGCCGGCGCTTCAAGCGACGGAACCGATCCTGCTGATCACCGTCTTCGAGAGGTCCGGGTGGATGGGGATGTGCGCGCCGGTCAGGGCCACGCCCGTACCGCCGCGCCGGTTGGCGACGATCTCGGCGGCGATGGACAGCGCGGTCTCCTCCGGGGAGCGGGCGCCGAGGTCCAGGCCGATCGGGGAACGCAACCGGGCCAGTTCGATCTCGGTCACGCCGACCTCGCGGAGCCGCTTGTTGCGGTCCTCGTGGGTGCGGCGGGAGCCCATGGCGCCGACGTAGGCGACGGGAAGCTTGAGGGCCAGTTCGAGGAGCGGGACGTCGAACTTGGCATCGTGGGTGAGCACGCACAGGACGGTCCGGCCGTCGAGGACGCCGGCTTCGGCCTGCTCCTCCAGGTAGCGGTGGGGCCAGTCGACCACGATCTCGTCCGCTTCGGGGAAACGGTTCCGCGTGGCGAACACGGGCCTCGCGTCGCACAGGGTCACCCGGTAGCCGAGGAACTTGCCGATCCGCACCAGGGCGGACGCGAAGTCGATGGCGCCGAAGACGATCATCCGGGGCGGCGGGACGCTGGACTCGACCAGCACCTTGAGCGGCTCTCCGCAGAGCCGGCCGTCCGCGCCGATCTCCAGCACGCCGGTCCGGCCGGCGTCGAGCATGGCGCGGGCCTCGTCGGCGATGGTGCGGTCCAGCTCGGGGTGTCCGCCGAAGCCGCCCTCGTGGCCGCCTTCCCCGCGGACGAGTACGGCGCGGCCCAGCAGTTCGGCCGGGCCTTCGGCGATCCGCGCGACCGCCGCCGCCTCCCCCCGGGCCGCGGCGGCCAGCGCGGCCGCGAACACCTCCCGTACGGGAGAGTCCACGGGGATCGGGGTGACCAGGATGTCGATGATCCCGCCGCAGGTCAGACCTACCGCGAAGGCATCGTCGTCGCTGTAGCCGAAGCGCTCGCGGACGGTCTCGCCGTCCTCCAGCGCCTGCCGGCACAGCTCGTACACCGCGCCCTCCACGCATCCACCGGAAACCGAACCGATGGCCGTGCCTTCGCCGTCGACGGCGAGGGCCGCTCCGGGCTGCCGGGGAGCGCTGCCGCCCACCGCCACGACCGTGGCGACGGCGAAGTCGCGTCCCTGCTCGACCCACCGGTTGAGTTCTTCGGCGATGTCCAGCATTGCGGCCTCCTCGGAAGGATTCGGTTTCCAGTATCGGATACGTGGAGGGTGCGGTTACGTACTACCGATCAGGTCCGGCGGGATCAGCCGACCCCGAGCCAGCCCTCGATCGGGTGCAGGGCGTAGAAGACCACGAAGATCGCGGTCAGACCCCACATGAAGCCGCCGATCTCACGGGCCTTGCCCTGAGCGATCTTGATGGCGACGAAGGAGATGACACCAGCGGCGACACCAGCGGTGATCGAGTAGGTGAACGGCATGATCACGACGGTCAGGAAGACCGGGATCGCGGTCGCGCTGTCGGCCCAGTCCACGTGGCGGGCGTTCTGCATCATCATCGCGCCGATGACGACCAGGGCCGCGGAGGCGACCTCACCCGGGACGATCTGCGTGATCGGGGTGAAGAAGAGGCAGGCGGCGAAGAACAGGCCGGTGACGACGGAGGCGAGACCCGTGCGGGCGCCCTCGCCCACGCCGGTGGCCGACTCGACGAACACGGTCTGACCGGAGCCACCCGCGATGCCACCGATGGCGCCACCGGCACCGTCGATGAACAGCGCCTTGGACAGACCCGGCATGCGGCCCTTGTCGTCGGCGAGCTTGGCCTCGGTGCCGACGCCGATGATGGTGGCCATCGCGTCGAAGAAGCCGGCGAGCACCAGGGTGAAGACGATCATGCCGACCGTCATGTAGCCGACGTCGCCCCAGCCGCCGAACGAGACGTGGCCGAAGAGCGAGAAGTCCGGCATCGAGACCGCGGAGCCGGTCAGCTCCGGCGGGCCGCTCTTCCAGGCCTTCGGGTCGATGTCCGCCACGGCGTTCACGATGGCGGCCAGAACGGTTCCGCCGACGATGCCGATCAGGATCGCGCCGGGGACCTTGCGTGCCTGCAGCATGAAGATGGTGAGCAGGGTGATGCAGAAGATCAGGACGGGCCAGCCGGCGAGTTCACCGACGGAGCCGAGCTGAACGGGGGGACCGAACTCCGGCCCCCGGCCGACGAAGCCGGCCTTCACCAGGCCGATGAGGGCGACGAACATGCCGATGCCCATGGTGATGGCGTGCTTGAGCGCCAGCGGGATCGCGTTCATGATCATCTCTCGGAGGCCGGTGACGACCAGGAGACAGATCACGACGCCGTAGACCACGCACATGCCCATGGCCTGCGGCCAGGTCATCTGGGGGGCTACCTGCGAGGCCAGCACGCCGGATACGGAGAGACCGGCGGCGAGCGCGAGCGGGACCTTGCCGACGAAGCCCATGAGGAGCGTCGTGACGGCTGCGGCGAACGCCGTGGCGGTGATGATCGCCGAAGCGGCCATGGTGTGGCCGGCGACGTCCTTGCCCGAGAGGAGCAGAGGGTTCAGCAGGAGGATGTAAGCCATGGCCATGAAGGTCGTGATACCGCCACGAACTTCGTTGCCGATCTTGGATCCACGCTGCGATATGAAGAAGTACCGGTCGAGCCAAGACGCTCCGGCGGAGGGAGAGCCGTCGCCGGCCTCTTCCGCACTCGTCTTCGGCTCCACAGAGGACTGGGTCATGGTGCCTAACTCCCAAGGTTCAAAGGGGCACCCGCATAAAGATTGGAGACACGGGATTTGGGAAACTGCGTTGGCTGCACGACCCGGGGTGACGGCCCGAGGCGACGCGAGATGTGCACTGCGTGTACTGCGGGTACTGCGGGGGTTCGCGGTACTGGGGGAGACACCAGGGGGTGATGGGTGCTACCCGGGGTTACTGCTGGTTTTGCTGGTCCTGCCGGTTTTGCTGGTCCTGCTGGTTTGCTGGTCCTGCTGGGGTGCTGCCGGTGAAAACTGACCGCGAGCGGTGCGGCCCTGATGACTCCGGACTTACTGCTCCGGGCGGTGCGGCTGGAATTGTGACGTTCCCGTGTCACACCGCCCGGAAATCTGTGGGGGGGGGGGGGGGGGGGGGCCCCCCCCCCCCCCCCCCGCGCCGGGGGCGGGCGGGGGGGCGGAGCGGCGGCGTCGGTGTGTGGTGTTGGTAATACGGGGGCGCCCCCCGGACCACTCCGTCCTAGAGGGTGCCGGTGAGGGCTTCCGGACGGATCGGCGTCTTGTTGATCTCCAGACCGGTCGCCGCCCGGATCGCCGCGATGACGGCCGGGGTGGACGAGAGGGTCGGGGCCTCGCCCATGCCGCGCAGGCCGTACGGGGCCTTCGGGTCGGCGAGCTCCAGGACGTCGACCGGGATGGTCGGGGTGTCGAGGATGGTCGGGATCAGGTAGTCCGTGAAGGAGGGGTTGCGCACCTTCGCGGTCTTCGGGTCCACGATGATCTCTTCCATGATCGCGACGCCCAGGCCCTGAGTGGTACCACCCTGGATCTGGCCGACCACGGAAAGCATGTTCAGCGCCTTGCCGACGTCCTGGGCGGTCGCCAGCTCGACGACCTTGACGAGGCCGAGCTCGGTGTCCACCTCCACGACCGCGCGGTGCGCGGCGAAGGTGTACTGGACGTGGCCGTTGCCCTGGCCGGTGACCAGGTCGAAGGGCTCGGTCGGCGCGTGACGGAACTCGAGTTCGAGGTCGATCGCCTCGTCCTCCAGGATGTCGGCGATGTCCGCGAGGACCTCGCCGCCGTCGGTGACGACCTTTCCGCCTTCGAGCAGCAGCTCGGCCGTGGCCCACGCGGGGTGGTACGAGCCGTTCTTGCGGCGGCCGATCTCCAGGAGCGCCTCGCGGACGGCCTCACAGGTGTTCTTCACGGCGCCACCGGTCATGTACGTCTGCCGGGAGGCGGACGTGGAACCGGCGGAGCCGACCTGCGTGTCGGCCGGGTGGATGGTCACCTGCGTGACGCCCAGCTCGGTACGGGCGATCTGCGTGTGGACGGTGATACCGCCCTGACCGACCTCCGCCATGGCCGTGTGGACCATCGCGACGGGCTCGCCGTTGATGACCTCAAGGCGCACGCGGGCGGTCGAGTAGTCGTCGAAGCCCTCGGAGAAGCCGACGTTCTTGATGCCGACCGCGTAGCCGACGCCCCGGACGACGCCTTCACCGTGGGTGGTGTTGGAGAGGCCGCCGGGCAGTGCGCGGACGTCCGCGCCCTCGCCGGCCGTCTCCCACTGGCGCTCGGGCGGCAGCGGGCGGGCCTTGACCCGGCGCAGCAGCTCGGCGACGGGTGCCGGAGCGTCCACGACCTGGCCGGTCGGCATGACCGTGCCCTGAGACATGGCGTTGAGCTGGCGGAACTCGACCGGGTCCATGCCCAGCTTCGCCGCGAGCTTGTCCATCTGGGCCTCGTAGGCGAAGCAGGCCTGGACGGCGCCGAAGCCGCGCATCGCGCCACAGGGCGGGTTGTTCGTGTAGAGCGCGATCGCCTCGATGTCCACGTCCTCCAGGACGTACGGACCCACCGAGAGCGAGGAGGCGTTGCCCACGACCGCCGGGGAAGCGGACGCGTACGCGCCGCCGTCCAGGACGATCTTGCACTTCATGTGCGTGAGCTTGCCGTCCTTGGTGGCGCCGTGCTCGTAGTAGAGCTTCGCCGGGTGACGGTGCACGTGGCCGAAGAAGGACTCGAAGCGGTTGTAGACGATCTTGACCGGCTTGTTCGTGGCCAGGGCCAGGAGGCAGGCGTGGATCTGCATCGAGATGTCTTCACGGCCGCCGAAGGCGCCGCCGACGCCCGAGAGCGTCATCCGGATCTTCTCCGGCGGCAGGCCCAGGACCGGGGCGATCTGCTGGAGGTCCGAGTGCAGCCACTGGGTGGCGACGTACAGCTCGACGCCGCCGTCCTCGGTGGGAACGGCCAGACCGGACTCCGGGCCGAGGAAGGCCTGGTCCTGCATGCCGAAGGTGTACTCCCCCTCGACGATGACGTCGGCGCGCTTGCGGGCCTCTTCCACGTTGCCGCGGATGATCGGCTGGCGGTGCACGATGTTCGGGTGCGGGACGTGGCCGATGTGGTGGTCGGTGCGGCCCTCGTGGATCAGCGGCGCGCCCTCGGCGAGGGCGGAGGCCTCGTCCGTGACGAGCGGCAGCTCACGGTAGTCGATCTTGATCTTGGCGGCCGCGCGGCGGGCGGTCTCCGGGTGGTCGGCGGCCACGAGGGCGACCGGCTCACCGTGGTGACGCACCCGGCCGTTGGCGAGAACCGGGGTGTCCTGGATCTCCAGGCCGTAGTTCTTCATCTCGGCCGGCAGGTCGTCGTACGTCAGGACCGAGTACACGCCGGGCATGGCGAGCGCCTCGGAGATGTCGATGGAGACGATCTCGGCGTGGGCGACGGTGCTGCGCAGGGTCTGGCCCCAGAGCATGTCCTCGTGCCACATGTCCGAGGAGTACGCGAACTCTCCGGTGACCTTGAGGGTGCCGTCAGGACGCAGGATGGACTCGCCGATGCCGCCCTTGTTGTGGTTCTGGGTGACGTTCGTCGGCGTGCCGGCGGGCGCGGTGCGGGTGTTCTGAGCCATGGTCAGACCGCCTCTCCCTGACGGGCGGCCGCGAGGCGGACCGCGTCGAGGATCTTCTCGTAGCCCGTGCAGCGGCAGAGGTTGCCGGACAGGGCCTCACGGATGTCCTGGTCGGACGGGGAGGGGTTCTCCTCCAGGAGCGCGTCCGCCTGGATCAGCAGACCCGGGGTGCAGAAACCGCACTGGACGGCGCCGGCGTCGATGAACGCCTGCTGGACGTTGGAGAGCTCCACGCCCTCGCCCGTCTGCGAGTCGCCCGGCTTGGCCTGCCACTGCTTGGCCGCGTCCAGGGAGACGCCGCCCTTGCTGCCGCAGCCGCCTCCGGTGCCGCAGGCACCGCCGTGGCCGTGCTCGTCACGCTGCTTGGCGAACTCCGCCAGGCCTTCGACGGTCACGACGTCGCGACCCTCGACCTGACCGGCCGCGACCAGGCAGGAACAGACCGGCACGCCGTCGAGACGGACCGTGCAGGAACCGCATTCGCCCTGCTCACAGGCGTTCTTCGAACCCGGCAGACCCATGCGCTCGCGCAGGACGTAGAGAAGGGACTCGCCCTCCCAGACGTCGTCGGCTTCCTGCGGACGGCCGTTGACAGTGAAATTGACGCGCATGATTACGCAGCCCCTTCGAGCGAGCGGCCGTTGTTCGAACCGCGGTACTGCTCCCACGTCCAGATGAGCTGGCGGCGAGCCATGATGCCGACCGCGTGGCGGCGGTACTTCGCCGTGCCGCGGACGTCGTCGATCGGGTTGGCCGCGCCGGAAGCGAGCTCACCGAACTGCTTGGCGATCGACGGGGTGATGATCTGGCCGGACTCCCAGAAGCCGCCCTCTTCGAGCGCCGCGTTCAGGAACTCCTCCGCGGCCTTCGCCCGGATCGGGGTCGGCGCGGCCGAACCGATGCCGGTGCGGACCGTGCGCGTCTCGGGGTGCAGCGCCAGGCCGAACGCGCAGACCGCGATGACCATCGCGTTGCGGGAGCCGACCTTGGAGTACTGCTGGGGACCGTCCGCCTTCTTCACGTGGATGGTCTTGATGAGCTCGTCCGCGGCCAGCGCGTTGCGCTTGACGCCGGTGTAGAACTCGTCGATCGGGATCAGCCGGGAGCCGCGTACGGACTCGACCTCGACCTCGGCACCCGCCGCGAGCAGCGCGGGGTGGGAGTCGCCGGCCGGCGAAGCGCAACCGAGGTTGCCGCCGACACCGCCGCGGTTGCGGATCTGCGGGGACGCGACCGTGTGCGAGGCGAGCGCGAGTCCCGGAAGCTCCGTGCGGAGGTTCTCCATGATCTGCGTGTACGGGACGGAGGCGCCCAGACGGACGACGTCCTCGCCGACCTCCCACTCCCGCAGCAGACCGATGCGGTTCAGGTCGAGGAGGTACTCCGGCCGACGGTGATCGAAGTTGATCTCGACCATCACATCGGTGCCACCAGCGATCGGCACAGCTGTGGGGAACTCGGCCTTAGCGGCGAGCGCCTCCTCCCAGCTTGCGGGGCGAAGGAAGTCCATGTGCGGCTCTCTTCTTCGTAATCGGGCCGTTCACTTCAAGCCAGGAGGCCCAAGGGCCCTCGACCGGTCGTTCACGTGCTGTTAACGCGGTGTGGACTCAGTACACAAGCCGCCCGTCCCCCGGGTGCAGTCACCGAAACCATGAAGGAGTTGGCTGGCGCCCTCCCTCGTCTTGTAGATTCGTATGAAAGGCAGGATGCGACGACCTGCCCGATTTCCAACGGCAACATTCGAGACAGATCGGCGGCGACACCATGCGGCTGCGCGCACTGCTGGAAACCGAGGCGCTGGGGCTGCGGCTGCTCGGCGGCGAGGACGAACTCGACCGGACGGTCCGCGGGGTCATGACGACCGACCTGCGCGATCCCAGCCGGTACCTCTCCGGGGGCGAACTCGTCCTCACTGGCCTGGCATGGAGACGAAATTCGGCCGATTCCGAGCCGTTCGTACGAATCCTCGCGAGCGCCGGCGTGGCGGGCCTCGCCGCCGGCGAGGCGGAGCTGGGTGACATCCCCGACGACCTGGTCTCGGCCTGTCTGCGCAACCGTCTTCCGCTGTTCGCTGTGAACGAGGACGTTGCATTCGCCACGATCACCGAATACGTGGTTCGGCAGGTTTCGGGAGAGCGGGCGGGCGATCTGGCGGCCGTCGTGGACCGCCACCGACGGCTCATGACCTCCGGGCCGGCGGGCGGTGGACCCGACGTGGTGCTCGATCTGCTCACCACTGACCTCGATCTCCGGGCCTGGGTGCTCTCGCCCACCGGCCGGCAGATCGCCGGGGCGGGCGAACCGCTGGCGCCGGGCGTGTGCGCGGCGCTGGCGAGTGAACACCTCGCGGCGGTCCGGACGGGCCGACGGGGGCCCCACCGGATCTCCATCCAGGGTATTACCTACTCCCTCTTCCCGATCAGGGGACACGGCCGGGGACCTGCGGGTCCGGCCTCCCGGGACGTGCGCGAGAGCGTGCTCTCGGACTGGCTGCTGGCCGTCGAGGCCGACGCGGGCGACTGGCCGGCCGAGCGGCTCGACCTGCTCCAGGGCGTCACCCAGCTGATCGCCGTCGAGCGGGACCGCCGCGACGCCGCCCGTACGGTGCGCCGCCGGCTCGCCCAGGAGGTGCTGGAGCTGGTCCAGACGGGCGCCCCGCCCGCCGAGATCGCCGCCCGCCTGCGGGTGGCCGCGCCGGTGCTGCTGCCGGGGCTGGGCACCGCCCCGCACTGGCAGGTCGTCGTGGCCCGGGTGGACTGGGACGGCGGGGACATCCCCGGCGGACCCGTCGCCCAGTCGCTGCTGGAGGAAATCCTCGTAGACCCCTCGGTCTCCGGTCCGGAGCCCTCGGACCGGATCGCCGTCGCGCACGCCGGGGACGAGGCGATCGCCCTCGTACCGCTGCCCGCGCCCGCCGGTGAGCCCGGGGACGAGAAGGGCCCCGACACCGCCCTGCACGCCGAGACGCTCCTCGCGGCCGTACGGGACCCCCTCGCGGCCGGGCTCGCCGACGACGGCCGGCTCACGCTGGGCGTCAGCGCGGCCGTGCATTCCGCCGAGGGGCTCCGCGGGGCCCTGGAGGAGGCCAGGCACGCCCGCCGCGTCGCGGCGGCCCGTCCGGGCCGGGTCTGCGCGGCAGGCCACCACGAGCTCGCCTCGCACGTCCTGCTCCTGCCGTTCGTGCCGGACGACGTCCGCCGCGCCTTCACGGCCCGGCTGCTGGACCCGCTGCGGGACTACGACCGCCGCCACCGGGCGGAGCTCATTCCCACCCTCGAAGCGTTCCTGGACTGCGACGGCTCGTGGACCCGCTGCGCGACGCGGCTGCACCTGCACGTCAACACGCTGCGGTACCGGGTCGGGCGAATCGAGCAGTTGACGGCGCGGGACCTGTCCCGGCTGGAGGACAAGCTCGACTTCTTCCTGGCACTGCGGATGAGCTGAGAAGATCCCTTTCCGGGGCATCCCGGGGTCGGGCAGGGGCGGCTGATGATCCGTCCGGACTTTGTGAAAGAGTTCACCCGACCCCTTGGCCGGAGCCGCTGATCCGTGCTCTCATTTCGCCCCAGGGCTCAACGACGTGCTGCTTGGTTGCTTTGGGGAGGGCAATGTGGCGGAAACCGCCATGTCCGGTGCCGGAACTACCGGGGGAGACGACCCCCTCCAGCGGGCGATATGGCGGCTGCGCTCGCGCGGCTGTTGGACCGACGCGGCGGCCCTGCTGACGCCGCACACGCACGATGCCGGAGCCGCCGTGCAGCGGACCTCGCTGCTGGTCGAGCGTTGCCTGTTCACCGGGCAGGGCTGGGCCGAGGCGGAGGACGCGCTGCGGGTGGCCGAAGCCGTCGCCCACGAGGACGACGACCGCGGCGCGGCCGCCTGCGAACGGGGCCACCTGGCCTACGCGGCGACCGTGCTGGGCGTACGGGACCGCGCGGACGAGGCCCGCTCCGCACTGGGCCGTGCGGCGGCCCTGCTGTCCCCGGGGTCCCGGACCCGCCCGCTGCTGGACTTCCGGCGCGGGCTGGTCGCGGAGCACCTCGCGGACGCCCCCCAGTCGGCCCTTCCGGCGTACCGCCGGGCCCACGCGGGGGCGGTCGCCCACGGCGACACCCTGCTGCTGTCCTTCACCTGGCGCCACCTGGCCGCGCTGGCCCTGCGGGACGGCGAGGTGGCCGAGGCCCGCCAGGGCTTCGCGGAATCCCTCCGCATCCGGGAGGACCTGGGCTTCCTGGTGGGCACGGCCCCGGCACTGGCGGCCCTGGCCGAAGCGGAACCCGAACCGGAGGCCACCCGCCTGCGCGCGGAGGCCCGCCGGCTGTTCCACCTCCTGGGCGGCATCCCGACCTGGCTGGCCGACCAGCTCCAGCCGGCCCCGACGGGCTGAACCCGGGCCGGGCCCCCTCGGGGGCCCGGCACTCAGACCCGGCCGTCAGACCCGGTCGTCAGGGCCGATCGCCAGGGCCCTGCCGTCAGAGCCCGACCCGCGAGAGCCCGGCCGCAGCGCGGGCCGGCGACGCGAAGTGGTCGCGGATCAGGGACTCCGCCAGCGGGAGGTCCCCCGCCGACAGGGCGTCGAGCATCGCCGTGTGCTGCGCCGCGTCCGCAGGGAGGTCCGCCCGGGGGAACCGGGTGGGGCCCGAGACCGGCCAGCGGGCCCGGCGGTGGACGTCGTCGGTGACCAGCAGGAGCTGCGAGTTCCCCGACAGGGCCAGGACCGCGCGGTGGAACGCCCGGTCCGCCTCCGCGTACCGGGCGAGATCCCCCGAGGCCGCCGCCTCCGCCGCCGAGGCCGCCGCCGGGCGCATCGCGGCCCAGACCCCGGCCTCGGCCGTACGGGCCAGCTCCAGCATCACCGGGACTTCGAGCAGCGCCCTGACCTCGGCCAGTTCCGCCAGCTGGTCCTGGGTCCGGGGCAGGACCCGGAAGCCCCGGTTCGGGAGGCATTCGACGGCCCCCTCCAGCGCCAGCTGCTGCATCGCCTCGCGGACGGGGGTCGCGGAGACCCCGAACCGCTCTCCCAGTGCCGGGCCGGAGTAGATCTCCCCCTGCACGAGGTCGCCGTCGACCAGCGCCGTGCGCAGGGCCGCGAGGATCTGGCCGCGCACCGAATGGCGCAGCACCTTCCGTGTTTCTTGTTCCGGTACCCGGGCTCGGGCCGTGTTCCGCACTCGGTCCTCCTACGGGTCTAGACCTGACCAGAGAATATCCCGAACCCCCAAGAGATCAGATAAGGTAAGGCTTACCTGTTAACGATCGTGTGATTCGGTGGCCCCCATGCCCGTGCTGACCGTCACGGCCGCCCCGGCCGGCTCTCCGGTGGCGGATGCCTACGCGCGACTGTCCGGGGCCTACGGCGGACTGCGCGTCACCGAGCTCGCCGCGCACGAACCCTCCCCTCGCGGTGCGGGGTGGGTCGGCGCGGAAGAACTCGCGGCGGGCGGCGAGGCCCTGGACGCCTTCCTCGCCTGGGACGAGGCCCAGGTGCTCAGGGACTACGGGCACCGGGCGCGGCCCGACGTGGTGGCCGGCTTCGGGCTGCACCGGTACGCGTGGCCCGCGTGCCTGCTGATCACCATGCCCTGGTTCCTGGACCGCCGGGTGCCCCTGCTCCCCCCGGACCGCGTGGCCTTCCACCGGACCGACGGGCGGATGGCCGTGCGCGTGGAGCCCTTCGCCTGCCTGCCGGACGATCCGGCGGCAGCCCTCCCCGGGGCCCGGGTCGTGCCCGACGAGGAGGCGCTGCGCGAGGAGGTCCGGGCCGCGGTGGCCCAGCACCTGACTCCCGTGCTGGAAGGCTTCGGCCCGCGCATGCGGCGCGGGCGGCGCGCGCTGTGGGCCATGGCGACCGACGAGGTCGTCGAGAGCCTCTGGCACCTCGGCCACCTGCTCGGCGAGGCGGAGGAACGGCGGGCCGTGCGCGAGCTGGAGCTGCTGCTCCCCGGCGCGACGGCCCCGTACACCGGCGGCGCGGGATTCCGTACCCTCCACGGCCCGGGCGGCCGGGAGTTGGCCACCCGCGACCGGGCCGGCTGCTGCTTCCTCTACACGATCCGCCCCGAGGACACCTGCGTCACCTGCCCGCGCACCTGCGACGCGGAGCGCGTCACCCGTCTGACGGCCGCGGCCGGCTGATCATCCAGGGGGCCAGCAGCCCGAAGGGCCACACCAGCCGCTCCCCCGACACCCCGCGGAACCAGGCCCCGACCCGGCCGCAGGACAGGCACATGTCGGTCATCCACCGGCCCGGCACCCCGTCCGCCCGGACGTCCTCGGGGCCCTCCTCCATCGCCATGTCGTCGTCACCGCACCACGGGCACAGGGCGTCGTCGCCCTCGTAGCGGTGGATCTCCTTCAGGGCCGCGTCCGGGCCGGTCCACTGGTGGCCGAGCCAGCCGCAGGACGCGCACTCCCACCACAGCGTGTCGGGCCGCCGCCGCAGCCGCTTCCTCAGCTTCACGAGCGGCTCCTCGCACCGAGGACACCGCACAGCCGTCTCCGCCATCCGAACCCACCCTTCCGACTGACCGCGAATCGAACTCAACCCCGCACGCCCACACGGCAGTTCGACCCGCAACACCCTATCCGGCGGGCTCCGCCCCCCGATGGCGTCCACTTGCCCCGAAACCCGCGTGTGCCCGCCACCGCCTGCGCCACTATGGCGCCCGGAAAGCCGCACCGGCCACAAGCCGACACAGCCGCATACGCGAGGCAAGGGACATCCGCATGAGACTGACCGACATATCGCTGGACTGGCTGCTGCCCGGCAGCCTGCTGATCCTGGGCGTACTTGCGGCAGTGGCGGTACTGGCCCGGGGCAAGCGCGAAGGCGAGAAGGCCGCGGCGGCCGAGGACAGCTGGGAGCGCAGCGAGGAGCGGCGGCGGCGCAAGGAGGCCGTCTACGGGACCGCCTCCTACGTCCTGCTCTTCTGCTGCGCGGCGGTGGCCGCCGCGCTCTCCTTCCACGGACTGGTCGGCTTCGGCCGGCAGAACCTCAACCTCTCCGGAGGCTGGGAGTACTTGGTGCCCTTCGGGCTCGACGGCGCCGCCATGTTCTGCTCGGTGCTCGCGGTCCGCGAGGCCAGCCACGGTGACGCGGCCCTCGGCTCCCGCATGTTGGTCTGGCTGTTCGCCGGCGCGGCCGCCTGGTTCAACTGGGTGCACGCCCCGCGCGGCGCGGGCCACGACGGGGCTCCGCAGTTCTTCTCCGGAATGTCCCTCTCGGCGGCCGTGCTCTTCGACCGGGCCCTCAAGCAGACCCGCCGGGCCGCACTGCGCGAACAGGGCCTGATCCCGCGGCCGTTGCCGCAGATCCGGATGGTCCGCTGGATGCGGGCCCCCCGGGAGACCTTCGGCGCCTGGTCGCTCATGCTGCTGGAGGGGGTGCGCACCCTCGACGAGGCCGTGGACGAGGTGCGTGAGGACAAGAAGGAGAAGGAGCAGGACCGGCACCGCCGTCGGGACCAGCACCGCCTGGACCGGGCGCACATCAAGGCGCTCGGCCGGCAGAACCGGGCGTGGGGGGGGGGGGGGGGGGCCCCCGCGGGGGCCCCAGACCGGGGGGGCGGCGCGCCCGGGGGGGGGGGGGCGGCGGGGGCCGGGGCGGGCCCGCGCGGCCCGGGCCCAGAGGC
>NZ_JBHYVM010000012.1:0-24759 GCF_042750105.1 Streptomyces sp. NPDC059443 | reverse complement strand
GGTGAGGGGGGGGGGGGGGGGGGGGGGCGCGCGGCCGAGCGCGCGCCCGGGGGGGGGGCGCCCCGGGGGGGGGCGCCCGGGGGGGGCCCCCCCCCCCGGCCATAGCGGAAACGGATCAACTGCCGCTACGCCGCCGGCCCTCCCTCCAGGCCGTTAGCAAGACGGAATCCGCCGACCTGACCGGTGGCCCCCGGACGGTGGACCTCACCGCCGAGGACGACACCCAGACCCTTCCCCGGCTCGACTCGCTGGAGCGCAAACTGAAGGATCTGGAGCAGCAGTTCGGCTGACCGGAAGAGCATCAGGCATTCACGTGGGGCCCGCCCGAGCCGTCAGGAGGGCCCCGCGTCGTCGCTTCCGTCCAGTTCGAACCACACCACCTTGCCCGCGCCCAGCGCCAGCGCGTCCACGCCCCAGGCGTCGGCGAGCGCCTGGACCAGCACCAGTCCCCGGCCGTGCGTACCGTGGTCGGCGGACGGTACGTACGGCCGGGGCCGGCGGGCGGCGTAGTCCCGGACTTCCACCCGCAGGCGGGCGCGGGCGAGGGTCGCGGACACCTCCGCACCCTGATCGGTGTGGACGAGGGCGTTGGTGACGAGCTCGGTGATCAGCAGTTCGGCCACCTCGGCGGTGTCCGCCCGGCACCGGTGGCGCATCAACTCCCGTAAGGCCCTTCGGATTTCTCCGACTGCTTTGAGATCCGCCCGGTGCACGCTCCGGGTGATCCCCAGCGTGTCCACCGCTCCCCCGTCCTCTACCGACGGTTCACGCGGTACCGGCCGCCCTCTCTTCCACAGCTTTCCGGTCTTCGCCCCCACCCGCACGGCGATGTACCTCCCGTGTGCCCGCTGCCGATGGCCCGCCTCTCGAACAGGCCTACGGGATGCATGCCCCCCAGGGGAATCCGCACGCATACGGGCTTACGGGCGCGGCACGTTGCGGAGGTTGGATCGAGCCATCTGGATCATCCGGCCGACCCCGCCGTCCAGCACGATCTTGCTGGCGGATAGTGCGAATCCGGTCACCATTTCGGCGCTGATCTTCGGCGGAATGGACAGGGCGTTGGGGTCGGTCACCACATCCACCAGGGCGGGCCCCTTGTGTCGGAAAGCATCCTTCAAAGCGTCCTTGAGCTGCTTGGGCTTCTCCACGCGGACCCCGTACGCACCCGCCGCGCGGGCGATGGCCGCGAAGTCCGGGTTCTTATTCGTAGTTCCGTACGAAGGCAGGCCGGAAACCAACATCTCCAACTCGACCATCCCGAGGGATGAGTTGTTGAAGAGAACCACTTTGACGGGTAGGTCGTACTGCACCAGGGTGAGGAAATCTCCCATCAGCATGGAGAAACCGCCGTCGCCGGACATCGACACCACTTGACGTCCGCGGTCGGTGAACTGTGCGCCGATGGCCTGCGGGAGGGCGTTGGCCATGGACCCGTGGCTGAAGGAGCCGATGATGCGGCGCTTGCCGTTCGGGGAAAGATAGCGCGCGGCCCAGACGTTGCACATGCCCGTGTCGACGGTGAAAACGGCGTCCTCGTCCGCGAGTTCGTCGAGTACGGCGGCCACGTACTCGGGGTGGATGGGCGTGTGCTTCTCCACTTTCCGCGTGTACGCCTTCACCACTCCCTCCAGCGCGTCCGCGTGCTTCTTCAGCATCCGGTCCAGGAAGCGGCGGTCCGTCTTGGCCTTCACCCGGGTGTTCAGCGCGCGCAGGGTCTCCCGTACGTCTCCCCAGACCGCGAGGTCCAGTTTCGAGCGGCGGCCGAGGTGCTCGGGCCTGATGTCCACCTGGACGATCTTCACGTCGTCGGGGAGGAAGGCGTTGTACGGGAAGTCCGTGCCGAGCAGGATCAGCAGATCGCACTCGTGGGTGGCCTCGTAGGCCGCGCCGTAGCCGAGCAGGCCGCTCATACCGACGTCGTAGGGATTGTCGTACTGGATCCACTCCTTGCCGCGCAGGGCGTGCCCGACCGGGGCCTTGACCCGGCCCGCGAACTCCATCACCTCGGCGTGCGCCCCGGCGGTGCCGCTGCCGCAGAACAGGGTGACCTTGTCCGCCTCGTCGATGAGCCGGACCAGTTTCTCGATCTCGCCGTCCCCCGGGCGCACCGTCGGCCGCGCGGTGACCAAGGCGTGCTCGATGCTCTTCTCGGGGGCCGGCAGGGAGGCGATGTCTCCCGGCAGGGAGATCACGCCGACCCCGCTGCGGCCCACGGCGTGCTGGATGGCGCTCTGCAGTACGCGGGGCATCTGCTGCGGGTTGGAGATCAGCTCGCTGTAGTGGCTGCACTCGGTGAACAGCCGGTCGGGGTGCGTCTCCTGGAAGTAGCCGAGGCCGATCTCGCTGGAGGGGATGTGGGAGGCCAGCGCGAGGACCGGGGCCATGGAGCGGTGGGCGTCGTAGAGCCCGTTGATGAGGTGGAGGTTGCCGGGGCCGCAGGAGCCCGCGCAGGCGGCGAGGGTGCCGGTGATCTGGGCCTCGGCGCCGGCCGCGAAGGCGGCGGTCTCCTCGTGGCGGACCTGGATCCACTCGATGTCGCCCGTACGGCGGATCGCGTCCACGATGGGGTTCAGGCTGTCGCCGACGACTCCGTACATCCGCCGCACGCCCGCGCGCACGAGGATGTCCACGAACTGCTCGGCCACGTTCTGCTTTGCCATGGAGGGGGCGCCCTTTCCGGTGCTGCTCTGCCGTGTGCGCCTCCCATCCACGCATGATCCGTACGGTTACGCCTCCCAGACCGCGGCGGCCGTCCGGTCGTCGGCGTAGCCCTTGAGGCGGAGCTGGGTGTCCGCGAGGAAGGCGGCGAGGCCCGGCGGGGGCTCGTCGGACCAGCGGGCGGCGAGTTCGGCGGACAGTGCCTTCTCCTCGCGCATCGGTTCGGCGAGGCCGCCGGAGCACAGGAGCAGGGTGTCGCCGGGGCGGGCCACGGAGCCGCGGAAGCGGAACCCGGTGTCCGGCGCCGGAGCTTCCTCCAGGTCGCGCCACTCCCCCGCGCGGAGCCGGAACAGTCCGCCCGCGCCGGCGCCGAAGGAGATCCGGGTCCGGCACTCCGGGTCGACCGGCAGCAGCAGCCCGCGCAGCCCGGCGGTGTACGCCTCCTCCGCGAGCCCGAGCTCCGCGCAGCGGGCGCGCAGCAGCCCGTAGCCCCGGTCGGTGAGCCGCTGGAGCCCGGAGCGCAGCGCCTCGCGCCGCCCGGCCCGGATGTCCTCGGCCAGCCGCTCCTGGCTGCGCCCGACGGCCCCCGCGACGGACCGGCAGAGCTCGGCGGCGGCCGCGGCGGCTCCGGGCGCGGCCCGGTCCCCGCCGGCGAGGACCACCAGGACCAGGGCGTCGGGGCCGGCGCCGAAGCGGGCGGTGAGCAGGAAGTCCCGCCGGGGCTCGCCCCGGAACCGGGCGGAGTCCCCGCGCAGCGAAGCGGCGCGCAGGGTGTAGCCGCCGTACTGGGCCCCCTCCAGCACGGTGTCGGGGGTCAGCGCGTCGAGCCCGGCCGGATCGGCGGCGGGCAGCGCGACGGGTTCGGCGGCGTAGGTCGGCGGGCGGTCCCCCAGGTGTGCGACCACCGGCCGCCCGGCGGGAACGGCGGGAGCGGGCTGCGGATCGGCGGGCAGCGCGGGCGGTACGGAGACGTCGCCCAGCGCGTACCAGGTCTGGCCGCCCGCCCGCGGATCCCGCGGCGGCGGCAGCAGCGACTCCCCGTACGCCCCCTCCGCCGGGGACCAGTCCTCCGGCACCACCGGCACCTCCGCCACCACCGGCGGCGGCCGGTCCGGGCTGACGGGGCCCGGGCTGACGGGATCCGGGCCTACGGGCTCCGGGCGGACGGGCTCCCGGCGCTGGCCGGGCAGGATCGCGCCCTCCCCCGAGACCGGTGGGGCCACCATCACCGCCGCCGAGCGGAAGCGGTGGTCCAGCGTGTCCCGGGGATCGGTTTCGGGTCCCGCGTCGGGGTCCTCGTAGAGTTTCTGCCACCAGTCATCCGCGCCCGCGCCCTGCTGACTCATGTCCCACATTGTCGGGCTCCGGCCGGGGCCGGATACGGCGAACACCCGAAAAGGGGAGCCCACCGGACCGCCGTCCGGTGGACCCCCCTCGTATCCGTCGTACGACTTAGCGAATGTCGTACGCCCGCGCGACCGTCTGGGTGACGGTGGCGCCGTTCGCGTCGGTCAGCTCGACCTTGAGCGTGACCTGCTTGCCGGCCGCTCCGGCGTGGTCCACGGTCGCGGTCCACTGCCCGCCGCGCTCGCCGGTCTTGGCCTCGGTCCAGCTCTCGCCGTTGTCGTACGAGTACGACAGCCTGGCCGACTTGAGCGCGCCGGGCGTGTAACCCGCGTGCCCGCCGACTCCGAGGCCGATCTTCTGGCCGTTGACCGCGGCCAGCGTCTTCATGCCGTCCAGCGGGGCGGAGATCCGCGGGAAGAGGAGCGGCAGCGGCTGCGAGTACCGCGCCTCGTCCAGCTTCGAGCGGAAGGTCCACGTCGTGGAGACCGCCTGCGAGCGCTGCCAGGTGCGGGCGGGCTGGCCGAACTTCTCCAGCTGCTGGGTCAGTTCGTACGTGGCCTCGCCGGCCGGGACCTCGAAGACCCCGGACGGGTAGCCGCTGTCGCCGAGCGACTCTCCGTCGCGCTTGAGCGAGACGTTGCCGAGGTCGCCGAAACCGCCCTGCTGCGCGTAGTGCTGGGAGTCTCCCCACATCGCCGGGGCGAAGCCGATCAGGTTGCCCTGGCGTTCGCCGGCCAGCTGCTCCTTGCCCGCGGCGTCCCGGGAGGCCACCGGACCGGTGATCCCGTCGTACCAGGACTCCGTGCGCCGGGAGCCCTCCTCGTACGCGCGGTGCTGGTCGGTCATGAACTCGCCCCACGGGAAGCTGCTGGAGACCAGGTGGTCCCAGGCCGTGTCCCCGGCGGAGTAGTACTCGGTGCGCTTGCCCGGCACGGCGACGGTGTCGAGGCCGCCGAAGTACACCGCGGTGCCGAGCGGGCGGTAGGCGCCGGTGACGTCTACGAAGTCGGAGGCGACGCCCATCGACTGGTAGGCCGACTCGACGGAGCCGAGCTCGCGGTCGCGCACCCGGTAGGTGCGGTCGCCGCGGACCTGGCCCTTCTCGATCTGGGCGAGGTTGTAGACGTACGGGCTCTTCGCGCTGCCCTTCCAGCTCAGTGTGACCGGGCCGCTGCCCAGCCTGGCCAGCAGGGCCCGGCCCTCGCCCGACTCGACGGACATCGCCGGGAGCGAGCCGCCCGCGTAGCCGGTGAAGGCCTGCCAGCGGCCGGGGGCGTCGCGGTAGGCGAGGACGGCCTTGGCTCCGGCCGCCTTCGCGTCGTTGGCGATCTGGTAGAGCCCGGCGTCCTCCGTCTTGACCAGGACGACCGCGTCCTTGGCGGCGACGGCCGCGAGCTCCTGCGCGGTGCCGGCGCCCGCGTTGACGAGCGGGGCGCTGCCGGAGCCGTCGAGGTTGTCACTGCCCGTGGAGGCGGTGATCGGGTGCAGTACCGGGCCGCCCTTCGCCTTCAGTTCGGAGAGCAGGGGCGCGGCCGCCCGCCAGTAGCTGCCGAACTCGTACGTGCCCTCCTTCGCCTTGCCCTCGACAGAGGCGTAGTAGCCGCGGATCGTGCGGCCGCCGGCGGCGGTGCCCGCGTGCAGCCAGGATTCTCCCCAGGAGCGGGAGAAGGCGAGGGTGGTGCTGCGCGCCTCGGTGGGCTTGTCGGTCTCGATGCTCAGCCGCGCCGCCTTGCGGGCGTCCAGCACGATCACCGTGTCCTTCTTGATCTCCGTCTGCGGACGGCCGAGGTAGGTCATCGAGTCGAACAGCGTCGGGTTGTCGCCGGCGTCCGGGGTCCCGACGAAGGCGGAGAGGAAGTACGAGCCCGGGCGGACCCGGTAGACCTGGTCGACGGAGCCCTCGTTGAAGCGGCGTTCGCCGTGGGCGTCGTCGGTGCCGATCACGTCCAGGGAGGACGGGCCGGCGGCCGGCTGGCCCGCGCGGTCGATGAGCTTGACCCGCAGGGTGACCGTCTCGGGCTGCACGTACAGCGAGAACGGGGTGGAGACGTGCACGCCGTTCGCCGTCGCGACCACGCGGCCGGCCACGTCCCCGTACTGGGAGCGCTCCAGCTTCGCGGACGGGTCCAGGGCGAGCGGCACCTTGACGGTGGCGCCGGCCGGGACGGTGACGGTGCGCTTGTCGAGGCGGGCCACCTGGCCGCGGACCGCGGAGCCGTCGTTGCCGGTGACCTTCTCGACGGAGAGGTTCAGCGTGACGGGCTTGTCGCCCGTGTTGGTGTACGGGACCTCGACGCTCGTACGGTCGCTGCGGTCCTGCGGCCAGTCGTACGCGCCGCCCTGGAGCGAGGAGGCGCTGGTGACGGTGGTGTCGATGGCGGCCTTGACGTCGAGGCGGCCGCCGCCGGTCTCCCGTACGTCACCGGGGATCGCGGTGTCGGCGGATCCGACGAGCGCGGCCTTGATCTGCTGCGGGGTCCAGTCGGGGTGGCGCTGCTTGACGATGGCGGCGGCGCCCGCGACGTGCGGGGTGGCCATCGAGGTGCCGGACATGGACTGGTACGCGTACACGCCGCGGCCGCCCATGTTTGCGGCGGAGATCCCGACGCCGGGGGCGGCGATCTCGGGCTTGAGGGTGTGCTGGAGTCCGGCCGGGCCGCGGCTGGAGAAGGAGGCCGTCGAGTCGTCGCGGTCGACGGCGCCGACGGTCAGCACGCTGGGGGCGCAGCCGGGGGACGAGACGGTGTTGTTGCCGGGTCCGGAGTTGCCGGCGGCGATGACGAAGAGGGTGTTGCTGCTCTTGGCCAGGGCCTCGGTGGCGGCGGCCATCGGGTCGTCGCAGGACAGCTGGGACGGGTCGCCGAGGCTCATGGAGACCACGTCGGCCTTGCTGTCCACGGCCCACTGCATGCCCGCGATGATCCACGAGTCCAGGCCGTAGCCGGAGTCGTTGAGGACCTTGCCGCTGAGCAGCTGGGCCCCGGGCGCGACGCCCTTCTTCGCGCCTCCGCTCGCCGCGCCGGAGCCGCCGACGGTGGAGGTGGTGTGGGTGCCGTGGCCCTGGCGGTCCTCGGCGGTGTCCGAGTCGGTGAAGTTCTTCGCCTCGGCCACCCGGCCCTTGAGGTCGGGGTGTTCGAGGTCCACACCGGTGTCGAGGACGACGACCTTGGTTCCAGTGCCGTCGAATCCGGCGGCCCACGCGGCGGTGGCGTTGACCTGCTTGGTGGAACGCTCCAGGTTCGCCCGGACCTTGCCGTCCAGCCACAGCTTCTTCAGCGGGGCGGAGGCCGCGGACCGGGTGTGCGGGTTCGTGGCCGCGCCGGTGACGTCGGCCCAGAACTCGGCGGCCTTCGTCTTGTCGGCGGCCAGCGCCACACCGCCGATGGACCCGAGGACGAGCGACCGCTCGGCGCCGCGCGGCACGGGCGGTGCGGGCGGCGCGCTGCGCGCCAGGCTCGCTGAAGCCTCGTAGACCGCGATGAGCGGGAGCTTCTTGGCGTGCGCGTCGTCGTAGCCCTGCCGGATCAGGCCGGTGACGTTGAAGAGTTCCTCGTCCACCTTGCCCGCGGCGAGCGCCTTGACGGCGCTCTCGGGGTAGACGTACAGGTCCTTGCCCGACTGGCGGGTCTGTACGACCGGCTGCGAACCGTCCTCGCGGGGCATCGCGGTGGCGGCGGTGCGGCCGGCCGCGTCGGTGGAGACCAGGACCCGGTCGCCGGTGACCAGGGTCACCGTGACGGGCGCGGTGGGCTGCTTCGAGGCCGCCTCGCTCCCGGTGAGGGGCCTGTTCTCCGCTGCGGTACCTGCTGCGGTCCCCGCTCCTGACGCTCCGTCGCTCGGCTGTGCCGTGGACGGGCCGACTGCGGTGACGGCAAGGACGGCCGCGATGGCCGCTCCCAGTGCCGTACGCGATATCGGGCGCATCGCTCTCCCCAGGTGAATTCCGGCCAACTGCTGCATTGCACGGCGAAATCGCCGCGTAAATGGCTTCTGGCCGGCGGATGTTGGTGCTGCGGTGGCGTCACCTTGGCAGAGAGGCGGGGGGTGCGGCGATGATGTCCGCGGCGGGTTTGCGCCGTGGCCGCTTCCCGCCAGGAACGGCACTGAGAGGGCTGGGTGGACGGGATGCTGGGTGCGATAGGTCTCGACGAGGGGCAGGAGTCCGCATACCGCGCGCTGGTCGCGCTGGGAGCGGCGGAGATACCCGATCTCGCGCACCGGCTCACGCTGCCGGTGCAGCAGACCGAACGGGCCCTGCGCCACCTGGAACGGCAGGGGCTCGCCGCCCAGTCCTCCGCCCGGCCGGGCCGTTGGGTGGCGGCCCCGCCCGGGGTGGCGCTGGGCGCGCTGCTCACCCAGCAGCGGCACGAGCTGGAACAGGCGGAGCTCGCGGCGGCGCTGCTGGCGGAGGAGTACCGGGCGGAGGCCGCGGAACCGGCCGTGCACGACCTGGTCGAGGTGGTGACGGGCGCCAGCGCGGTGGCCCACCGCTTCCGCCAGCTCCAGCTGGGCGCGGTGGAGGAGGTGCTCGCGCTGGTCAGCGGCCGCCCGCAGGTGGTGACGGGAACGGACAACGAGGCGGAGGACCGGGCCTCCGTACGGGGCGTCGCCTACCGGGTCGTCATCGAACGGGAGGTGCTCGCCCTGCCCAGCGGGATCCGGGAGTGCTCCTCGGCGCTGGCGCGCGGGGAGCAGATCCGGGTGACGGGCCAGGTGCCGACCAAGCTGGTGATCGCGGACCGGGCGCTCGCGATGGTCCCGCTGACGGCGCGCGGCGCGGAGCCGGCGGCCCTGGTCGTCCACGCGTCGGGGCTGCTGGAGTCCCTGATGGGGCTCTTCCACGCGGTCTGGCGGGAGTCGCTGCCGCTGCGGCTGGGCTCTTCCGGCGCACCGGAGGAGGGGGACGGCGGCCCGGACGCCACGGACCTCGAAATCCTGACGCTCCTCCTGGCGGGGATGACGGACGCGAGCGTGGCGAAGCACCTGGAACTGGGCCTGCGCACGGTGCAGCGGCGGGTCAAGGGCCTGATGGAGCTGTCCGGGGTCACGACCCGGCTCCAGCTGGGCTGGCACGCGTACGAACGGGGCTGGGTGGCTCGATAGCCCCAGGTCAGGCACGCTGAGCAGATGGATCTGCCTCAGCTGCTCCTGGTGGGGCTGGTGCTGCTGCTCGGGGTGGCCGGGGTACTGGTCCCCGGCGTCCCGGGGACCTGGCTGGTCTGGGCCGGTGTGCTGTGGTGGGCCCTGCACGAGCGGTCGGCGGCGGCCTGGACCCTGCTGGTCTCTGCGACGGCCCTGCTGCTGGTGGTCCAGGTGGTGAAGTGGCTGCTTCCGCCGCGCCGGCTCCGGGGCGTGGGCGTGACCCGCCGGATGGTGGCGTACGCGGGTGCCGGGGCGGTACTGGGCTTCGTGCTGGTGCCGGTGGTGGGGGCGGTTCCGGGGTTCGTGGGCGGCATCTACCTGTGCGAGCGGCGGCACCTCGGATCGCACGGGGAGGCGTGGGCCTCCGTCCGGGCGGTGATGCGGGCGGTGGGGACGAGCGTGCTGGTGGAACTGTTCGCGTGTCTGCTGGTGGTGGGGGCGTGGATCGGCACTCTGGTGTGGGCGTGAGCGGTGCCCCGGCCCGGCCCCGGTCGTAGGCCCTGGACGTAGGCCCTGGACGTAGGCCCTGGGGTCTTGCCGCCGCTGCCCGCGGCCCCGACGGCGCAGCGGGGAGCTGCGGCCGGCAGGGGCTGCGGGCAGCCCGGGCCCACGGATCAGACCCGGCCGCTCCGCTTCGCGGAGTAGTTGGCCCGGCCCTCCGCCGAGCGCAGCCGCCAGTCCCGCCTCAGCTCCGAGCGGAGCCTCGCGTCGGTCTTGGCGACGATCCGCTGGTTCTCCCGCAGCAGCTTCCGGTAGCTCTCCAGCCGCCGCTCGGGCAAGGCACCCGAGGCCACCGCCTCCCGCACCCCGCACCCCGGCTCCGCCTCGTGCGCGCAGTCGTGGAACCGGCACCGCGAAGCGAACTCCTCGATCTCCGAGAAGACCTGCCCGACGCCCGCTCCGGCGTCGAAGAGTCCCACGCCCCGCAGCCCGGGGGTGTCGATGAGCACGCCGCCGCCCGGCAGGAGCAGCAGGTTGCGCGTCGTGGTGGTGTGGCGGCCCTTGCCGTCGACGTCACGGGCCTCCTGGACCGCCATCACGTCCTGGCCGAGCAGGGTGTTGGCCAGGGTGGACTTGCCCGCGCCGGAGATCCCGAGGAGCACGCTCGTACCCCCCGAAGCGATGGCGGCGAGTACGTCCGTACCCTGTCCGGTCATCGAGGACACGGTGAGGACCGGGACCCCGGGGGCCGCGCCCTCGACGTCCTGGACGAGGTACCCGAGGGTGACCGGGTCCGGGACCAGGTCCGCCTTGGTCAGGACGACCAGCGGCTGCGCCCCGGATTCCCAGGCGAGCGCGAGGAAGCGCTCGATGCGGCCCAGGTCGAGTTCGACGGCCAGCGATACCGCGATGATCGCCTGGTCGACGTTGGCGGCGAGGATCTGGCCCTCGGACCGCTGGGAGGAGGTGGACCGCACGAAGGCGGTCCGGCGCGGCAGGTACGCCTTCACGTAGCGCGGACTGCCGTGTGCCTCCACCGCCGCCCAGTCCCCGGTGCAGATGACCCGGAGCGGGTCGTGCGGGGTGACGAAGGCGGTGTCGGCGCGGACGATTCCGTCGGCGGTCAGTACGTCGCACTGACCTCGGTCGACCCGTACCACCCGGCCGGGCACGAGGCCCGCTTCGGCGTACGGGGTGAATTCGGCCGCCCACGCGTCGTCCCAGCCGTAGGGGGCGAGGGCGTGCGGAAGCGGAGCCTGCGGGAAAGAAGAGAAAGACAAGGGAAACCCTTCACAGGGTGGCCCCGGCGGTGCGCGCCGCTGTCGGGCGCGGAGAAGTAAGAGGTCAGCCGGAGACCACGGAAGTGACACTGATGGTCTTCTGAGTGCGGGCATCGCCCTGCGCCATGACAGTCATCAATGAACTCACCTCCGGGTCGTACACACACGTACTGACGAGCGGTCCCGCACCGATCGGCGGGAACACCCCCACCGTAACAAGCCCCCTCGGGGCCGCGCCAATTCTTTTTACGGCGGCCCCGGAACGCGGGAAGGCCGCATCCGGGTCCGGCAGTTGGGCCGGGCCTTACCGTCGGTCAGGGATCGGCCCTGGGGCCCTGCCTTCAAGTCGGGTATGGAGTTAGGCTGCTCCGCGTGGACAACCGTGAGTTTGCAGATTCTGAGACGCTTTACGAGACCGCTTCGGACACCAGGAAGCGGATCCTGCGGGTGTCCATGGAACTGTTCGCGGTCCGCGGTTTCCACGACACCTCGCTGCGCGAGATCGCCGAGCGGGTGGGCGTCTCCAAGCCGGCGGTGCTGTACCACTTCCCCGGCAAGGCGGACATCCTCGGCGCCCTCGTGGAGCCGATGCTCCGCGATCTGGCGGCGGCCGTGTCCCGCGCCGCGGACGCCGGGTCCGGTGGTCCGAGCGCGGCCGCCGGGTCCGGTGGGGCCGGTGGTCCCGCCGGGGCCGACCAGGTCCGGTGGGCCGCGATCGAGGGGGTGCTGGACACCTGGCTGAGCCACCGTCACCTGGTCCGGCTGAACCTCCAGGACATGGCCATGGCCACCCCCGGCCCGGCCTTCGCCCGCCTGCGCGACGCGATGCTCCGGGCGAACGCCCTGGTCGCGGGGGCCGATCCCGGGTTCGCGGAGCGGGTGCGGGCCGCTCAGGCCATCGCGATGCTCTCCGACCCGGTGATCCTCTTCGCCGACGCCCCGGTCGCCGATCTCCGCGCGGCCGTCCTGGACGGCGTACGGCGCCTCCTGGACGGGCCCTCCGAGCACCTGCCCGCGACCGCAGCGGCCGGTCGGCCCGCGCCGGGGGGCCGGCGCGGGCGGCCCGCCACCATGACCGCGGCCATGACCGAGGCCGCCCGCCGGATGCACGCGGCGGGCAGCGGCGCGACCGCGATCGCCGCCACGCTCGGCGTCTCCCGGGCCACCGTCTACCGCCACCTGCCCCCGGAGGAGGACGCCGGGTGAGGCCTCCGGACGCACCGGTGGGATGTCCGATTCGTTCAAGACCCGCAGCCCCGGCCGCCCCTAGCCTGACGGCATGACTCCCCGACTCGACATGATCGGCATCATCGTCTCCGACATGGCCGCCGCACTCGCCTTCTACCGCCGCCTGGGCATCGACGTCCCGGACGGGGCGGACTCCGAGCCGCACGTGGAGGCCGTCCTGCCGGGCGGTCTGCGGATCAACTGGGACACGGAGGACGTCATCCGCTCCTTCGACCCGGCCTGGACCCGCCCCGAGAGCGACGGCCGGGTCGGGCTCGCGTTCCTGTGCGACTCCCCCGCCGAGGTGGACTCCCTGTACGCGGAACTGACCGGAGCCGGGTACACGGGCCATCTGAAGCCCTGGGACGCCTTCTGGGGCCAGCGCTACGCCGTCGTCCTCGACCCGGACGGCAGCGGAGTCTCCCTCTTCGCCCCGTCCGACGCCACCGCCGACCCCGCCGCGTAGGCCCCCGGCGTGGTCCCCGCCAGGGCCCGCACTTCGCGGGCGTAGTGCGCCTGGTCGGCATACCCGGCCGACTGGGCCACCTCCGCGTGCGGCAGCCCGCGCCGGGTCAGCGCGAGGGCGCGCTGGAGCCGCAGGATCCGGCCGAGCGTCCGGGGCCCGTATCCGAAGGCGTCCAGGGAGCGCCGGTGCAGCTGCCGCTCCCCCAGGCCGACCGCCGCCGCGATGGCGGCCACGCCCTGCCCGGCCCGCAGCCGGGCCGCGACCTCCTGGGCCAGGGCGTCCGGGGGGCCGCCTTCGGCCGCGCGGAGCCGGGCCAACTCCTCCAGTCCCGAGCACGGATCCCCGTACGAGGCCACCTGCCCCGCGAGGCGCCGTACCTCGGCGGCCGGCCACAGGTCGGCCAGTTCGACCCGGCGGTCGCGCAGCGCTCGCGCCGGTATGCCGAGCAGCGCGGGCGCGGTGCCGGGGGCGAGCCTGATCCCGGCGAAGCCGGTGCCGGGGACCTCGCCGGCGGGGTGCGCGGCGGTGTCGGGCCCGGCCACCAGGAGACGCCCGTCCACCCACAGCAGGTCCATGCAGCCGTCGGGCAGCACCACCCCGCCGTCGGCCCCGGCGGCCCGCCAGAGCACGGCGCCGGGCAGCACCCGGGACGGCCGTTCCTCGTACACGCCCCTCAGGCTACGGCCGGCGGTCGGGTCAGTGCTTGCGCAGCCGGGAGTGGTAGTCCTCCGGCGGCAGGAACTTCGACCAGCGCTCCGGGAACTCCGAGGGCATGTCGTCGTCCTCGTCGTCCTCCGACTCGCCTTCGGCGAGCGCCCGCCAGGCGGCGGCGCGGGCGACCAGCTGGGCGGCTTCCGCCTCGCGGACCCGCTCGTTCGCCTCGCGCGCCGCCGCCGTGGCCACCGAGGGCCAGACCCGGTCGATGGCCGCGTTGACGGCGGCGCCGACGAGGACCGCGAAGGCCGAGATGCCGATCCACAGCAGGACGGCCACGGGGGCGGCGAGCGATCCGTAGATCGTCGGGCCCTCCACGGTGTTGGTGAGGTAGATCCGCAGCAGGAACGAGCCCAGCACCCACATCGCGAGGGCGACGAGCGAGCCGGGAACGTCCTCGATCCAGGGCGAGCGGACGGGGACGGAGACGTGGTAGAGCGTCGTCAGGAAGGCGATGCAGAGCAGGGTGACGACGGGCCAGTACAGGACCGCGATCACTTCGGTGCTCCACGGCACCAGCCGTACCACCGCGTCCGGGCCGACCACCATCAGCGGCAGCACGATGGCGCCGATCAGCAGGGCGATGACGTAGAGGAGGAAGGCGAGCAGCCGGGTCTTGACGATGCCGCGCTGTCCGTCGAGCCCGTACATGACGGTGATGGTGTCGATGAAGACGTTGACGGCGCGCGAGCCGGACCAGAGCGCGAAGGCGAACCCGAGGGAGATGAGGTCGGGGCGGCCCCGGTTGGTGACGTCGTCGAGCATCGGCTTGGCGATGTCGTTGACGCCCCGGTCGGAGAGGACCGTGCCGACCGCCCGCAGGATGTTCTCCTCGATGCTGGCGACGGTGGTCCCGCCCGACCAGCCGTCCACGTAACCCAGCAGACCCAGCAGGCCGAGGAAGAGCGGCGGCAGCGAGAGCAGGGTGAAGAAGGCCGCCTCGGCGGCGAGTCCGAGGATCCGGTACTCGATGCACGAGTTCACGGTGTCTTTGAGCAGCAGCCACGCCATCTTGCGCATGGAGACGTTGCGGTAGAGGACTCGGGCCCGGTGGAGCCGTCCTGGGATCCGCTCGGGTGTTTCTTTTGCTGGCTGCACGTCCTTACGGTATCGGCATGGCAGCCACCACCCACACAGTCACCAATCAGGCCCCGCTCCTCGTGGGGTACGACGTCTACGGCAGCGACCGGGTCCTGAGCGAGGGCGTGGAGCGGCATCTCGTGGGCGCCGCGCCCGAACTCGCCGCGGAGGTAACGCAGGAGCTCACGGATCTGGGCCGTGCGGCCGGTTCCCGGCAGGCCCTGGAATGGGGGACGCAGGCGAACGAGAATCCGCCGAAGCTGCGGACGCACGACCGTTACGGCAACCGGATCGACGAGGTGGAGTTCCACCCCTCGTGGCACCGGCTGCTGGGGCACGCGGTGGGCTCCGGGCTCACGGACGCGTGGGGGCGGCCGGCGGGGCATCTGCGGCGCGCGGCCGGGTTCTTCGTGTGGTCGCAGGCGGAATCGGGGCACGGGTGCCCGGTGTCGATGACGCACGCGGCGGTGCCGGCGCTGCGCACGGATCCGGAGTTGGCCGCCGAGTGGGAGCCGCGGCTGACCTCGCACGTGTACGAGGAGGGGCTCCGGCCGGCCGGTCAGAAGGCCGGGGTGCTCTTCGGCATGGGGATGACGGAGAAGCAGGGCGGCAGCGACGTACGGGCGAACACGACGGCGGCGGTGCCGCTGGACGCCTCGGGCGAGTACCTGCTGACGGGGCACAAGTGGTTCTGTTCGGCGCCGATGTGCGACGGGTTCCTGGTGCTGGCGCAGGCGCCGGGAGGGCTGACGTGCTTCCTGGTGCCGAGGGTGCTGCCGGACGGCACGCGCAACGTCTTCGCGATCCAGCGGCTGAAGGACAAGCTGGGGAACAAGTCGAACGCTTCGAGCGAGGTGGAGTTCGACGGGACGTGGGCGCGGCGGGTGGGCGAGGAGGGCCGGGGGGTGCGGACCATCATCGAGATGGTGGCGGCCACCCGGCTGGACTGTGTGATCGGCTCGGCCTCGCTGATGCGGCAGGCGCTGACGCAGGCCGCTCACCATGCGGAGCACCGCTCTGCTTTCGGAGCACCGCTCATCGACCAGCCGCTGATGCGCAACGTGCTCGCCGACCTCGCCCTGGAGTCGGAGGCCGCCACCACGCTGACCCTGCGCCTCGCGGCCGCGTACGACGCCGGCACCGACCAGGAGCGGGCCTTCCTGCGCCTCGCGGTCCCCGTCTCGAAGTACTGGGTGACCAAGCGCTGTACGCCGATGGTGGCGGAGGCACTGGAGTGCCTGGGCGGGAACGGCTACGTCGAGGAGTCCGGGATGCCCAGACTGCTGCGCGAGTCCCCGCTGAACTCCATCTGGGAGGGATCGGGCAACGTACAGGCCCTGGACGTGCTGCGCGCGCTCCAGCGCGAGCCGCAGGCGCTGGGCGCCTTCCTCCAGGAGGTCGGCCTGGCGCGGGGCGCCGACCACCGGCTGGATTCGGCCATCAAGAACCTGCTGACCGAGCTCGCCGACCTGGAGGGCATCGAGGCGCGGGCCCGCCGGGTGGTGGAGCGGATGGCCCTGGTGCTGCAAGGATCCCTGCTGGTGCGGTGGGCCCCGCCGGAGGTGGCGGACGCCTTCTGCGCCTCGCGGCTGGGCGGCGACTGGGGCGCGGCCTTCGGCACGCTGCCGCACAGCCTGGACCTGCGTTCCGTCGTGGAACGGGCCCGGATGACGGCCTAGCAGGAGGGCCCCAACCCTCCTGAGCGCGTGCTGTCCGGAGGGCCCCAACCCTCCGAGCGGCACTGCGGGCGTGGATCCGGGCCCGTTGACCGGGAACAGGGATGGCGCCGCGCCGACTCGGCACCACCCCTGATCCGAGAAGCCCCGAGGAAGGAGCTGTCACGTCGCGCTCGGCGACGTCCGCACAGTTTCGATCGGGTGACCGGGACTTGGCGAGAGTTGCATGACGTTGCACCCTTTGAAGCGCCACCCGCACGACGCACCACCTGCACCACACACGTGCACCACACACCACGCACCACGCACCACCTGTACGACGCACCACATGTTCCACACGGGGAGGTTCCGGTGGCTCACACCACAGGCAGCGCGGTCGATGCGGCACGCATCTCGGCCATGGACGCGCGGGAGGCCGCGCGTCTGCTCAAGGGAGTACGGGAGGCCGCGCTCGCCGGGGCCCGGCCGCCGGCCGCTCCGCGCCCGGAGATCGCCGAGTCCTGGCGCCGGATGCTGGCGGGCGGGGTCCACCCGGACCGCGACACCCGCAACCGGATGCTGTCGGCCGCCGAGACCGAGGAACGGCGCCAGACCTCCCCGCTACGGGACCTCCTGCCCGTCCTGCGCGAAGGGCTGCTGCCCGCGCTGGACGAGGCCCTGCACATCATGGTCGTCGCCGACGCCGACGGGCGGCTGCTGTGGCGCGAGGGCCACTCCTCCATCCTGCGCAAGGCGGACCGGCTCGGCTTCGGCGTGGGGGCCGACTGGGACGAGGCCGTGGTCGGCACCAACGGGGTGGGTACCGCCCTGGTGGCCCGCAGACCGGTCCAGGTGTTCTCGGCGGAGCACTTCGTCTCCAGCCACCACGACTGGACCTGCGCGGGAGCCCCCGTACGGGACCCCAGGGACGGGCAGCTGCTCGGGGTCGTCGACGTCAGCGGCCCGCTGGCCACCATGCACCCGGCGACCCTGGCCTGGGTGAGCTCGGTGGCCCGGCTCGCGGAGCGGGAGCTGCGGATCCGGCACCTGGAGTCCCTGGAGCGGCTGCGCTCGGTCGCGGCCCCGCTGCTGGCCCGGCTGCCCGGCCGGGCGGTGGCCGTCGACAGCCACGGCTGGACGGCGGCCGTCACGGGGCTCGCGCCGACGGAGCGGATCCCGCTGCCGAAGTCGTTCGGGCCGGGCCGGGTGTGGGTGCCGCAGCTGGGCGACTGCCTGGTGGAGCCCCTGCCGGGCGGCTGGCTGCTGAACGTCGCGGAGGTCAGCCGGGGCCCGGAGGCCGCCGCCCGCGTCGTCCTCGACCTCAGCCGGCCGGGCGCGTGGCTGGCCACCGTCTACGGGGCTTCGGGCAGCTGGTCCCAGGAGCTGAGCCCGCGCCACGCGGAGCTGCTGTTCCTGCTGGCGGAGACCCCCCGGGGGCGCTCGGCGGCGGAGCTGTCCCAGGAGCTGTTCGGCGACCCGACGCGCACGGTGACGGTGCGCGCGGAGATGTCCCGGGTCCGGCGCAACCTCGCGGGAGTCCTGACCCACCGCCCGTACCGCTTCGCGGAGGACGTGGAGGTGGAGCTGGTCCGCCCCGGGAACCCGGCCGCGCTGCTGCCCCACTCCACGGCCCCGGCGGTGATCAGGGCCCGGCTGGGCCATCCGGGTCCCGAGGGGTCCTGGGGGTCCCCCGAGCGGTAGCCGGGGGATGTGGTTCCCTGGCGTCCATGAGCACCATCACGCTGACCACCTGGTCCCTGGAAATGACCTCCCCCTCCGACCTCGTCCCGGCGGCGGTACCCGGCCCGGAGATCCGGATCGTCCGGTCGCAGGTCCCGTCCCCGGAGTTCAGCCGTTTCCTCTACGCCTCGGTGGGCGGCGACATCCACTGGACGGACCGGCTGGCGCTGACCCGCGCGCAGTGGGTGGAGCAGCTGGAGCGTCCCGGCGTGGAGACGTGGGTGGCGTACGACCGGGGCACGCCGGCCGGGTACGTGGAATTCGACCCGCAGCCGGACGGTGTGGTGGAGATCATGTACTTCGGCCTCCTCCCCGACTTCCGGGGCCGCCGGATCGGCGGGCACCTGCTGTCGGTGGGCGTCGCCCGGGCCTGGTCCCTGGCGGAGCGCTGGCCCGAGCTGGAGCCGACGCGGCGCGTCTGGCTCCACACGTGCAGCCAGGACGGCCCGACGGCGATGGACAACTACCTCCGCCGCGGCTTCAAGCTCTTCCACACGGAAACGGAACCCAAGGAGGACACCCCCACCCCGGGCCCCTGGCCCGGAGCCTGACCCCCGCCGACCGGCGTGGCGCCCTGCCGCCAGAGCCTCCCTCGGGCCCGGCGGCACCAACCGGAAGGTGACGCCCGTCACTGCGTCTCATGATCCGGGACGAGTTCGTCCGGATTGTGGACAGTAGTGGACTCCTCCAATAGCCACATGCCACGCTTCCGTCATGAACGGAGCTGGAATTGCCTTGGTGAGTCGGCGGCACGTCGACCTCGGCCGCATGTCCAGCGCCATCTGTCCGGCGCGCTGACCGAACCAGCCACCGCCGCACAGCGCATCCGCGCAGCCGCCGTGGAAGCGCCGAAACCCGCAGGTCCCCTGTAGGCAGAGCACCGCCCTGACCACCGGCACAACCGGAAAAGCGGCGGCGTTCAGCCACACCCACCCGCGCCCAGGGGTCATGCCGCCGCTCCCCCTGCCCCTGCCTTGAGCCGCCGAAGAAGGACGTACCGCCATGGCCGCCACCCCCGAAACGACCGCAGCCGCCGCCCCCGGCGCCGCCGCGCGCCGCAAGACCGGCCGTCACCGCGGTGAGGGCCAGTGGGCCGTCGGACACCACACGCCCCTCAACGGCAACGAGCAGTTCAAGAAGGACGACGACGGTCTCAATGTGCGTGCGCGCATCGAGAACATCTACTCCAAGGCGGGCTTCGACTCGATCGACCCCAACGACCTCCGCGGCCGTATGCGCTGGTGGGGGCTCTACACCCAGCGCAAGCCCGGGATCGACGGCGGCAAGACCGCGATCCTGGAGCCGGAGGAGCTGGACGACAAGTACTTCATGCTGCGCGTGCGCATCGACGGCGGTCGGCTGACCACCGAGCAGCTGCGCGTCATCGGCGAGATCTCGCAGGAGTTCGCTCGCGGCACCGCCGACCTCACGGACCGGCAGAACGTGCAGTACCACTGGATCCGGATCGAGGACGTTCCGGAGATCTGGCGCCGTCTGGAGGCCGTCGGCCTCTCGACCACCGAGGCCTGCGGTGACACCCCCCGCGTCATCCTCGGTTCGCCGGTCGCCGGCATCGCGCTGGACGAGATCATCGACGGCACCCCCGCCATCGATGAGATCTACGCCCGCATCGTGGGCAACCCGGACTTCTCCAACCTGCCCCGCAAGTTCAAGTCCGCGATCTCCGGCTCGCCGCTGCTCGACGTGGCGCACGAGATCAACGACATCGCCTTCGTGGGCGTGAACCACCCCGAGCACGGCCCCGGCTTCGACGTCTGGGTCGGCGGCGGTCTCTCCACCAACCCCAAGCTGG
Organism: Streptomyces sp. NPDC059443; assembly: GCF_042750105.1. Classification (NCBI taxonomy): domain Bacteria; kingdom Bacillati; phylum Actinomycetota; class Actinomycetes; order Kitasatosporales; family Streptomycetaceae; genus Streptomyces; species Streptomyces sp. NPDC059443. Next base: position 5,193 of record NZ_JBHYVM010000012.1, on the reverse strand, counting down.
GCGTGCGCCTGGGCACCTGGGTCTCGCTGGACGAGGTCCCGGACGTCTACGAGGGCGTCATCTCGATCTTCCGCGACTACGGCTACCGCCGCCTGCGCACCCGCGCCCGGCTGAAGTTCCTCGTCGCCGACTGGGGCCCGGCCAAGTTCCGCCAGGTCCTCGAAGACGAGTACCTCAAGCGGAAGCTGACCGACGGCCCGGCGCCCGAGCAGCCCAGCGGCCAGTGGCGCGACCACGTCGGCGTCCACCAGCAGCAGGACGGCAGGTTCTACGTGGGCTTCGCGCCCCGCGTGGGCCGCGTCGACGGCGCCACCCTGGTCAAGATCGCGGACGTGGCCGCCCAGCACGGCTCCGGCCGGCTGCGCACCACCGCCGAGCAGAAGATGATCGTGCTCGACATCGAGGCCGACCAGGTCGACTCGGTCGTCGCGGCCCTGGAGGCGCTGGACCTGCGGGTCAATCCGTCCCCGTTCCGCCGCGGCACGATGGCCTGCACCGGCATCGAGTTCTGCAAGCTGGCCATCGTCGAGACGAAGGCGCGCGGCGCCTCGCTGATCGACGAACTGGAGCGCCGCCTGCCGGAGTTCGCCGAGCCGCTGACCATCAACATCAACGGCTGCCCGAACGCCTGCGCCCGTATCCAGGTGGCGGACATCGGTCTCAAGGGCCAGCTGGTCCTGGACGACGAGGGCAACCAGGTCGAGGGCTACCAGGTCCACCTGGGCGGCGCACTCGGGCTGGAGGCCGGATTCGGCCGCAAGGTCCGCGGCCTCAAGGTCACCTCGGCCGGTCTGCCGGACTACGTCGAGCGGGTCGTCACGCGCTTCGAGGACCAGCGCGAGGACGGCGAGCGCTTCGCCGCCTGGGTGACCCGTGCGAAGGACGAGGACCTCTCGTGAGCGAGCGCGCCGCACCGTTCTACTGCCCGTACTGCGGCGACGAGGACCTGTTCCCGAACGAAACAGGCCACGGCGCCTGGGAATGCAGGGCCTGCAACCGAGCCTTCCAGCTGAAGTACCTCGGGCTGCTGGCCCGGGGTGTTCAGTCCAACGACGCTGGAGGGGACGAGATATGACCACGGTTCAAGACGCCGGTCTCAGAGCGGACGGCCTCAAGGCGCTGGCCGAGCAGGCGGGCCGCGACCTGGAGGACTCCACCCCGCTGGAGATCCTCACCTGGGCGGCCGAGACCTTCGGCAAGAAGTTCGCCGTGACCTCCTCCATGGAGGACGCGGTCGTCGCCCACCTCGCCTCCCGCGCCTTCCCCGGCGTGGACGTGGTCTTCCTCGACACCGGCTACCACTTCGAGGAGACCATCGGCACCCGTGACGCGGTCGAGGCCGTGATGGACGTCAACGTCATCACGCTCACCCCGCGCCAGACGGTCGCCGAGCAGGACGCCGAGTACGGCCCCAGGCTGCACGACCGCGACCCCGACCTGTGCTGCGCGCTGCGCAAGGTCAAGCCCCTGGAAGAGGGCCTGACCGCGTACGACGCATGGGCGACGGGCCTGCGCCGCGACGAGTCCCCGACCCGGGCGAACACCCCGGTCGTCGGCTGGGACGAGAAGCGGCAGAAGGTCAAGATCTCGCCGATCGCCCGCTGGACCCAGGACGACGTGGACGCGTACGTCCTGGAGCACGGGGTCCTCACCAACCCGCTGCTGATGGACGGTTACACCTCCGTCGGCTGCGCCCCCTGCACCCGCCGGGTGGCGGAGGGCGAGGACGCCCGCGCCGGCCGCTGGGCCGGACGCGGCAAGACCGAGTGCGGACTGCACGGCTGATGACGGCCACCAGCGCGACCACCGAACGTACTGAACCCACGGAGACGAAGCAGATGAGCGTGAGCGACCAGGGCGCCACCGTGTGGCTGACCGGGCTGCCGAGCGCGGGCAAGACCACGATCGCCTACGCGCTGGCCGAGCGGCTGCGCGCCGACGGCCACCGCGTGGAGGTCCTGGACGGCGACGAGATCCGCGAGTTCCTGTCCGCGGGCCTCGGCTTCAGCCGCGAGGACCGGCACACCAACGTGCAGCGGATCGGCTTCGTCGCCGAACTCCTCGCGTCCAACGGCGTGAAGGCCCTCGTCCCGGTCATCGCGCCGTTCGCGGACAGCCGCGAGGCCGTCCGCAAGCGTCACGCCGCCGAGGGCACCTCGTACCTGGAGGTCCACGTGGCCACCCCGGTCGAGGTCTGCTCGGAGCGTGACGTGAAGGGCCTGTACGCCAAGCAGGCGGCGGGCGAGATCTCCGGTCTGACCGGAGTCGACGACCCGTACGAGGCGCCGGAGTCCCCGGACCTGCGTATCGAGTCGCACACGCAGTCCGTGCAGGAGTCGGCCTCGGCCCTGCACGCGCTGCTCACCGAGAGGGGCCTGGCATGACCGCCACCGTCGCACACGTCCACGACGGGACGGACGCGCCCTACGCGCTGTCCCACCTCGACGCCCTCGAATCGGAGGCCGTGCACATCTTCCGCGAGGTGGCGGGCGAGTTCGAGAAGCCGGTGATCCTGTTCTCCGGCGGCAAGGACTCCATCGTCATGCTGCACCTGGCGCTGAAGGCGTTCGCGCCGGCGCCGGTGCCGTTCACCCTGCTCCACGTGGACACCGGCCACAACTTCCCCGAGGTCCTGGAGTACCGGGACCGCGCGGTCGCCAAGCACGGTCTGCGCCTGCACGTGGCCTCCGTCCAGGAGTACATCGACGCCGGCAAGCTCCGCGAGCGCCCGGACGGGGTCCGCAACCCGCTGCAGACCGTCCCGCTCACCGAGGCGATCCAGCGGCTCAAGTTCGACGCCGTCTTCGGCGGCGGCCGCCGCGACGAGGAGAAGGCCCGCGCCAAGGAGCGCGTCTTCTCCCTGCGCGACGAGTTCTCCCAGTGGGACCCGCGCCGCCAGCGCCCCGAGCTGTGGCAGCTCTACAACGGCCGCCACGCGCCGGGCGAGCACGTGCGCGTCTTCCCGCTCTCCAACTGGACCGAGCTCGACGTGTGGCAGTACATCGCCCGCGAGAAGATCGAACTGCCGGAGATCTACTTCGCCCACGAGCGCGAGGTCTTCAAGCGCAACGGCATGTGGCTGACGGCCGGCGAGTGGGGCGGCGCCAAGGCGAACGAGACCACCGAGACCCGTCTGATCCGCTACCGCACCGTCGGTGACATGTCCTGCACCGGCGCCGTCGACTCCGACGCCACCACGCTGGACGCCGTGATCACCGAAATCGCCGCCTCCCGCCTCACCGAGCGGGGCGCGACCCGCGCCGACGACAAGATGTCCGAGGCCGCGATGGAAGACCGCAAGCGCGAAGGGTACTTCTAGAAATGACCTCCACCACCGAGCAGTTCGCCGACCTGTCGGCCACCACCCTGCTGCGCTTCGCCACCGCCGGTTCCGTCGACGACGGCAAGTCCACCCTGGTCGGACGCCTCCTGCACGACTCCAAGTCGATCCTCACCGACACCCTCGAAGCGGTCGAGGCGGTGTCCGCCCAGCGCGGCCAGGACACCCCCGACCTCGCACTGCTCACCGACGGCCTGCGCGCCGAGCGGGAACAGGGCATCACCATCGACGTCGCCTACCGCTACTTCGCGACCACCCGGCGCCGGTTCATCCTCGCCGACACCCCCGGACACGTGCAGTACACCCGCAACATGGTCACCGGCGCCTCCACCGCCGACCTCGCGGTGGTCCTGGTCGACGCCCGCAACGGCGTGATCGAGCAGACGCGCCGGCACGCCGCCGTGGCGGCCCTCCTCCGGGTCCCCCACGTGGTCCTGGCCGTCAACAAGATGGACCTGGTCGGCTACGAGGAGTCGGTCTTCGCGAAGATCGCCGAGGAGTTCACCGCGTACGCCTCCGACCTGGGCGTCCCGGAGATCACCGCGATCCCGATCTCGGCCCTGGCCGGGGACAACGTGGTCGAGCCCTCCGCACACATGGACTGGTACGGCGGCCCCACGGTGCTGGAGCACCTGGAGACCGTCCCGGTCAGCCACGACCTCACGGCCTGCCCGGCGCGTTTCCCGGTGCAGTACGTGATCCGTCCGCAGACCGCCGAGCACCCGGACTACCGGGGTTACGCGGGCCAGATCGCCTCCGGCGTGCTGCGGGTCGGCGAGGCCGTCACCGTGCTGCCGTCCGGCCGCACCTCGGTCATCGAGGGCATCGACGCGCTCGGCGAGGGCGTGGACATCGCCTGGGCGCCCCAGTCGGTGACCCTGCGCCTCAAGGACGACATCGACATCTCGCGCGGCGACCTGATCGCGCCGTCCGCGAGCGCCCCGGCCACCACGCAGGACGTCGTGGCGACGGTCTGCCACGTGGCGGACCAGCCGCTGGCCGTCGGCGCCCGGGTGCTGATCAAGCACACCACGCGCACGGTCAAGGCCATCGTCAAGGAGATCCCCTCGCGGCTGACCCTGGACGACCTGTCCCAGCACCCGAACCCGGGGCAGCTCGTGGCCAACGACATCGGCCGGGTCGTCGTCCGCACCGCCGAGCCGCTCGCGCTCGACTCGTACGCCGACTCGCGCCGCACCGGCTCCTTCCTGCTGATCGACCCGGCCGACGGCACGACCCTGGCGGCCGGCATGGTGGGCGAGTCCTTCGCCTCCAAGGCCCAGACGACCGTCCAGGCCGATGAGGAAGGGTGGGACTTCTGATCATGCCTTCCGACATTTACTCCACCTTCGCGAAGGAGGGCGGCCGTGTAGGCAGCGGCGCCCTCGGCAGCGGCCAGGGAGGGGTGGGGCGATGTGCGTGATGACGTACGCGCACCGCATGCGCGCCCACACCCCTCGCGAGCCGTACCCGCCCTTGCTCCACAGACGAAGACGTACGTCATGAGATGACGACGTCACGAGAGGAAGTCCTCCCGTGCCTGCCATCGGTACCACCCGTAAGACCTTGAAGCGCGGCCTCGCCGCCGCTGCCGCCCTGCCGCTCCTGATCGGCGCGCTCGCTTCCTGCGGGTACGGATCCCAGGCCGCGAAGCCCGGGGACAAGGCGGCGGACGTCGCGAGCACCGACGGCAAGAAGCTGTCGGCGACCGAGGTCCGCGTCGGCTACTTCCCCAACCTGACCCACGCCACCGCGCTCGTCGGCATCCAGGAAGGCCTGATCGCCAAGGAACTCGGCGCCACCACGATCAAGCCGCAGACCTTCAACGCCGGCCCCTCCGAGATCGAAGCCCT
>NZ_JBHYVM010000011.1:182060-200858 GCF_042750105.1 Streptomyces sp. NPDC059443 | reverse complement strand
GCGGGGGGGGCGCCCCCCCCCCCGCCCCCCGCCCCCCCCGGGGCCCCCCCCCCCCCACCCCGCGCCTCAAACGCCGGCGAGGCTGGATCTGGCCAGCGTCTGCCCGCACGCGTCCACCGCGCGGAGCGAATCCAGCCCCTCCGGCGTTTGAGGAGCGGGGGTCCGGGGGCTGGCCCCCGGGAACGGCGCCGCGTGTACGGCGGCACCGGCACGGGCTGCGGTCAGGCCCCCTGGCCCTTGGCGGCCGCCTTCGCCGCCTTCTCCGCGGCTTCCTCCGCCTCCCACTCCGCGATCACGTCGATCGGCGGCGGCGCCTTCGCCAGGAAGGCCCACGTGAAGTAGACCGCCAGCACCATCGGCGGCAGCTTCAGCCCGATCAGCACCCAGCCCAGCTGCGTCGCGTCGCCCCACCAGTACAGCGGGAAGAGGATCGCGTACTTCGCGAGGAAGATGAGCCCCCAGGCCAGACTGGCCTTGGTGTACGCCTTCTTGCGCCCGGGGTTGCGGGTGCGCCAGGAGAGGTTCTCCTTGAAGACCGGCCCCAGGATCACCCCCAGCAGCGGGAAGCCCACCAGCGCGGAGAGCGTGAAGGCCACGCCCAGTCCGGCGCCGTAGATCATGCCGGGCAGGTAGAAGCCCTTCGCGTTGTCGGTGAACAGTGCGAAGGCCACGCCCACGCCCACGCCGAAGACCCCGCTGAAGGCGTGCTTCACCGTGTCCTTGCGCAGCAGCCGCACGATCACCAGCAGGACCGCGACCGCACCCGCCGCGATGGCGGAGCTCTTCACGTCCTTGTTGATCGTGTAGATCATGACGAAGAGCAGCCCGGGGAGCATCGTCTCCACGGTGCCCCGGATCCCTCCGAAGGCGTCGAAGAGGGCCGCCTGCGTCACGGCCTTCTGATCCTCGGCGGGCGAGGCGTCGGGCGTGGTCGGTTTGTCGAGTGACGTCACCGTCAGTGCTCCTGTCCGAGCGGTCGGAGTTCGTACTTCGGGTTGAAGAGCACCCGACGGCCGTGGCTCATCGAGATCCGCCCGGAGGCGATCATGCGACGGCCGGGTTCGATTCCCACGATCGAGCGACGCCCGAGCCATACGACGTCCAGCGCGGCCGAGCCGTCGAACAGCTCGGCCTCCAGCGCGGGGACGCCCGCGCGCGGCCGCAGGGTGACGGTCCGCAGGGTCCCGGTCACCTTGACTATCTGACGGTCGTGGCAGTCGCAGATCCGCGTGCACCCCGCGGCTTCTGCGTCCTCCTGCAGCTCCGCCGAATGCAGCTCCTCCTGCGAGGTGGACAGCCGCTCTATCATCCGGCGGAACCGGCCCGCCGGCCTGGCGGGTTTCGCCGGCTTGGCGGGCTTCTCGGGACGCGGTTCAGCACTCATACAGGAAGCGTACCGGCGCGGCCACTACCTCTCGAAGCGGTATCCCATGCCCGGTTCGGTGATGAAGTGCCTCGGGTGCGAGGGGTCCGCCTCCAGCTTGCGCCGCAGCTGGGCCATGTAGACCCGCAGGTAGTTGGTCTCGGTCCCGTACGAGGGCCCCCAGACCTCCTGGAGCAGCTGCTTCTGGCTGACCAGCTTGCCGCCGTTGCGGACCAGGACCTCCAGCAGGTGCCACTCGGTGGGCGTGAGGCGCACGTCGCGCCCTTCGCGCACCGCCTTCTTCGCCGCGAGGTCCACCGTGAAGTCGTCGGTCTCGACGATCACCTCGTCCTCGCCGGACCCGGCGGAGGGTTCGGCCCTGCGGACGGCGGCGCGCAGCCGCGCCAGCAGCTCGTCCATGCCGAAGGGCTTGGTGACGTAGTCGTCGGCGCCCGCGTCAAGGGCCTCGACCTTCTCGTCGGAGCTGTGCCGGGCGGAGAGGACCAGGATCGGGACGCGGGTCCAGCCGCGCAGCCCCTTGATCACCTCGACCCCGTCCATGTCGGGCAGGCCCAGGTCCAGGACGACCACGTCGGGGTGGCGGGCGGCCGCCAGTTCCAGGGCGCTCGCCCCGTCGGCGGCCGCGTCGACCTCGTACTTGCGTGCCTTCAAGTTGATCACGAGGGCTCGGACGATCTGGGGTTCGTCTTCCACCACGAGCACCCGGGTCATTGAGGTCCTGCCTTCTGTCGTATCGAATCCTGTGGTACCGGATCAAGATCAAAATCTACGGGGCCACGGGCGCGGTCCGTGTCCGCTCCCCCGGGCTCCTGCGGGACGCTGCGCCCCTCGCCGTCCACGCTGACGTGGATCCGCGCCCGCCCGCCGGCCGCCGCCTTGAGCGTGAGCACCATGGTCAGCCCGCCGCCGGGGGTGTCCTCGGCCGCCAGGGTGCCGTCCATGGCCTCCGCGAAGCCGCGTGCGACCGCCAGCCCCAGCCCGACCCCGGCGCCGCGCGGCGCGTCCCCGTGCCGCTGGAAGGGGGCGAAGATCCGGTCCTTGGCCTCGTCGGGCACGCCCGGCCCGCGGTCCACGACCCGCACCTCGACCCGGTCGCCCAGGAAACTGGCCGCCACCAGCACCTGCTCCCCCGCCGGGCTGTACTTGACCGCGTTCTCGACCACGTTGGCCACGGTCCGCTCCAGCAGCCCGGGGTCGACCGCCACCATCGGCAGGGTCTCCGGGATGTCCAGCAGGACGCTGTCCTCGGGTACGCCGCCCAGCGCCATCGGGACCACCTCGTCGAGGTCGATCTCGCGGATCAGCGGGGTGACGGTGCCGGTCTGGAGCCTCGACATGTCCAGCAGGTTCCCCACCAGGTGGTCGAGGCGGTCGGCGCCGTCCTCGATGCCTTCGAGCAGCTCCGCCCGGTCCTCCTCGGACCATTCCACGTCGTCGGAGCGCAGCGAGCTGACGGAGGCCTTGATGGAGGCCAGCGGGGTACGCAGGTCATGGCTGACGGCGGCGAGCAGCGCGGTCCGGATCCGGTTGCCCTCCGCCATCCGGCGGGCCTCCTCCGCCTCCCCGACCAGGCGCTGGCGGTCGAGTACGACGGCGGCCTGGGCGGCGAAGGCGCCGAGCACCCGGCGGTCCTCGGCGGGCAGCACCCGGCCGGACAGGGCCAGGGCCATGTGGTCGCCGATCGGCATGTCCACATCGGCGTCCTCGGGCCGGGAGACCGGGCTCGGGCCGACGCTGCCGGCCGGCTGCCAGGGTTCCACGTCGCTCTCCCGCTCCAGCAGGGCCACCGACTCCATGGCGAAGGTCTCGCGCACCCGCTCCAGCAGCGCGTCCAGGGTGGTCTCGCCGCGCAGCACGCTGCCCGCCAGGAAGGAGAGGATCTCGGACTCGGCGCGCAGCCGGGCGGCCTGGTGGGTGCGGCGGGCCGCCGCGTCCACGACGGAGGCCACGGAGCCGGCCACGCCGAAGAAGACCGCGATGGCCACGATGTTCTTGGGGTCCGAGATGGTGAAGCGGTGGATGGGCGGGGCGAAGTAGTAGTTCAGCAGGAGGGAGCCCAGGGCGGCGGAGGCCAGTGCCGGGTAGAGCCCGCCGAGCAGCGCCGAGGCCACGGTGAGGGCCAGGAAGAGCAGCATCTCGTTGGCGATGCCGGGGTCGGAGTCGATGTGGGTGAGGAACGCCGCGAGCAGTAGCGGCAGGACCACCCCGGCCACCCAGCCGGCCACGATCCGGGGCCGGCCGAGCCGGGCCGCCGAGCGGACGACGGGCAGGCCGCGGCCCTTGGCGACCTCCTCGTGGGTGACGATGTGCACGTCGAGGTCGGGCCCCGAGTCGCGGGCCACGGTGGCGCCGACACCGGCGCCGAAGACGTACTGCCAGGGGCGGCGCCGGCTGGAGCCGAGCACGATCTGGGTGGCGTTGACCCCGCGGGCGAATTCGAGGAGGGCCTCGGGGACGTTGTCGCCGATCACATGGTGAAACGTTCCGCCAAGATCCTCGACCAGCGTCCGCTGGACCGCGAGCTCCTTGGGCGAGGCCGCGGTCAACCCGTCGCTGCGGGCGATGTAGACGGCCAGGATCTCGCTGCCGGAGCCCTTGGCCGCCACCCGGGACGCCCGCCGGATCAAGGTCCGGCCCTCGGGGCCGCCGGTCAGGCCGACCACGATCCGCTCGCGCGCCTGCCAGGTGGAGCGGATGTTGTGCTCGCCCCGGTACTGCTGGAGGTACTCGTCGGCCCGGTCGGCGACCCACAGCAGGGCCAGCTCGCGCAGGGCGGTCAGGTTGCCGGGCCGGAAGTAGTTGGACAGGGCCGCGTCGACCTTGTCCGACTTGTAGATGTTGCCGTGGGCCATGCGGCGGCGCAGGGCCTGCGGGGACATGTCGACGAGCTCGATCTGGTCGGCCCGGCGCACCACCTCGTCCGGGACGGTCTCCCGCTGCCGCACGCCCGTGATCGACTCGACCACGTCGCCGAGGGACTCCAGGTGCTGGATGTTCACGGTGGTGACCACGTCGATCCCGGCCCGCAGCAGCTCTTCCACGTCCTGCCAGCGCTTGGCGTTGCGCGAGCCCGGGACGTTGGTGTGTGCCAGCTCGTCCACCAGGGCCAGCGCGGGCTTGCGCGAGAGGACCGCGTCCACGTCCATCTCGGTGAAGGCGGCGCCCCGGTACGAGAGCTCCTTGCGCTCCACCTGCTCCAGGCCGTGCAGCATCACCTCGGTGCGCGGCCGCCCGTGGTGCTCGACGAAGCCGACCACGCAGTCGGCGCCGCGCTCCACCCGGCGGTGGCCCTCGGAGAGCATGGCGTACGTCTTGCCCACACCGGGTGCCGAGCCGAGATAGATCCTTAGCTTGCCGCGTCCCATGCGCTCATTCTCCGGGACGTTTGCCCCGATCACGCGCCGATCACGGCTTACGGCCCGATCCCTGACGGATCCCTGACACCGATGTCAACAGGCGCCCCGTCCCCGGACCCGTCTCCGGCCACGGACCCGGACGCGGCCGTGGGCCGTACCCCCGAAGGAGTACGGCCCACGGCCGGAAACAGTCGCCCGCGCGTACGGGGGCGGGAAGATCAGCGGACCTCGGTGATCTCCGGGCCGCGCTCCAGCTGGCCCATGCCACCGCCGAAGCGGGAGCCTTCCTGCTCCTCGGTCTGCACGCCGTCCGGCACCATCTGCGCGTCGTTCGGCAGCTTCAGGACGATCGGGTCGCGCGGGGCCATCGGGCCCTCGCCGCGGACCACGACGGTGTCCAGGAAGATCCGCTCCAGCACGCCCGCCGACTCGGGGCGCACCGCGCCCTGGCCGGAGATGACACCGCGCAGGAACCAGCGCGGGCCGTCCACACCGACGAAGCGGACCAGCTGGGCGCCGGTCTGCCCGTCCGGCAGCGGTACGGGCACCTGCGCGCGCAGCTCCCAGCCCAGCGGACCCTCGACCTCGTCGATGATGCCGCCCTGCTTGGTGATGCCCTCGGCGATCTCCTCGCGGACCTCGCCCCAGATGCCTTCCTTGCGGGGCGCGGCGAAGGCCTGCAGCTGTACGGCACTGTCGCCGAGCACCACGGTCGCGGCGACGATCGCGTCACCGGCGACCTCGACGCGCAGCTCCATGCCCTCGACACCCGGTACGAGGATGCCGCCGAGGTCGACCCGGCCGTCCTCGGGGTTGCCGGGCACTTCCGATACGTCCCACGGCCCGTCGGGGCGCGGAGCCGGCGGCAGGTTGAGCCGGCGCGGCGCTACCGCGTCGGCCTCTTCCGCGCCGTCCTGCTCATCGGCGCCGACGCCGTCGACGACCTGCTCGGCCGCGCCGCCGTCCTTGACGGAGTCGTTCTTCTTGCGACGTCCGAACACGTCACTGTCCTTCCCGGTCGGATACGACCGAAGCGTAGCCATTCCCACCCTGCTGACCAGCGCCGGATCCGGCCACGGCCGCATGACCTCCGGTGGAGCCGAAACCCCCCTCGGCCCGCGCCGAGTCGGGAAGTTCCGCCACCTCGTGGAAGCGCACCTTCTCGACCCGCTGGACAACCAGCTGGGCAATGCGGTCGAAACGCTCGAACCTGACGCTCTCGCGCGGGTCGAGATTGACCACGATCACCTTGATCTCCCCACGGTACCCGGCATCCACCGTCCCCGGGGCATTCACGAGCGCGAGCCCGCAGCGGGCGGCCAGGCCCGAGCGCGGGTGCACGAACGCCGCGTAGCCGTCGGGCAGCGCGATGGAGACTCCGGTGCGCAGTACGGCCCGCTCGCCCGGCTCCAGTTCGGCGGCCTCGGTGGTGACCAGATCGCAGCCGGCGTCGCCGGGGTGCCCGTAGGCGGGGATCGGTACCTCCGGGTCCACGCGCCGGATCAGCACGTCGACGCCTGCGCGGGGAGTGTTGTTCTCAGACATCAGGGGTTCACCTCGAAGGCGCGTGCGCGCCTGGCCTGGTCCGGGTCGGCCATCGCCGCCCGGATCTCCTCGGGCCGTCCGTTGTCGATGAAGTGGTCGACCTTCACCTCGATGAAGAGGGCGTCGGCGCGCAGCGCGACGGGTCCCTGCGGGCCGCCTATTCGGCCGATGGCACTGGAGTAGATCTTCCGGCCGGCGACGGCGGTGACCTCGGCCTCCAGGTACAGCACGGTGCCCACGGGCACAGGTCGGACGAAGTCCGTCTCCAGCCGGCCGGTGACGGCGATGACGCGCAGCAGCCAGTTCAGGGAGCCCAGGGTCTCGTCGAGCGCGGTGGCGAGGACGCCGCCGTGGGCGAGGCCGGGCGCGCCCTGGTGGGCGGGCTTGACGGTGAACTCGGCGCTGACGCGCACGCCCTCCCCCGCGCGGGCCTCCAGGTGGAGTCCGTGCGGCTGGCCGTCGCCGCAGCCGAAGCAGTGCTCGTAGTGGGCACCGAGGAGCTCGCCGGGTGCCGGGGCATCGGGGTGCCGCACCGGCGGGGCGGCCTCGGCCGGGGGCGTCAACGCTGTGTTTCGTCCACTCACAGCCGCAGACCTTACCCGCGCGGCTACCCGCCGGTCGCCTCGTGGGAGGCTTGGCCCCATGCAGCCTTCCCCCGCGCACCACGACGAACGCTTGACCGCCCCCCGCGCCTGGTGGGCCATCGCCGTACTCACCGGTCTCGCGTGCGCGCTGATCCTGATGCCGCTGGGCACCATGCCGCTGCTGGCCGGACTGGTCGGGGGCACCGCGCTGACGGGGCTGCTGGTGAGCTCGTACGGGTCCCAGCGCGTGCGCGTGGTGGGCGGAGCGCTGGCGGCCGGGGAGGCCCGGATCCCGGTGACGGCCCTGGGCGACCCGGAGGCCCTGGAGCCGGAAGAGGCCCGCGCCTGGCGGACGTACAAGGCCGACATGCGGGCCTTCATGCTGATGCGCAGCTACGTGACCACGGCGGTCCGGGTCGAGGTCACCGACCCCACGGACCCGACCCCGTACGTCTACGTCTCCACCCGCGAGCCCCAGGCCCTCGTGGCGGCCATCCGCGCGGCGCAGGCCGACGCGAAGACCGCCTGAGGCCCGGCGGGCCGCGGCGGGGTCAGTCGCGCGGGTCGAAGGGCCGGCCCTCAAGGGCGGCCCTGGCGGCCTCGGGAAGGGGCTCGGTGGGCCGCTCAAGGCCCGGGAGCTGCGACAGGGCGTCCCACGGCACGGCCCGGTCCCGCAGGTCCGCACGGACCTTCTCGGCGAGTTTTCGGGTGTCCCGGCGGTTCATGACCGCGCCCACGGCCGCGCCGACCATGAACGGCATCAGGTTCGGCAGGTTGCGGAACATCCGCTTGGTGATCTGCTGGCGCAGTTCGCGCTTCATCTGACCGCCCAGCGCCGCGTTCAGCGTCGTCGGCCTGGTCAGGTCGATGCCGCGCTCTTCCGTCCACGCCACGAGGTAGGCGAAGCTGCGCTCTTTGAGGTTGCCGGGCGGCCGCAGGCCGTAGACCTCGTGGAGTTCGGCGATGAGCTTCAGCTCGATCGCGGCGACCCCTGTGATCTCGGCGGCCAGCTCGGCCGGCATGGCGGGCGGCACCGGCAGCATGGCCGCCGCACCGATGCCCGCGCCGACGGTGGACGTCGCGTTGGCGGCGCCCGTGATCAGCTTGTCGGCCAGCCGGTCGGGCCCGAGGCCCGGGAACTGCGCGCGCAGGGTCGCGAGGTCCCGAACCGGAACGCGCGGTGCGTTCTCGATGACTCGGTCGGTGAGGTAGAGGGCGGCGGCCCTGGCACTTTCGCCGCCCTTGCGCACACCGTTCTTGACGGCTTGCAGCCGACGGACCCCGGTGCGGTACCGGGACCCCTCATCGGCCTCGGAGGCCGACGGCACCGCCTCGGCGGTGTCGGGGAGCACGGCGGGTACGCCGGGGGCTCCAGGGCCCGTTTCCAGGCCCTTGGTTCCCGCCTGCGTCTCCGCCGGATCACCAGGCTTTCGGAAGCGCCGCTTCCGAAATGGTGTCGAGCCGGTCACGGCCGGAGCCTCTCAGTCGCATTCGCGACAGATCGGCTGACCGTTCTTCTCGCGCGCCAGCTGGCTGCGGTGGTGCACCAGGAAGCAGCTCGTGCAGGTGAACTCGTCGGCCTGCTTGGGCAGGACCCGGACGGCCAGTTCCTCGTTGGAGAGGTCCGCGCCGGGCAGGTCGAGGCCTTCCGCATTGTCGATTTCGTCCAGGTCGACGTTCGAGGACGACTTCTCGTTGCGACGAGCCTTCAGCTCTTCGATGCTGTCGTTGTCTACGTCGTCGTCGGTCTTGCGCGGAGTGTCGTAGTCCGTTGCCATAGTTCGCTCTCCCCCTCTGGGATTTAGCGGGTGTCTCAGCGCACGTAACGCGCGAGAGGCCGGACTTGTGCCCGACCCGAGGCGGAGATTTTGCCTCACATCAAGGTCTGTTACTCAATCGACACCCAGCCGCACACCAGAAGGAGCGATTGGCTGGGATGACGACCGGGACCGTACACGGTCCGGGGGCCGTCTTGCACAAACGCCACCCCATGTATTTCCCGCCGTTAGGGGGGCCGGAAACCCGGACTTCCCGGGCTTTTAGCCCCCTCCAAGGTCACTGAACGCTTATGGTCCGACACTCGACACTGTGATCGATCGCACAGAAGTCACTGCCTTCACATTCCAAGCATTCAGCCAACGGCGAACACGGAGTGGCCGGGGTCACACCGGGGTCACAAGGGTAGAGTGACGCGCATCACGAGGCCACCACCCTCCCTCGGGATCGCCTGGATCCTCCCGCCGTGTGCGCGCGCCACAGAGCGCGCGATGGACAGGCCGAGCCCGACACCCTTGTCGCTGCCCGTGCGCTCCGTACGCAGCCGTCTGAAGGGCTCGAAGAGGTTGTCCACCTCGTACGCGGGAACCACGGGACCCGTGTTCGACACCAACAGGACCGCCTGCCCGTGCACGGCCTCGGTGGTGACCTCCACCCAGCCGCCCTCCGGGACGTTGTACCGGACGGCGTTCTGCACCAGGTTGAGCGCGATCCGCTCCAGCAGTACGCCGTTGCCCTGCACGACGGCCAGCGCGCGCTCGCCGCGGATCTCCACGCCCTTGGCGTGGGCCTCCCCGCGCGCCTGGTCGATGGCGCGCGAGGCCACCTCCGCCAGGTCCACGGGCTTGCGCTCGATGATCTGGTTGTCGCTGCGGGCCAGCAGCAGCAGGCCCTCGACCAGCTGCTCGCTGCGCTCGTTGGTGGCGAGCAGGGTCTTGCCGAGCTGCTGGAGCTCCACCGGGGCCCCGGGGTCGGAGAGGTGCACCTCCAGCAGCGTCCGGTTGATGGCCAGCGGGGTCCGCAGCTCGTGCGAGGCGTTGGCCACGAACCTCTGCTGGGCGGTGAAGGCCCGCTCCAGCCGGTCGAGCATCTCGTCGAAGGTGTCGGCGAGCTCCTTGAGCTCGTCGTCCGGCCCGTCCAGCTCGATCCGCCGGGTCAGGTCGGAGCCGACCACCCGGCGGGCAGTCCGGGTGATCTTGCCGAGCGGCGAGAGCACCCGCCCGGCCATCGCGTAGCCGAAGGCGAAGGCGATGATGCTCAGGCCCATGAGGGCCATCAGCGACCGGCTGAGCAGATCGTCCAGCGCGTGCTTGCGCTGGTCGAGGACGCACTGGGCGATCGCGGCGTTGAACTGGTCGTGCGTCTGGCCCGCGGTGCCCACGCCGGGGCAGTTGCTGGTGACCTGGATGTCGGAGCCGCCCACGATCTTGAACGGGAGCGCGTTGCCCTCGCGCAGCGCCTGCGCCGCCAGGAGGTAGATGATCGACAGCAGCAGGATGCCGGCGATCAGGAACATCCCGCCGTACAGCAGCGTCAGACGTATCCGGATGGTCGGCCGCAGCCAAGGGAAAGGACCCTCGGGCTGGCCGGGGTCCCAGTTCGGTTTCGGTGGCGCCGCCGGTGGCGCCGGGGTCGCTGCCACCCGCGTCAGATCCGGTAGCCGGAACCGGGAACGGTCACGATGACCGGGGGCTCCCCGAGCTTGCGCCGCAGGGTCATCACCGTCACGCGCACCACGTTGGTGAACGGGTCGGTGTTCTCGTCCCACGCCTTCTCCAGGAGCTGCTCGGCGGACACGACGGTGCCCTCGCTGCGCATGAGGACCTCCAGCACCGCGAACTCCTTCGGCGCCAGCTGCACCTCCTTGCCCTCGCGGAAGACCTCGCGCCGGTTCGGGTCCAGCTTGATCCCGGCGCGCTCCAGTACGGGGGGCAGGGCGACCGTGGTGCGGCGCCCGAGGGCTCGTACCCGCGCGGTCAGCTCCGTGAACGCGAAGGGCTTGGGCAGATAGTCGTCCGCCCCGAGCTCCAGGCCCTCGACCCGGTCGCTCACGTCGCCGGACGCCGTCAGCATGAGCACGCGGGTGGGCATGCCGAGCTCGACGATCTTCCGGCAGACGTCGTCACCGTGCACGAGCGGGAGGTCCCGGTCGAGCACGACCACGTCGTAGTCGTTCACTCCGACGCGCTCCAGGGCCGCGGCGCCGTCGTACACGACGTCCACGGCCATGGCCTCCCGGCGCAGTCCGGTGGCAACCGCATCGGCGAGCAGCTGCTCGTCCTCGACGACGAGTACGCGCACGTCGTTTCCTTCCTCAGTGCCCTTCAGGGCAGGCGTGTGGTGCGTCGTCCATCCTGCCCGTTTCGGCCGTAAACCGGCTGTAAGACGCCGGTGGGGCTCACCCGGACCCTCCGTGCGGGGACGGAAGTGAGGATTCCCTCGCCTTACGAGGTTTCTGGGGCCAGGGCGGTGGGGAGGACGACTTCACACCCCGAAAACTCCCTGATGGCGGACTGCCACGTGCCGCCGCCGACCCATGAAGAGGGGGCGCACCCACCATGGACGCATTCACCGCAGGTCTCCTGCAGCGCATCAGGAGCACGCAGACGGACCTCAGGCAGGCCCGCGAGACGGGCGACGACTTCCTCGCGGAAGTGGAACAGGCGGAGCTGGAAGACCTTCAGCGCCTCGCCGCCGAGCACGGCGTTCCGGTCTCGGTCCCCGCCTGCTGACACCCGATCGGCCGACACCACGCACGCTCCGAACCCCGGCAGCCGCCACTTGGCCGCCGGGGTTCCTTCTCGCGGGCGGCGCGCCGTCCGCTCAGTCGTGCCAGGCCCCGGCCTCGTCCAGCAGCGGCTGCAGCGAGGCGAACACCGCCGGCGTGGCCGCCAGCGCGAGCTCGCCCGAGGCCGGTTCCCCGGGCCGTCCCCCGGTCAGCGCGCCGGCTTCCCGTGCGATCAGCTCGCCCGCCGCCAGGTCCCAGGGGTTCAGCCCGCGCTCCCAGTACCCGTCCAGCCGCCCGGCGGCCACGTCGCACAGGTCCACCGCCGCCGACCCGCCGCGCCGGATGTCGCGGACCGCCGGAATGATCCGCTGCGCGACGTCTGCCTGGTGGGCCTTGCGGGTCTGGACGTACGCGAACCCGGTGCCGATCAGCGCCTGGTCCAGCGGAGCGGCCGCGCGGCAGGCCAGCCGGCGCTCGCCGAGCCAGGCCCCGCGCCCCAGCACCGCGTGGTACGTCTCCCCGCGCATCGGCGCGGCCACCACCCCGGCCACGGTCTGCCCGAGGTACTCGGCCGCGATGGACACGCCCCAGGTCGGCAGCCCGTAGAGGTAGTTCACGGTGCCGTCCAGCGGGTCGATGACCCACCGCACGCCGCTGGTCCCCGCCGTGTCGGAGCCCTCCTCGCCCAGCAGCCCGTCCTCGGGCCGCCGCTCCGCGAGGATCCCGGTGATCAGCTTCTCCGCCGCGATGTCCATCTCGGTCACCACGTCGATGGGGCTGGACTTGGTCGACGCGACCGCCAGATCGGCCGGCCGGCCGTCCCGCAGCAGCTCGCCCGCCCGCCGGGCGGCCTCCAGGCCCACAGCCAGCAGTTCGGTCTTCAGCTCTTCGGAAATCACAGCCGGATCCAATCCCTATGCGTGCCTGTACGTGCCTGTACGTGCCTGTACGTGCCGAACGTGCTGTGCGTGCCCGTGCCGCCGCTACGCGTACGGGCTGTCCTCCCCCGCAGCTGCCGGACGCGGTCCCCGGGCCGGGCAGCAGCCCACGGCGCACAGGTCGTGGCCGGCTCCGAGCAGCCCGAGCGCGCAACGCTCCACGGCCTCGCCGCGTTCCGTCGCGGCCCGCTCCAGCACGAGGTCCCGTACCGCCGCCGCGAACCGGGGGTCGGCGCCGACCGTCGCCGAGCGGGCGATGGGCAGCCCCAGCTCGGCGGCCTTGGCGGTGGCCTCCGTGTCGAGGTCGTACAGGACCTCCATGTGGTCCGAGACGAAGCCGATCGGCACCATGACCACCGCCGGGGCGCCCGCCCCGTGCAGGGCCTCCAGGTGGTCGCAGATGTCCGGCTCCAGCCACGGGATGTGCGGGGCGCCGCTGCGCGACTGGTAGACGAGCTCCCAGGGCAGTTCGGTGCCGGTCTCGGCCCGGACCGCGTCGGCGATGACCTTCGCGACGTCCAGGTGCTGCTTGACGTAGGCCCCGCCCTCTCCGTCGGCGGTGTGTTCCTCGGTCGGACCGGAGGCGTCGGCCGCCGCGGTGGGGATGGAGTGCGTGGTGAAGACCAGGCGGGCGCCGCCCCGGACCTCGGCGGGCAGCGACTCCAGCGCCGCGAGCACCCCGTCGATCATGGGCTGCACGAAGCCTGGGTGGTTGAAGTAGTGCCGCAGCTTGTCGACCCTGGGCAGGTCTGCCTCGGCCACGCCCTCCTCGACCAGCAGCGCGAGCGCGTCGGCGAGGTTCTCGCGGTACTGCCGGCAGCCCGAGTACGAGGCGTAGGCGCTGGTCGCGAGGACCGCGATGCGGCGGCGGCCGTCGGCGGCCATCTCGCGCATCACGTCGTCGAGGTACGGGGCCCAGTTGCGGTTGCCCCAGTAGACCGGCAGGTCCAGCCCGTGCTCGGCGAAGTCCTTGCGCAGCGCGTCCAGCAGCTCGCGGTTCTGCCCGTTGATGGGGCTGACGCCGCCGAAGCCGAAGTAGTGCTGCCCGACCTCCTTGAGCCGCTCGCGCGGGATGCCGCGCCCGCGCGTGACGTTCTCCAGGAACGGCACGACGTCGTCGGGTCCCTCGGGGCCGCCGAAGGAGAGCAGCAGGAGGGCGTCGTAGGGGGCGGCGGGGCCTTCGGCCGTGCCTGCGCCGGCGGCGGAGGCGGGAGCGGAGGCGGAGGCGCGGAGCTGGTCAGACATGTTTCGAATCCTGCCACCCGCCCCCGCCGGCCGGGAAACAGGCCCGGCGACCAGGCCCGCCCCGCCACAGGTAAGGTCACCCTTACTTCCTGTCGATTTCTCCCCATGCGGGCGCCATGTGTGCGGTCGTAACCTGTATGGGCCAATGACGTCCCTTACGGAGGGCACCTTGCCCAGTCCCTACCGCGCGATATTCGCGGCCCCCGGAAGCCGGTCGTTCAGCGCGGCCGGCCTCATAGGCCGGATGCCGCTGTCGATGGTCGGCGTCGGCATCCTCACGATGATCTCCCAGCTCACCGGCCGGTACTCGCTGGCCGGGGCGCTCACCGCCACCCTCGCGCTCTCCGCGGCCGCCATCGGCCCCCAGGTCTCCCGCCTCGTCGACCAGTACGGCCAGCGCCGCGTCCTGCGCCCGGCGAGCCTGCTCGCGGCCCTGGCCGTGGCCGGCCTGCTGCTCTGCGCGGCCAACCACGCGCCCGACTGGACCCTGTTCGTCTTCTCCGCCCTCGCGGGCTGCGTGCCCAGCGTGGGCTCGATGATCCGCGCCCGGTGGACGGCCATCTACCGGGACTCCCCGCGCGAACTGCACACGGCGTACTCCCTGGAGTCCGTCCTCGACGAGGTCTGCTTCATCTTCGGCCCGATCCTCGCCATCGGGCTCTCCACCACCTGGTTCCCCGAGGCCGGCCCGCTGGTCGCCGGTGTCTTCCTGCTGGTGGGCGTGTGGTGGCTGACCGCGCAGCGCACCACCGAGCCCGCCCCGCACCCGCGCGGCGCGGACACCGACCGGACCTCCGCCCTGCGCTCCCCCGGACTCCAGGTGCTGATGGCCACCTTCGTGGCCACGGGGGCCATCTTCGGCTCCATCGACGTCGTCACCCTGGCCTTCGCCGAGGAGCAGGGCCACAAGGCCGCCGCCAGCTTCATCCTGGCCGTCTGGGCGGTCGGCTCCTGCCTCGCGGGCATCGTCTTCGGGCTGCTCCACCTGAAGGGCCGGGCAGAACCCAGGTGGGTGCTGGGCATATGTGCGATGGCCGTGAGTATGATCCCCCTCCTACTGGCCGGGAACCTTCCGTTTCTGGCCGTGGCGCTCTTCGTCTCGGGCCTCGCCATCGCTCCCACGATGATCACCACGATGGCCCTGATCGAGGCGCACGTACCACGCGCGAAGCTGACCGAGGGCATGACCTGGATCAGCACCGGCCTCGCGGTCGGAGTCGCGCTCGGCTCCTCCGTGGCCGGCTGGGTCATCGACGCCGCCGGCGCGAGGACCGGGTACGTCGTCTCGATCTCGGCGGGGGCCGCCGCGGCGGCGGTGGCGTTCGCGGGTTATCGCCGGCTGACGAGGTCGGCGCAAGGGGAGGAGCCTTCCAACGATGGCTACGACGGGGACAGCAGGGACGAGCGGGACACGGACCGCCGCGTGGCATAACTGGGCGGGCAACGTCACCGCCACGCCCACGCGCGTGGTGACCCCCGCATCGGTGGGCGGGCTCCAGGAGGCGGTCCGCCGGGCCGCCGAGGAGGGGCTGAAGGTGAAGGCGGTCGGCACCGGCCACTCCTTCACCGCGGCCGCCGCGACCGACGGCGTACTGATACGCCCGCAGGCACTGGCCGGGATCCAGGCGATCGACCGGACCGCGGGGACGGTCACCGTGGCGGCGGGCACGGTCCTCAAGGACCTGAACCTGGCCCTCGCCAAGGAAGGCCTGTCGCTCACGAACATGGGCGACATCATGGAGCAGACGGTCTCGGGGGCCACCAGCACCGGCACCCACGGCACCGGCCGCGACTCGGCCTCCATCGCCGCCCAGATCCGCGGCCTGGAGCTGGTCACCGCCGACGGCACGCTGCTCACGTGCTCGGAGAAGGAGAATCCCGAGGTCTTCGCGGCGGCCCGGCTCGGCATCGGGGCGCTCGGCGTCGTCACCGCGATCACCTTCGCCGTGGAGCCGCTCTTCTTCCTGACCGCCCGTGAGGAGCCCATGGGCTTCGACCGGGTGACCGCCGAGTTCGACCAGCACCACGCGGAGAACGAGCACTTCGAGTTCTACTGGTTCCCGCACACCGGCAACTGCAACACCAAGCGCAACAACCGCAGCCAGGGCCCGGCCGCCCCGCCCGGAGCGGTCTCCGCCTGGGTCGAGGACGAGCTGCTGTCCAACGGCCTCTTCCAGGCCGTGAACTCCTTCGGCCGCGCGGTCCCGGCGGCCATCCCCTCCATCGCCCGGATCGCGAGCCGCGCCCTGTCCGCGCGGACCTACACGGACATCCCGTACAAGGTGTTCACCAGCCCGCGCCGGGTGCGGTTCGTGGAGATGGAGTACGCCTTCCCGCGCGAGCGGGTCGTCGAGGCGCTACGGGAGCTCAAGGCCATGGTCGACCGCTCCGACCTGCGGATCAGCTTCCCGGTGGAGGTGCGGACGGCTCCGGCGGACGACATCACCCTGTCGACGGCCTCGGGCCGCGAGAGCGCGTACATCGCGGTGCACATGTACAAGGGCACCCCGTACCAGGCCTACTTCACCGCCGCCGAGCGGATCTTCACGGAGCACGGCGGTCGGCCGCACTGGGGCAAGGTGCACACGCGGGACGCGGAGTACTTCGCCCGGGTGTACCCGCGCTTCGGGGAGTTCACCGCGCTCCGGGACCGGCTGGACCCGGACCGGGTGTTCGGCAACGACTACCTGCGCCGGGTCTTGGGGGACTGAGCCTGGCGGGGGCTGAGCCCGCATCAGGGGGTCCGCGACTCCTGGCCGGTGCCGGTGCCCGCGCCGCCGCCGCCCGGGGTCGCCTGGCCGGTGCTCGGCGGCGGGGTCGGCGCGGGGGTCGGCGTCGGCTTCGGGTCGGGCTTCGGCGGGGTCGGGCTCGGCGTCGGATCCGGGGACGGGGAGGGATCCGGGGCGGGACTCGGGTTCCCCTTCGAGGGCGAGGGGCTCGGGGAGTTCCCGGTCCCGGGGGTCGTCCCGCCCTTGTCCCTGTCCTTGCCGCCGCGGCCGGGCTCGTTCCCGGTGTTCCCGGTGTCCGGCTTGCCCGTGCCGGCGTTCTGGGCCGTACCGCCCCAGACGGTCTTGGAATCGCTGCTGACCGCGGTCCCGGAGAACGCCTCGTAGGCGGCGATCCCGCCGATCGAGATGGCGAAGGCGGCGGCCGACGCCACGGCCGTGCGCTTCCAGCCCCGGACGCGGCTGCCGTGCACCGTGCCCTCGCCGAACTCCTCCGAGAGCCCGGGCGGAGGCGGGAGCGGGGTGGCCCGGAGCATCATCGTGCCGTCGGGGGCGCGCTCCTCGCGGGCCTCCTCCACCGGTACCTGACGGGCCTTCGGGCGGGCGCTCTCGCGCAGCTGGTCGCCGGTGCGCCGGAAGAAGTGCTGGATGACGGGCCCGCCGGCGGTGGCCACCACGCTCACCACACCGGCGCCGAGGATGGTCCCGTAGACGCCCATCTTCGAGGCGAGCAGGGCCGCCGCGACCGTGGCGAGGGAGGAGCCCGCGACCTGAGTCGCGCTCAGGTCGAGCTTCTTCTTCTCCGTCTCCCGCTCCGGCTCGGTGTCCAGCACCGTCTTCTGACCCATCGCCATCCCCTGCGTGTCCCGGTCCTCTCGCGCTTCACCGCTTTCTCCAGTTACTGACCCCTGAGCGAAACGGATAGTTCCATTTCTGGGGATTCTGTGAAGCAGGACACCCGAAAACGAACGCGCCCGCAGGTCCGGCCGGATGGGGGCCCGTCAGAGGGCAGCCCAACTCCCGCCGTCCGGGACAAGTTCGGCGGCGCGGCGGTCCACCCAGGTGGCCCGAATGGAGTACTGTGGCGAGCCCTGGGGCCGTCCTTCCTTATCGATGTCCGGACCCGGGAGAGGGGGCCGGCTGATGGAAAAACGGCACTCGAGACCGGCGATGCCGCGGTATTGCACGGGATCCTGCTGCGCACAGTAATCGTTCGGTCACTGTGCGTGCCCAACAGGTAACCGTGCCATAACAGCGATCAAGGGCGCATGCCCGACACGCCGGTTTAACTCGGCAAGGTAGTGGCAGGCTGCACCCGGGCAGGCCACACTCGACTAGCGGAAGCAGCGACGCACGTGACGTCGGCAGGCACCACCCGGGAGGTCCCCATGCCCGAACTGCGTGTCGTGGCCGTCTCAAATGACGGCACACGACTGGTGCTCAAGGCTGCGGACAGCACGGAGTACACGCTTGCGATCGACGAGCGTCTCCGGGCTGCCGTGCGCAACGACCGTGCGCGCCTGAACCAGATCGAGATCGAGGTGGAGAGCCACCTCCGCCCCCGCGACATCCAGGCCCGCATACGGGCCGGTGCCTCCGCGGAGGAGGTCGCTCAGCTCGCCGGCATCCCCGTCGACCGGGTACGCCGCTTCGAGGGCCCCGTGCTCGCGGAGCGCGCCTTCATGGCGGAGCGGGCCCGCAAGACCCCCGTGCGCCGCCCCGGCGAGAACACCGGCCCCCAGCTCGGCGAGGCAGTGCAGGAACGGCTGACGCTGCGCGGCGCCGAAAAGGAATCCGTCCAGTGGGACTCGTGGCGCCGTGACGACGGCACCTGGGAGGTCCTCCTGGTGTACCGGGTCGCGAGCGAACCGCACTCGGCGAGCTGGACCTACGACCCGCCGCGCCGGCTGGTCGTGGCCGTGGACGACGAGGCCCGCTCGCTGATCGGCGAGTCGGACGACCTGCCCGCGACGCCGGAGCCGAGCTTCCCCTTCGTGCCGCGCATCGCCCGGCTGCCGCGGGACCGGCCGCTGGACCGCGCGCTCGACCGCCAGCTGGAGCGCCCTGTCGCTCCGGCCCCGCCTCCTCCTCCGGAGCCGGAGGAGGAGCGGGACACCCTGACGGCCCTGCTGGAGTCGGTACCGAGCTTCCGCGGCGACCTGGTGGTGCCGGAGCCGCTGGAGGAACCGGAGTCCGAGGAACCGCCGGCGGCCTCCGCCGGCGCGGGTACCGCGTACGCGGACGTCCTGATGCCGCGCACCGTGGCGGGCCACCGGGACCGGCTCACCGGCACGACCGACCGCCAGGCCGAGGCCGACGGCGTCCGGCCGGGCCGCCGCGCGGCGGTCCCGAGCTGGGACGAGATCGTCTTCGGCACCCGCCGCAAGAAACAGGAGTAGCCCTCCGCCGAGGGGGGGGGGGCCGCCCCCCCCCCCGGGCGGCGCCGACTCGCACGCCCAGCGCCGCGCGGCGCACCCCCCCCCCGCCACCCCCCGGGCGGGCGCGCCGAGGGCGCC
>NZ_JBHYVM010000011.1:168714-182050 GCF_042750105.1 Streptomyces sp. NPDC059443 | reverse complement strand
GCCGGGGGGGGGCCCCGCCCCGGCCCCTTATGTTCTTCGCCCCCCGCGGCACCAAACCGGCGCCGCCCCCCGCGCAGGGTCGCGCCCCCCCGGGCGGGGGGGCCACGAAGACTCGCGCGTTAGCCCGGCAGGCTGCCCACCGCCACCGGCCGCGCCGGGTCTGCGGACCAGTGCGACCAGCTGCCCGCGTAGAGCGCCGCCGGGATGCCCGCCGCCGCGAGGGCGAGGACCTCGTGGGCTCCCGAGACCCCGGAGCCGCAGTACACGCCGACCTCCGTCCCGGCGGCGTTCGCGCCGAGTTCGGCGAAGCGCGTGCGCAACGCGTCCACCGGCAGGAACAGCCCGTCCGGGCCCACGTTCTCCGTGGTCGGCGCCGACACCGCTCCCGGGATGTGCCCGCCGACCGGGTCGATCGGTTCGACCTCGCCGCGATAGCGCTCCCCCGCCCGCGCGTCCAGCAGGAGCCCGGTCCGGGCCAGCGCGGCCGCCCCGTCCGCGTCCAGGAGTCCGATCGCACCCGGATTTGGCTTGAAATCGCCCTCCGTCACAGGGGTGACCTCCGCCGACAGCGGGCCACCCTCGGCGGTCCACGCGGCCAGTCCCCCGTCCAGGACCCGCACCTCGCCGTGACCCGTCCAGCGCAACAGCCACCACGCGCGCGCCGCCGCCCAGCCCTGCCCGCCGTCGTACACGACCACCGGCGTGTCCGCCGAGACCCCGGCCCGCCGCATCACCGCGCCGAACGCCTCCGGATCCGGCAACGGGTGCCGTCCGCCCTGCCCCGCCGGGCCTGCCAGTTCCGCGTCGAGGTCGACGTAGACGGCGCCCGGCAGGTGCCCCGCCTCGTACGCGGGCCGCTGGTTCGGGCCGCCGAGCTGCCAGCGGACGTCCAGGAGCACGGGCGGCCGGGGGCCGGACAGTTCGGTACGCAGAACTGCGGCCGAGAGCAGCGGGGAAGGGGAAGCATTCGTCGTCATGCGGGCCATTTTGCTCCCCGCTCCGCACCCCGCGTAACAAGCCGGACATCGACGGGCCGCACCGATCCGGTCATCTCTCCCGGGTCGCCGAAATCCGGCCGGGTCGGGGCGCGCCGAGCCCCCCGGAGTGGAAGCATCTGCTGCGGGAAGCCTCACGAGCATGACGACGGAGGAGACGGCCGAGATGACCGAGGCACTGGAAACAACGCGGCGCACGCCGGGCACGCCGTGCTGGGCGAGCCTGATGGTCCACAGCCTCGGCACCACCGAGGACTTCTACGCCGATCTGTTCGGCTGGGAGTACGAGCCCGGCCCCGAGCAGCTGGGGCCGTACGTCCGGGCCCTGCTCGACGGCCGCGAGGTGGCCGGCATCGGCGAGATGCCGCCGGACCGGCACCTCCCGGTGGCCTGGACCACGTACCTGGCCACGGACGACGCCGACGCGACGGCCGAGTCGATCCGCTCCTGCGGCGGCACGGTCGCCGTGGGCCCGCTGGATGCCGGAGCCGCGGGGCGGGTCGCGATCTGCTCCGACCCGCTGGGCGCGATCTTCGGACTCTGGCAGGACGCGGCCCACCCCGGCACCCCGCCGGCCGCAATCCCGGGCACGCCGGTGTGGCACGAGCTGATCACCCAGGACACCTCGACGGTCGGCAAGTTCTACGAGCACGTCTTCGGCCACGAGGCCCGTGCGCACGCCGACTCCTCCGAGGACTTCGACCACCTCACCCTCCTGCTCCAGGGCCGGCCGGTGGCCGCCGTGCACGGGGTCGGCCGGTCCCTGCCCCACGATCGGGGCCCGCACTGGATGACGTACTTCGAGGTGGAGGACACCGACGCGGCCGCGGCCCGGGTCCTGCGGCTCGGCGGCCGCGTGGTCCAGCCGCCCCGCGAGGGTCTCAGCGGCCGGCTGGCCACGGTCGCCGACCCGGAGGGAGCGCTCTTCACGCTGGTCCGCAGCAGGAACTGATCCGGGCCGCCGCCGGCCGCTACTGGATTCCCGGGATCTGGCGGGCCTTGAACGCCTGGCGCACGGCGTCCGCGGCGCTCTTGCCGTACATGCGCTGGGCGGTGGCGATCGTGGTCAGCGCCGCGTCCTGGAAGCTGGTGCCGGGCGCGAAGCCGAACTGCGCGTCGACGATGATGCGGTCGGCGGTTCTGGCGCCCAGTGCGCCACGGATGTCGAAGAGGGCGCGGGACCAGATCTCGCCGTCGGCGTGGACCTCGCCGGTCCGGTCCGCGTAGACCTTGTTACCGTCCACGCGGCGCAGGCAGTGCGGGGCGGAGCTGTACGCGACCGAATCCCAGTCGCCGACGCATGCCAGGTCCGTCTTCCGCGGCCACCCGTAGACGCCGTCGGCGTGGTCACCGACCTCGACGGCCAGGTAGTCGCCGAAGGCCTCGCCTATCGCGCCGGCCTCCGGGGAGGAACCGAAGCCGGGGACCTGGGCGTTGTGCACCGCGTGCCCGTATTCGTGGACGATCACCTCGCCGTCCTCGGCGTCGTCGACTCCGCCCTTGCCGAAGCGGATCTCCGTCTTCTTGTCGCTGAAGAAGGAGTTGTCGGCGCCCCACTGGTCGATGCGGACGGGCTGGGCCCGGTCGTTGGCGCCGGGCAGTTCGCTCCCGAAGCCCAAGCCCTGGAGGTACTCCTGCGCCTCGTTGACCCAGAAGTAGGCCATGACCTGCTCGAACCGGTCGTCGGCGCGGGTGAAGGTGCCCGCGTCGGCGACGTTCGCCGAAGCGCCCGTGTCCGATCTGACGTAGGCCCACTTCCCCGACAGTCCGCCACTGGCGTCCAGGTTGCGCAGGGCGGCCGTGGCGTAGGCGGAGGCCGGCACGGCGGTCGCGGAGTCCTTGGCGTCGGTGAGCGTCTGGTCGCCCGACGACTGGACGGGGTTGACCATGAAGACCCGGGCCAGGGGCGGCGATCCGGGTGCGGCCGGACCCGAGGCCGTGGCCGGCCCGGCCAGCGCGAACAGGGCCACGGTGGCGGTGGCCGCGGCGACGAGGCCGCGGGGTGTGCGGCGATCCATGTACATCCTCCGGGTTGGGATGCGGTGCGCGCAGGACGGGATGCCTGCCCGATGCGGCGTGATCCTTGCGCACCGCCACCCGTCTTGGGAAGAGCCCCGAATCGCAGCCGGAACAAGGTCGTTCACTTCTGCACTACAGACTCCCCGACGTTCGGGCAACCATCCGGAGTGGCGCATTCCCGCCAGCTCCGAACCCGGCTCACCGGCGGTGCACACGCCCGCAACACGCGCGCAACATCCATGGTTGAGCCGGAGTTGGTGCCGAATTCTCCGAATCGCGCCTGCCCGTACACCCGGTAATACCCTCTTCGCGGACCGGTTCACCCGGATTGCCCGCATTTTCTGACGCCACGTCAGGCCCCTTCGCGCTGCCCGTCGTGGCGAGAGCGCGCCAATTCCATGACAGGCCTGTCCTTCCGATCACGTCGATTGTCATGCTTCCGTCAGTTCCGTAGGCGCCGCCGGTCCATCCCCTCCGGCAGGTGTCGCTCGACCCCGCGGAACAGCACGTCAGCACCCGTTCCGCCCCCTCAGGCACCTACCCCGGTGCCCCGGAGCGAGGTGCGACCGCGCACACGCGGTTGGATCCGGAAGGAAACCTACGTGAAGCGAAAGCTCGCAGTCGGAGCCGCTCTCTCTGCCTCGGCCCTGCTAGCCGGCGCCCTCCAGGCCGGCGCCGGCCTGGCTCAGGCCGCGCCCGTTCCCGTACCGGCCCAGGAGCACGCCGCCCTGATCGCCCAGGCCGGCAGCGACGCCCCCGCCACGGCCCGCGCCCTGGGACTCGGCAGTGCGGAGCAGCTGGTCGCCAAGGACATCGTGGCCGACGCGAACGGCAATCGCCACGTGCGCTACGAGCGCACCTACAACGGCCTCCCCGTGCTCGGCGGAGACCTGATAGTCCACCAGGACTCCCGGGGCTCCGTGAAGTCGGTGGACAAGGCGGCGAAGTCGGGCATCGCTCCCGCCTCGCTCTCCCCGAAGCTCTCGGCGTCCCAGGCCTCCGCCAAGGCCACCGGCGCCGTGAAGGCCACCATCGGCGTCGCCAAGGACTCCGACGAGCCGGCCCTCACCTCGGTCGACCGGACCGGGGCCGCCCGCCTCGTCGTCTGGGCCTCGTCCGGCACCCCGCGCCTCGCGTACGAGACCCTCGTAGAGGGCATGCGCGCCGACGGCACCCCCAGCAGCCAGCGCGTGGTCACCGACGCCACCAGCGGCGAGGTCCTCTCCACCCGCGAGGGAGTCCAGACCGCCAACGCGGCCGGCACCGGCAAGGGCGTGTTCGTCGGCTCCGTGCCGCTGACCACCAACTTCACCGGTTCCACCTACCAGTTGAAGGACGCGACCCGCGGCGGCCAGTCCACCTCGGGCCTCGCCAACAAGACCACCGGGAACGGAACCCTCTACACCGACGCCGACAACGCCTGGGGCACCGGCCTCGCCTCCAACGGCCAGTCCGCGGCGGTCGACGCCCAGTACGGCGCGGCGGTCACCTGGGACTTCTACAAGAACACCTTCGGCCGCAACGGCATCCGCAACGACGGGGTCGGCGCCGCCAGCCGGGTCCACTACGGCCGCAACTACGTCAACGCGTTCTGGAGCGACTCCTGCTTCTGCATGACGTACGGCGACGGCGCGAGCAACTCCCACCCGCTGACCGAACTGGACGTCTCCGGCCACGAGATGAGCCACGGCGTCACGGCGAACACCGCCGGCCTGAACTACTCGGGCGAGTCCGGCGGCCTGAACGAGGCCACCTCCGACATCTTCGGAACGGCCGTGGAGTTCTACGCCAACCTGGCCGCCGACAAGGGCGACTACCTCATCGGTGAGCTGATCGACCTGAACGGCAACGGCACGCCGCTGCGCTACATGGACAAGCCCTCCAAGGACGGCAACTCGGCCGACTACTGGTCCTCCGGCGTCGGCAGCCTCAACGTCCACTACTCCTCGGGCGTCGCCAACCACTTCTTCTACCTGCTGTCGGAGGGCAGCGGCGCCAAGACCATCAACGGCGTCGCCTACGACAGCCCCACCTACACCGGCGCCGCCGTCACCGGCATCGGCCGCGACAAGGCCCTCCAGGTCTGGTACCGGGCACTCACCGTCTACATGACCTCCACCACCGACTACCAGGGCGCCCGCGCGGCCACCCTCAAGGCGGCCGCCGACCTCTACGGATCGACGTCCGCCGAGTACCAGGGCGTCGCCTCGGCCTGGTCCGGGGTCAACGTCAACTGACACCGACCCGGCGACACGCACCACACCGGCAGGGCCCTTCGGGGTCCTGCCGGTTCTGCGTTCCCGGACGGACGACCGGCCCGCCCGCCGCTACGCCGTGTGCACTTCCAGGGCGGTTCGCACCGCGGATTCCAGGGCTCCCTCGATCCACGCGGGCTTGACGGAGGTGTGGCATCCGGCGAAGTGCAGGTTGCCCTCGGCCTTGCGGACGTGGGGGAAGAGCTCGGTGTGCTGGCCGGGCAGCAGTACGGAGGCCTCGCCGTAGGCGTACGGGTCGCGCATCCAGGACTGGGTGCGGCCGACACCGGTGTAGAACACCTCGATGCGCTGCCCGAACACCTCCTGGACCCCGGCGAGGGCACGCGGGTAGCGCTCCTCGTCGTCCAGGGAGTCCCACTTCAGCGCGTCGTCCGACCAGCTGTAGGAGGCGAGGACGACACCGCCGGGACTGCCTTCGACGGGGTACGAGGGCTGGAACATGAAGCGGTTGGGGTTGTCGGTGGCCGAACCGCCGCCGATGACGCCGGCCGCCTCGGGCTGGTCGCGGGTGACCACGCGGCTGGCGGCGTAGTGGGCGCGCTGGCCCGCCGAGATGTGGCCCTCGGGTACCGAGGAGTGGGCGCCCAGCAGGGTTCCGTTCGCCGGGGTCTGCCCGGTCTGGTACTTCCGGTACAGCCCGGGCTGCACGGCCTCCAGCTCGCGCTTCCAGTCGGCCTCGTCGAACTCCCACCAGCGGCGGCTGAATTCGAGCAACACCTTGGTCGCGGCGTCGTAGTGCAGCTCGGTGACCGCGCGCCGCTTGCCGTACGAGAGCGCCGGGGCGACGGGGATGTGGCGCAGCCCGGAGAAGGGGACGGTGATGATGGCGGTGTCGGCGGTGAAGGTCTCGCGGCGCACGGGGCTGGCGTCGCGGCGCTCGGAGACGGTTTCGACGGTGACCCCGCCCTCGCCGTGGGTGATGCGGGTCGCGCGGCGGTCGAGCCGTACGAGGTCCTTGACGCGCGCGTAGAGCGCGTCGGCCAGGGTGGCGGTGCCGCCGGGCAGTTCGTAGAAGGCGGTGTCGGGGCTGATCAGGGAGGCGCCGATGAAGCTGTGCACGAAGGCGAGGTGCAGGCGGGAGGTGAGGTTCTCGATGGTTCCGATCAGGTCGATGGTCCGCTCGTCGAGCTTGGCCTCCTCCGTCAGGAAGCGGTACATCGACATGTGGCCGTAGCGCTGGATGACGCGGGCCCAGCCCTCGACGAGCTCCCTGTCCTTCTTGCCCTCGATCTCCTTGCGCACGGGGGCGAAGGCGTCGCGGACGATCTGCGAGGCGGGGACGGACTCGTACGCCTTCGGCACTCCGAAGGAACGGTTGAGCGTCTGCGGGGCGCGTGCGTAGTCGGCGCGGCGGGCACGGATGCCGTTGACGTAGATCCACGTCCGGTAGGCGGGGCGGCCGGCCCCGTCGACGTCGACCAGGTGGAAGCGCCGGCGCTTGAGGCCGAGGCCGTCCATCAGCCCGGTGACCAGCGGGTGGCTGTCGGGGATGCGCATCGCGCCCGCCTCGGCGTACTGCTTCGGGTCGGCGAAGGGCTGGGCGGCGTTCTCGTGGCCGCCGGTGCGGAAGGTCTTGATCCGGCCGCCCACCCGGTTGGCGTTGGCCTCGATGACGGTGACCTGGTGGCCGGCCTCGCGCAGGAGGTGGGCGGCGGCGAGGCCGGCCGGTCCGGCGCCGACGATCAGCACCTTCTTGCCGGGCCGGCGCGAGCGGGGCAGGCCGCTCTTCAGCAGGATGTCGGCGTAGCGCGGTACGAGCGGCTGGTCCTCGTCGTCCCGTACGAGGATGGCCCGGGCGATCGTCAGGCAGGTGCCCCAGTCGGCGACCACGGCGCCGGGGACGGCCTGCGAGGTCTCGGCGGAGGTGAGGGCGACCGCCAGCCCGCCGGCTCCGGCGACGGCGGCCGCACCGGCGATGACGGTACGGCGGGAGGGCCGGCGGGAGGGCGCGGGTGCGGGCTCGCCGGGGGTTCCGGGGGTTTCGGGGGCCGCGGCGGGATCGGGATCCATGATCATGACCCAACTCTTGCCGCCCGCCCGGGCCCGAACGGCCAGAATGCGCCCGCGCGGGGAAGTACCACCCGGACGTGCGTCGCGCGCCGTCCCGCGCTGACGAACTGGATTTCGTACGGATGGAGGGCGAGGACGGGAACGTACGACCGACAGGCTGAATTCGATCACCCATTAGTCATAAATGATCAAAGCAGCCTTACCCCTTCTGCCTATTTGTGTGAATAGATCACCGCACTGGTCCTCCTTGGGCGAGCCGACCTCACCGAAGGGCACCCGATGCGACGTGTCTTGAGAAGCCGCGCCGTTGGCTTCTCCGCGGTGGCGGCATGCTGCTTCCTCTCGGCGGCACCCGCCGCGGCATCGGCCCCGGCGGACCCGGACCCGGGCGCGGATCTGGCGGTGTCCGGCGTCGCGCTGCGGCCGGCGGCGACCGGCGACCGGGACAGCCGTGACCGCCGGGACAGCCGGGAGAACGCCGCCGCGGTGGGGCGGGAGACGTTCGACTACGTCGTGACGGTGACCAACCGGGGACCGTCCGCCGCCCGGCAGGTGCGCGTCACCGACCGGCTGCCGCCCTCCCTGGAATTCGCCTCGTCCCGCGACGGCTGCACGGCGAGCGGCCGCACGGTGGTGTGCGGGCCGCTGGCCACGCTGGCGGTGGGCGCGTCGCACGCCTGGGTGATCACCGTACGGCTCGCTGCGGACTACCGCGGAGACGGTGCGGACATCGTCAACGAAGCGGTCGTCGACGGGGCGACGCCGGACCCGGATCCCCGGAACAACAGCTCCTCCCTGACCGGCCTGAAGATTCCGCCCAGCGCGCGGACCGCGGATCTGTCGATCCGCAAGACGGCGGTGCTCGCGAAGGGACGGGAGCACGTCAGGCCGGGCGAGAAGTTCACGTACCTGATCACGGTGCGCAACGAGGGCCCGGCGACGGCGCGGCAGCTCCGGGTCACCGACCGGCTGCCGTCCTCTCTGGTGCTGCTCTCCTCACCCGACGACTGCGCGGTCGCGAAGGGCGGGGACCGGCTGGTGGTGTGTCCGCCGCTGGAACGCCTGGCGGCCGGTGCGGAGGCGGAGTTCCGGATCACCGTACGCGCCGTCGCCGAGGAGCGGGCGGCCCATCCCCCGGCGGACATGTGCACGCCCATCGAGAACGTCGCCCGCGTCACCTCGGCGAGCTTCGACCCCGATCTCTCGGACAACGCCAACGAGCCGGGTACGACGGGGCCGAAGGGCGACCGCCTGTGCCTGGTGTCGGAAGGGGACGGGGACCAGCACGACGACGGGCGGGAGGACGGCCGGCACGACGACCGGGAGGACGGCGGGGAGGACGGGCACCACGGCCGTCCTGACCAGCACGGTCCCGACCAGCACGACGGCCGGCACGACGGCCGGGACCACGGCCAGCACCACGACGGCCCGGAGCACCACAGCAGCCCGGAGCACCACGACGCCCGGGAGCAGCACGGCGGCCGCGGCGACCTGGCCGACTCCGGGGCCACGGTCCCGGGCTGGCTGCTGTGGACCTCGGCCGCGCTGATGGCCGGCGGAGCGGCGCTGCGGACGGCGTTCCGGGTGCGCCGCCCGTGAGGGCCGGGTGGCACAGGGCCGCCGCCGCCCTGCTGTGCGCGACCGCGCTGGCCCTGCCCGCGGCCCTCTCCGCACCCGCGACGGCGGCCACGGCGGCCCCGACCGCCTCGTCCGCCGGGTCGGGCCCGGCCAACCCGGCCGAAGGCCCCCGCGCGCTCGCCTTCCCCGTCAACGAGACCTTCGACAGCTCCACCAACCTGGGCACCACCAGCGGCAACGCGAGCTACCCGGACGGCGGCGGCTGGCTGCGGCTGACGCCCGCGAGCTCCACCCAGGCCGGCACCTGGAAGATGAAGGACTCCTTTCCCTCCAGCCTCGGCATCCTCGCCGAATTCAGCTACGCCACGTACGGGGGAACGGCCTTCGACGGCAAGCGGGGTGACGGGCTGTCGTTCTACCTGGCCGACGGCGCGGCGGCCGACGGGGTCGGCCCCTCCGGCGGGGCCCTCGGCTACGCCTGCTCGGGCGCGGCGGACACCTGCGCCGTCTCGGGCGTACCGGGCGCCTACCTCGGCATCGGGCTGGACGAGTTCGGCAACTTCTCCTCGAACGCGGTCGGTGTCGGCGGTCCCGGAGCCCAGCCCAACAAGATCGTGGTGCGCGGCGGAGGCAGCGGCAGGACGGGGTACCGCTACGCCACGGCCGTCGACGGACCGGGCAAGACCGTGGAGACCGGCAGCCGCGCCAAGGAGCGCACGGTACGCGTGTCCCTGCTGCCCAGCGGTACGAAGATGCTGTTGTCGGTGTGGTCCGACAGCGGCCCCGGCACGGCCATGACCCAGCTGATCACCGATTTCGACGTCACGGGCATCACCGGCCAGCCGAAACTGCCGGCCACCCTCAAGGTGGGGTTCTCCGGGAGCACCGGCGGCGCGACGAACGTGCACGAGATCGACGCCCTGCGGATCAACGTACCGGCCGACCTGACCATCGCCAAGACGGGCTCCCCCGCGAGCGTGCCCGCCGGCGGCGGCCCGGTGACGTACACCCTGACCGTCTCCAACAGCCAGGCCAACGAGGTCACGGGCGCCGCCGTGCGCGACACCGTGCCCGGCCTGACCAACGTGACCTGGACCTGCCGCGCCGGCACCGGCGGGACCTGCGGACGGGCCTCCGGCAGCGGGAACGTCCTGGACACGACGGCCGACTTCCAGCGGGGCGGCTCCGTCACCTACACGGTCACCGGTACGGCCCCGGCGCAGCCCGTCACCCTGGCCAACACGGCCACCGTGACCGCCCCGGCGGACCGCACGGACACCAATCCGGCGGACAACAGCTCCACCGCCGCCGCCACGGTGGTGACGGCGCGCGCCGACGTGGCCGCCGAGAAGGAGGGGCTCGGGTCCGGGCCGGTGGCCCCGGGCCAGGAGTTCGAGTACCGGATCACCGCGCGCAACCTCGGGCCCTCCCACACGACCGCCGTCCAGCTCTCCGACACCCTTCCCGGACCGCTGCGGTTCGTCTCCTCCACCGACGGGTGCACGGCCTCGGGACAGGTGCTGTCCTGCCCGGTCCGCGATCAGCTGAACGCCGGGACGAGCACCTCGTGGACCGTGCGCGTACGGCTGGACCCGGACTATCAGGGTGACGGCTCGGACCTCGGGAACGTCGCGGTGCTCCGGCACGCCGTCGCCGATCCGCAGCCCGCGAACAACACCAGCGCGGCCGCCGCTCCGCCCGGCGGAGTGGCGGCCGCCCGGGCCGACCTCTCGCTGACCAAGGCCGTGGAGACCCGCTCCCCCGTCGCGCCCGGGGAGACCTTCACGTACACGGTGACCGTGCGCAACGCGGGCCCGTCCGTGGCCCGGAAGGTCACGGTCACCGACCCGCTGCCC
The DNA here is from genome assembly GCF_042750105.1 of Streptomyces sp. NPDC059443. NCBI lineage: Bacteria > Bacillati > Actinomycetota > Actinomycetes > Kitasatosporales > Streptomycetaceae > Streptomyces > Streptomyces sp. NPDC059443. The sequence continues at coordinate 171,316 of NZ_JBHYVM010000011.1, read as the reverse complement.
GCCGCGTTCGCGTTCGTCTCATCGGCCGGGGGGTGCACCGCCGTCGGCCGGGACGTCACCTGCGCCGCGGCGGCCGCGCTCGACCCGGGCGGGGTCCGCTCGTGGACCTTCACCGTGCGCCTCGACCCGGCGTACACCGGTGACGGAACGGGCCTGCGGAACACCGCGACCGCCCGCGCGGACACGGCCGATCCGAACCCGCTCGACAACAGCGGCTCCGACGGTGTGCCCGGCGGACGCGTCCGCCCGCCGAGCGCCGACATCGAGCTCGCCAAGGACGCGACCAAGGGCTGACGGGCCGGTCCAGTACCCGGTCCGCCGTCCCCCGAACCCCTGAATCCCCGTACAGCTCTCTGTACGGTCCTCTCCGCACGAAACGGAAACGATGCGCGATGACGACGACACCAGGCCGGCGGCCGGCGGTGCGGGCCCTGGCTCCGCTGCTCTGCGCCGCGGCCCTGTGGGCCGGACCGGCCCCCGCGGCCGCCGCCCTGCCCGGCGGAGGGCATACGGTCGAGGTGACGGCACAGCGTGCCAAGGCCCCCGGTGACCTGATCACCTACACCCTGACCGCGAGGAACAAGGGCCCGTCGGTGGCCCGGAAGGTCACCGCGACGGACAAGCTCCCCACCGGGATCTCCTTCGTGGGCTCCTCCGACGGCTGCACCGCCACCGGCCAGACCGTCACCTGCGGGCCCGAACCCCAGCTGGCCGCCGGGGAGACCAAGAGCTGGAGCTTCCAGGCCCGGCTGAGCCCCTCGTACCAGGGGGACGGTTCCGACCTCGGCAACAGCGCCACGGGCACCTCCGAGGCCACCGATCCCGACCCCGCCAACAACAAGCCGAATCCGGTCCTGCCTCCGGGGCCGTTCGATCCCGTCTCGGACCTGGCCACCGTCAAGACCCCGCTGGGCGCGGGGCCGACGATCCCGGGCCAGGAGTACGAGTACGAGCTGCGCACGACCAACAAGGGACCCTCCGACGCGCGCAACGTCGTGGTGACCGACACCCTCCCCGACGGGCTGACCTTCGTGTCCTCGGCCGGCCCGTGCGGCGTCTCCGGACGGACCGTCACCTGTGGTCCGCTGGCCCGCCTCGTGCCCGGCGAGGAGGTGAAGTGGACGTTCAAGGTGAAGCTGGACCCCGCCTACGCCGGCGACGGCAGCGACCTGCGCAACACCGCGACCTCCTCCTCCGCGTCCAAGGACCCGGAGCCCGCCGACAACACCTCGCGCGCCGTGCTGCCGCCGGGCGGGGTCACCGTCCCGCAGGCCGACGTGTGGACGACCAAGCGGCCGGCCACCGACACCCCGATTGCCCCCGGGCAGACCTTCGAGTACGTGGTGACCGCGACCAACGACGGCCCGTCCCGCGCCGTGAACACCACGATCACCGACAAGCTGCCCGCGCAGCTCGCCTTCGTCTCCTCCCCCGACGGCTGCTCGGTGACCGACGGTACGGTCGGCTGCGGCCCGGTGGCCGTACTGGACCCCTCGGCGTCCCGGACCTGGCGCTTCACCGTCCGCCTCGACAGCAACTACACCGGCAACGGATCCAACATCCGCAACACGGCGACCGCCACCTCGCGGACCAAGGACCCCAAGCCGGAGAACAACACGAGCAGCCCGGCGGGCCTGCCCGGCAGCACCGTCAACAAGCCGACCGCGGACCTGGCGGTGACCAAGGAGGCGGTCGGCACCAAGCCGCCGGTGCCGGGTGAGACCTTCGACTACCGGATCCGGGTCAAGAACAACGGCCCGTCGGCCGACGCCTTCAACGTCAAACTCACCGACGCCCTTCCCGAGGGCCTCTCCTACGTGACCTCCTCCCCCGCCGGGTGCACCGTCGCCGGACACCTGGTGTCGTGCAAGCGCACCGCCCCGCTCAAGGTCGGCGAGACGGTCGAGTACCTGCTCACCGTCAAGGTGGATCCCGCCTACAGCGGTGACGGCAGCGACCTGAAGAACACCGCCCAGGTGACGGCAGACAACATCGACCCGGCGAGCGAGAACGACAAGAGCACCGCGACCGTGCCCGGCGGGCACGTCACGGATCCCGCCGCGGACCTCTCCATCACCAAGAAGCCCGTCCAGACCGCCCCCGTGGCCCCGGGCGAGACCTTCGACTACGCCCTGACCGTCACCAACAACGGACCCTCCCAGGCCGAGCGGATCACGGTCTCCGACACGCTGCCGACCGCGCTGAGCTTCGTATCCGGCGATGCCACCTGCACCTCGGGGCGGACCGTCACCTGCGGCCCGCTGCCGAGCCTGGCGCCCGGGGCCTCGATGACCTGGCTGATCAAGGTGAAGCTGGACCCGGAGTACACGGGGAACGGCTCCGACATCCGCAACACCGCCACCGTCGACTCCCTGACCAACGACCCCAAGCCCGCGAACAACACGAGCGCGGCCGCCGGCCCGCCCGGCGGCACGGTCAAGGAGCCGACGGCCGACCTGGAGGTCGGCAAGACGACCCCCTGACCCCGCGACGCCCTCGGAAGGGGGGGCCGGGCCCCCCCCCCGCCCGCGCCCGCCCGGGGCGCGGGGGCGCGGGCGGGGCGGGGGGGCCGGTGAACCCCACGGGCGGCGCGGGCAATAGA
>NZ_JBHYVM010000011.1:157823-168704 GCF_042750105.1 Streptomyces sp. NPDC059443 | reverse complement strand
GCCCTCGGGCGCCCGGCCCCCCCCCCCGGCCCCCCCTTCCGGCGTACCGGTGTACCGGGCTGCGGGCGGGATCCGGATTCACCCGATCGGCGGCGCTCGAATGTCCCCGCCCGCCCCTGCCACGGACGCTGGGCGGGACCGGACGCCCGGCGTCCCGCCCGACGAAGGAGCCTCTCGTGGCCCAGACAACGCCCCCCAGCAGGACCCCCGACAGCAGGTACGCCTCCGACGGGCAGAACCCGTGGGCGGCGAGCGGCGCCATGTTCGCCGGAGTCCTGATGCTCGTGGAAGGCGTCCTCGGCATCCTGAAGGGAATCGTCGGCATCGCGAAGGACGACGTCTACGCGCGCGTCGGCGACTACACGTTCAAGTTCGACGTCACGGCGTGGGGCTGGATCCACCTCGTCGTGGGCATCGTGCTCGCGGTCGTCGGCGCGGGCATCCTCAAGGGCGCGGCCTGGGCCCGGGTCACGGGCGTGACGATCGTCGCGCTGGACATCGTCCTCAACTTCCTGTGGCTGCCCTACACCCCGCTCTGGGCCCTGATCTCGATCGCCATCGGCGTCTTCATCATCTGGGCCCTGTGCACCGACACGGGCAGCGCCCGCTCCAACGCCGCCTGACGTCCTCAGGCGGCGGGGACGGGGACGGCAGCCGTCAGCACGGCGCCCTCTCCGGGCGCCGACTCGATGGTCAGGGTCCCGCCGAGCTGGCGCATCCGGGCCCGCATCGCCGGGACGCCGTGTCCGCGCAGGCCGGACGGGGCCTCGGGGAGGGCGGCGGGGTCGAAGCCGTGGCCGTTGTCGGCGACGTCGAGGACGACCTGGTCGTCGAGCCGGGTCAGGGTGAGCGCGGCGGTGGTCGCGCCCGAGTGCTCCCGTACGTTGGCCAGCGCGCCCTGGGCGATGCGCAGCAGCGCGGACTGCACGCGTTCGGGCAGCGGGGCGATCCGCCCGCCCGCGTCGATGTGGACGCGCACGGTGAGTCCCGCGCCGGACTCCCGTTCGGCGAGGGAGTGCAGCGCGGCGTCGAGGTCGCCGCCGTGGGCGAGGTCGGCGGGTGCGAGGTCGTGCACGAAACGGCGGGCTTCGGCGAGGTTGAGCTCGGCGATGGACGCGGCGGTGCGGATGTGGCCGCGGGCCTTGGCCGGGTCGGTGTCCCAGGTCCGGTCGGCGGCCTGGAGCAGTATCCGCTGGCTGGACAGGCCCTGGGCGAGCGAGTCGTGGATCTCCATGGACAGCCGTTGGCGTTCGGCGAGGGTGCCTTCCCTGCGCTCGGTGGCGGCGAGCTCGCGGCGGGTGCGGACGAGGTCGTCGATGAGGGCGTGCTGACGGGCCGCCAACCGCTCCATGTGGAGGAAGACGGCGGTGGTGAGCGCGGCGACGGCGGCCGGGCCGATCACCAGGTCGAGGTTGAAGCGGGGTGCCAGCGTCAGCTGCGCGAAGATCACGAGGAGCGTGAGGAACGCGACGAGGACGAACGCGGCGACGGGCGGCAGGGTGCGCAGCGCGGAGTAGAAGAGGGGAACCGCGACCCACGCGAAGCTGGGCGCGAGCAGCACGAGGACGGCCCACGCGGTGACGACCACGCCCAGCCAGGCCAGTTGGGGAGCCGGAGGCCAAGGCGCGGCCGTGGGCCGGGTACGCCTTGACCGCCATGGCGGGGCCGAGCAGGTAGAGGACGGCGACCAGGACGGCGAGGGCGATCACCCAGGGGGCGCGGGCCTCCTGCGTGTGCCGCTGGACGAACCGGACCATCGACGTGCCGACCAGCACGAAGAACGTCACGCGCATGACGAGCGCCAGCCACCGGTCGTCCGGATCGCTGCCGGAAACGCGCATGCACACCTCTTGACATAGGGTCCCTGAACTGGACAAACAGTCACATTGTCGCCGAGGGGGGCGGTGTGGGGGTCAACCGATCGGATGACAGGCGTGTCACCCCTCCCGCCCGCCGCATCCAGCCGGCCCGCCGACGGGCCGGGGCCGCCGGCGGGCCCAGGATTGATGTCCGAGCGGGGCAGCCGAGAACGGAACCGGACGAGCCCCGTCCCCTCATCGAATCCAGGAGCTGGCACACATGAAGCAGGTCAAGAACGTCTCGAAGCGCACCCGTGCCGTCACCGGCGGCGCCCTGATCGCCGCCCTCGCCCTCGGCGGCTTCGGCGCCTACGCCGCCAGCGCGGCCCCGGCCACGGCGCCGGCCCCGGCCGCCCAGACCGAGGCGAAGGCGGATGCCAAGAACAAGAACCTGACCCAGTCGACCCACCTGACCGTCGAAGCCGCCACGAAGGCCGCCCAGACCGCGCTCGACGCCGCGAAGAAGGAGAACCAGCGGGTCACCGTCGCCGTGGTGGACCGCAACGGCAACACCATCGTCACGCTGCGCGGCGACGGCGCGGGCCCGCAGTCCTACGAGGCCGCCCAGCGCAAGGCGTACACCGCCGTGTCCTGGAACGCCCCGACCTCCGTACTGGCCGGCCGCCTCGCCCAGACGCCGACCCTGAGGGACATCCCCGGCACCCTCTTCCTCGGCGGCGGCGCCCCGGTCACCTCGAAGAACGCCCCGATCGCGGGCATCGGTGTCGCGGGCGCACCCTCCGGCGACCTGGACGAGAAGTTCGCCCAGGCCGGTGTCGCGGCGCTGAACAAGTAGCCGAACAAGCAGGCGAACAAGCAGGCGAACGAGTAACAGACAGCGCCCGAGCCCACCGACATGCTGACGCACCGGAGGAGAACCCCCATGCCCCTTGCCGACCAGGCCCTGCTGGCCGCGGCCACCGCGGGCGACGCCGACGCGGTGGGCGCGGCGCTCGCCGCCGGCGCCGCCATCGAGGCCCGCGACGAACACCGCCGCACCCCGCTCCTGCTCGCCGCCCTCGCCGACCACGTGGCGGCGGCCGAGGTCCTCGTCGCCGCAGGCGCCGACCCGAACGCCCAGGACGACCGCGACGACAGCCCCTGGCTGGTCACCGGCGTCACCGGCAGCGTCCGCATGATGCGCGCCCTGCTCCCGGCCCGCCCCGACCTCACCCTGCGCAACCGCTTCGGCGGCATCGCCCTGATCCCCGCCGCCGAACGCGGGCACGTCGACTACGTACGGGCCCTGCTCCGCGAGACCGACATCGACGTCGACCACGTCAACCGGCTCGGCTGGACCGCCCTGCTCGAAGCGGTCATCCTCGGCGACGGCGGCCGCGCGCACCAGGAGGTCGTGGAACTGCTCATCACCGCCGGCGCCACACCGCACCTTCCGGACGGCGACGGCATCACCGCGCTCGAACACGCGGAGCGCCGCGGATTCACCCACATCGCCGGCCTACTGAGGTCCGTACGGTAGATCCCCGGTCCGGCCGTCACCCGCGCCACCTCGACGACGGGTCAGAGCGCGGCGAGGACGCAGACCGTCAGGAACGCCACCTGGAGGAGCGTCCGCGGGACCAGCGGCATGACCGGCTTGCCGTTGAGCGTGAGCCCGGACCGGGCGGCGTGGACGTTGGCGGGGAACATCGCCAGCAGCATGAGCGTGAACGCGATCGCGGCCCAGGGGCGGGTCGCGGGAAGCAGCAGGCCGACCGCTCCGGCCAGTTCGAGCAGGCCGGTGACCGTCACCAGCAGGTCCGCCCGGGGCAGCGCGGGCGGGACCATGGCGATCATCTCGGCCCGGCGGCCCGTGAAGTGGCCGACGCCGGTGAGCGTGAACATCAATGCCAACGCGACGCACAGCGCGGGCTGCCAGCCGTCCAGGGCGGAGAGGCCGAGCAGTCCGGCGATGCGGGCCAGGATCCAGCCGACGACGAGCACGATCAAGGGAGCCATTGCGTGTCCATCCATCCGATTCCAACATCTTGACACTGGAAAGATTCACCGACCGCGGTCATCTTGTCAATGCCTAGATCTGGGTTAGGCTCGGTCCCATGACAACCCCCGCCTCCGCATCCCACCCCGCCGCAGACCGCCAGAGCTACCACCACGGCGACCTGCGCCGCGCGCTCCTGACCGCGGCCGTCGAGGCCATCGAGGAATCCGGCGCCGCCGCGGTGAGCCTGCGCGACCTCGCCCGACGGGCCGGGGTCTCCCACGCCGCACCCGCCCACCACTTCGGCGACAAGGCCGGCCTGCTGACGGCCGTGGCCGTCGAAGGGTTCGGCCTGTTCGCCGACGTACTCAACGCCACCTGGGAGCGGACCGGCGACTTCGCCGAGGTCGGCGTCGCCTACGTACGCTTCGGGCTGACCCATCGCGGGCACTTCGAGGTGATGTTCCAGCCCGCCCTGTGCCGCCCGGACGCCGCCGACCTGATCGCCGCCCGGGCCCGCGCGGCCGAGTCGCTGCACGGCGGCGCGGCCCTCCTGGCCGCGCGCGCGGGAGACGGGGACGAGCAGATCGCCGCGCTGGCGGCCTGGTCGCTGGTCCACGGGTTCACGGCGCTGCGGCTCAGCGACAGTCTCCCGCTGCCGCCGGACGCCGACCCGGAGGCCATGGCGCGGCAGGTCACCCGGCTCCTCGTCCGGTAGGGCGGGTTCGGTCCGTTAGGGCGCGTTCGCGGATTCAGATCCGGCCGGCGGCCAGCACGACGGAGGCGAGTTCGGGGTGGCAGATGTCGCTGTGCGCCCCGCTCGGCGGTCCTCCGCGGAAGACCACGGACGCGGCGTCCACGTTGGCGTACCCCTTCGGGGGAAACGCGAACCCGTCGGCCATCGCGGCCACGGCTCCGATCGGCGTGGTGGACACGCCGTCGATCCCCTGGATGCCGTCATGACCCAGCGCACCCCATCGGGATACGAGGTCCAGTCCCGAAGCGTCGTCGCCCTTGAGGCGGGAGGCGATCGGGTAGAACGTTCCCACCGCGTGGTCGTGCACCGAGAAACACGCGACGATGGGGCCGGAGACCTTGTCCCGGGCGCCGCGCAACGCTCCGCTGTTCGCCGGGTCGAACGGAAGCCGGTCGGCGAAGGCGAAGTGTGAGAACGCCGCTTGCAGGAGCGTCACGGAATGCACGCAGGAGCCCTGATCGGGCAGGTCCTTGAGCGCGAACGACACGAGCCGGCCACCGAAGCTGTGTCCCACCAGGTGCACTCGCAGGCCGGAGAAGCGGGGGTCTTCCTGGAACCGGGCGAGCACCGGGCCCAGGCCCTGGCGGCCGACCAGTCCGGACCGCTGCTTCATCTGGTAGTAGGTGGTCTGGCGCAACATCTCCCGGGCGCCGTTCCACAGCCCCCGCAGCCCGTCGAAGGAAGCCGCGTCGTCGTCGGCCGCGGGGAACTGCACGCCGACCCTCGTCAGAAGGGGAAGGAAGCCTCCGAAGACGTGATCCGGATCGTCCATCAGCATCTCGGGCTGCCGGCCCGCCTCACCCTCGTTGTCCACGCCTTCCGTTCCGTCCTCGGTCAGCGACTTCGCCAGCTCGAAGAACTCGTCGAGCCGGGCGCTCTCCGCCGGCCGCTCCTCAAGGAGCCCGGCCAGCTTCTCGATCGTGTCCGTGTGGCCGGGGAAGGCCTTGTCCAGGGCGGCCTGCGTCTCCTGCCCGAGACCCTGCGGCAGTGTTCGCCCCACCCCCGCCCCCGCCCCTCCGAATGAGGCGGCGCCGTCCGGGTCGGGGGGAGGCGCTCCGTCGGGTTCCGCGGCGAAGTCGGGGATGGGCTCGTCCGTCCAGCGCATCGACGGCCAGATGACGCCCGCGTAACCGACCTTGGCCGTGGAGCCGCGTCCGTCCAGGAGCGAGGGAAACGGCGAGAAGAAGCGGTCGTAGAGGATGGTGGCAGTGCTCGGGCTGTTGTTCCAGCCGTGTGAGAAGACCACGAGATCCGTGATCGCCTCGTCCTCTACGCCCTTCAGCAGGGCGTCTCGTTGAGCTTCATCGGGATCGCCCTCACTGTCGAAGGTGACCTCCCAATGGGGAGGTGTGCTGGTACCGGGCATGCCCGTCTCCTTCCCGGCTGGTCAGATGGACTGCAAGGCACGCATGAGATCGATCAGCCCCGCGCCTTCGTAATACCGCGATCGCCCCAGCGGCGTCGCGGATTCCATGAAGATCCTCTTCACCCGTTCGGGATCTCCGATGAACTCGCGTTGCGAGGAGAGGAACGCCGCGATGGCTCCGGACACGTGCGGGGCCGCCATGCTCGTCCCGGTCAGCTCGGTGTAGGCGTGGCAGCACTCCGGCAGGCCGGCGGGCCGGCTCTTCCCGACGGCGCACGACACGATGCGCTCACCTGGAGCCACCAGATCCGGCTTGTACCGCCCGTCCCCCGTGGGCCCCTTGGAGGAGAAATAGGAGACCCCGTAACTGTGCGGAAGGTTCCGGTGCGTCGAGCCGACCGTAATGGCACGTTCGGTATTGCCCGGGTCGTTGATCGTCGCCTGCAGGACCGTGTACGTGGCGCTCGCGCCCATGCCGGGGTCGGGCGTCAGGATTCCGTAGCCCGTGTTGCCCGCGGCGACGACGACCACCACGCCCGAGCGCACGAGTTTGTCCACTTCCGTGCAGACCGGGCTGTAACCGGCGGCGTGCCACTTCGCGGGGAAGTCGTGTCCGATGCTGATGTTCACACCGTGGATCCGGAACGCGGACCCCGTGCCGTTCTTGTCTCGCACCCATGTGAGGGCCTCTATCAGCCGGCCCACGCGGGCCTTGTCGTCCGCCCCGGGTTCGATCACCTTCAGGCTGACGAGTTTGGCGGCGGGTGCCATCCCCCTCAGAGCAGCGGGGTCGATGTCGTTCTGCTCCACCAGCTGACCGCCCTCCCCGGACTCGTCGGTGGTCTCCCGGAACACGCGCGGGGGATGGCCCTGCCCGTCCGCGAAGGCAGTCGGCAGGCCGCCCGCGATGATGCCCGCGACGTGCGTGCCATGGCCCTTCTCATCCGTCAGGGGACTCGATCCGCCGGTGAAGTCCTGATGCAGGTCTTCGATCCTGCCGCCCTGGACGTCCTCGCCGTAGAGGGACTTTCCGTGGAGACCCGGGTAGGAATCGAAGTGCGCGTGCGCTTCCGAGATCCCGGAGTCGATCACCGCCCAGACGATCTTCTCGCCGCAACTGTCGAAGGTGCGCCGCGCCGTGTCCGCTTTGACGGTGTGGGCCGACTCGTTGATCAGCGGGTGTACGGGAAAGTCCGGCCAGACCCGGTGCAGCGCGGAGTCCGGTCCGCTGGCCGAACTCTGATCGTCCGTCACGAGTTCCTTGACCCTGCTGAAGGAGAGCTCGCCGGCGGCGAAGTCCTCGCTGACGCGCTTGAGGGCGCCGCCACCCATCAGTTGCCAGACTTCCTGAAGACGTCTCCAAGCCCCGTCGACGCCTCCCGGCGCGAATCCCCGGTTGAGCTCCAGCAGGAGCGGAATCAGCGCCTCGGGCTCCGGCTCACGGGACATGCGCAGACGCGTCTGCTCTTCGAGCAGCGGCATGGCGATCACCCCGGCGTGGAGCAACGGCTCGCGGGCGACGGGCTCGACGGGGGGAGACACCGGACCGCCACTCGGAGCCGGGACGGCTCTCCGCGCCTGCGCGGCCCTGGCGATGACCGCCTCGGCGATGTTCCGGGGGACCTCGGCGTAGGAGTCGAACTGCATCGCATAGCTGGTGCGACCCGAGGTCTTTCTGCGGAGGTCGTCGACGTAGCCGAACATCTCCGACACCGGCACGAGGCCCTTCACGATGCGAGAACCGGGACGCTCGTCCAAGGCGCGGATCTGGCCGCGTCGGGAGTTGAGGTCGCCGATGACGTTGTTCATGTACTCCTCGGGAGTGGTGACCTCTACGGCCATCACCGGTTCGAGGAGCACGGGCGAGGCCTTGCGCTCGGCCTCCCTGAAGGCCTGCGAACCGGCGGCCTTGAAGGCGAGCTCGGAGGAGTCGGCCTCGCGGTAGTCACCGTCGAGAAGGATGACGCGGACGCCCGTGACCTCGTAGCCGGCCAGGACGCCGGACTCCATGGATTCCCGTACGCCCACATCCACCGCTTCGACGCATTCCTTCGGGATGCGGCCATCGGTGACCTCGCTCACGAACTCGTACGGGGCTTCGGCTCCCCCGGTCGGCTCGATGGGCTCGATCGTGATCTGCACCTTGGCGAACTGACCGGTCCCGCCGGCCTGCTGCTCGTGGGTGTATTCCTGACGCTCGACGGTCTTGCAGATCGTCTCGCGGTAAACGACCTGCGGCTCGCCGACGTCGGCCTCGACCTTGAACTCGTGCTTCATGAGGTCAACCAACACCTGGAGGTGCAGCTCGCTCATACCACCGAGGACGGTCCGACCGGTCTCTTCGTCCGAGTGGGCGCGGAAAGAGGGGTCGTCTTCCGCGAGGCGCCGGAGGGCGACGTCCAGCCTCTCCCGGTCACCCTTCGACCTGGGCTCGATGACGACTTCGAGGACCGCGGTGGGGATGTCTGTACGCCTCATGGCGCCCTCGACGTTTGGGGAAGAGCCGATATCCATGACTCACCGGATATTCTGTACAAGTATGTACTATATTTACATGGTATCCCTACATGCGCAGGGCCCGCCCGCGATGGGAGTGCTGACATGGTTGAGCGGGACACCCCGGACAGGCGGGGGCGCCTGAGCCGCCCGCTGGTGCTGGCCGCAGCCGTCGCCCTGGTCGACCGGGAGGGGCTCGCCGGGCTGACCATGCGCCGTCTCGCCGCCGACCTGGGCGTGGAGCCGATGGCCATCTACCGGTACACCGCCGGCAAGGAAGCCCTGCTCGACGGCCTGGTCGAGGCCTTCTTCGCCGAGGTCAACGACCGGCTGCGGACCTCGGCCGAAGCCGTCCCCGCCGGCCGGGAAACCGGCCCGGGCGACCCGTCCTGGCGCGCCGAACTGCGCCGGATCGCCCGCGCCTTCGCCGCCGCGGTACACGCCCACCCCGAGATCCTGCCCGTAGTGGCCACCCGCCCGCTCAGCGTGCCGATGGCGAGGCGCCCCACACCTCTGCTCCAGCTCACCGAGCACATCCTTGAGGTGCTCGGCCGGGCCGGCTTCGACGACGCCACCACACTGACGGTCTACCGCGCCTTCGTGGCCTGGAACCTCGGCTGCCTCCTCGTGGACAAGCGCCAGGTGGTCGACAACCCCGAGGAGCCGGACCTCATGCTGCGCCTGGGTCTGCACCGGCTGCCCGCCTCCGAGTACCCGCGGCTGCGCTCGCTCGTCCCGCGACTGGCCGAGTACGACGACGAGCAGGAGCTGATCTCGGGCCTCGACAGCCTGCTCAGCCAGGTGCCCGAGGCGCCGCTTGACTCCTTCTACGGCCCGAGCGCACGCTGAGAATACGAGGTACACATCGGACATACGTCTACGTGCCCGCACATACGCCGACGGCGCCCGAAGGAGGCCCGTCATGTCCAACGAGTACACGATCCTGCGCGTCCGGGTCACGGCCAAGGACGCGGACACCCTGCGCGCCCTCCTGCGCGATACCCGTCCCGATGTCGGCGGGCGGGTCGGCCGGGCCCAGGACGGCAGTCTCGGCTTCGACGCCTACGTGTCCCCGGAGAAGGCCGAAGCCCTCGTACGCGAGGGCGTGACGGTCACGACCCTGGAGGACGCCACCGCCACCGGACGCGCCCGCCAGGCCGAGGTCGGCGAGGGAGACCGGTTCGCTCCCGAGGACGCGGTTCCGCAGGGACTCGCCCTCAAGGTGGAGGACAGCTAGGAGGGACGCCATGCCGTACCTGAACATCACCGAGGTCGCGTCCGGCGTCAGCAGCCTGGCCGCCGCGTTCCCGGGCCGGTGCGAACTCGTCGACCTGCCCGAGCTCACCTTCGAGGGCCGGGCCTCGCAGGCCCTGCGGATCGGCAGCGCTCCCGGAGGGACCCACGATGCCGTCGTACTGATCGGCGGCGCACATGCCCGCGAATGGGGCAGCTGCGAGATCCTCGTCAACTTCGCGGCCGACCTGCTGCACGCCCAGAGCGGCGGTACGGGCCTCGCCTACGGCGGTACGGGCTTCACCTCCGCCCAGGTGAGCGGCCTCCTCGACGGACTCGACATCGTCGTGTTCCCGCTCGTCAACCCGGACGGCCGGCACTACAGCCAGACCGTCGAACCGATGTGGCGCAGGAACCGCAATCCCGCCCAGTCCGGCGGCGACCCGGCCTCGATCGGCGTCGACATCAACCGAAACTACGACCACCTCTTCGACTTCGAGACCGCCTTCCACCCGGACGCCCCGGTCCGGGTCTCGGCCGACCCGGCCGACCCCGATCAGGTCTACCAGGGACCCAGCCCCTTCTCGGAGCCCGAGACCCGCAACGTCCGCTGGCTGCTCGACCGGTTCCCGAGGACCCGCTGGTTCGTCGACGTGCACAGCTACACCCAGGACATGCTCTACGTGTGGGGCGACGACAACAACCAGTCCATCGATCCGTCCAGGAACTTCCAGAACCCCGCCTTCGACGGCAAGCGCGGACTGAAGAACGACCTGCTCTACGCGGAGTTCGTCCCGAAGACCGACGCCGACGACTCCGCGGTGCTCGCCGAGCAGTTCTGCAAGGCGCTGAAGGGCGTACGCGGCAAGATGTACGCCCCGCAGCCCGCCTTCGACCTGTACCCGACCTGCGGGACCAGCGACGACTACTCCTACGCGCGCCACATCGTCGATGCGCAGAAGGGCAAGATCCTGGCCTTCACGGTCGAGTGGGGCAAGAGCTTCCACCCGCCGTGGGCGGAGATGGAGAAGATCGTCCTCGATGTCGACGCCGGGCTCGTGCAGTTCTGTCTGACCGCCCTCTCGTAGTTCTCACCTAGTGCCGCACGTGGTGGGGGGGCCCCCCCCCCCGGGGGGGGCGCACAAACAAAAAGAGAACAGGGACGGTGGTTTGGTAGAATTGGGATTGTATGGGGGACCACCAAACCGTGTGTGGGGTGGTGAAACAGGTT